>JAUNOO010000004.1 GCA_030531095.1 Bacteroidales bacterium
AGTTAAAAAACTGGCAAAAGCTTGGTTGGAGACATAGAATGCTCAGGACTAATTTGAATTTGCTCTGAACTTTTTTGGAAAGGGAAAAACATATGGTCTAAAACGCGGTGAGCGGCGCGAACAGAGCGTTGGCAGATGCTTGTTGTGCCCGCAGAAATACGCGCGATTCCGTTATTCCCTTTTGATTTCAAAAAAAAAGTTGTAATATTTTGCCTTTCAACTGGCATGCACTAAATTTGCAC
Source organism: Bacteroidales bacterium (assembly GCA_030531095.1). Lineage (GTDB taxonomy): Bacteria > Bacteroidota > Bacteroidia > Bacteroidales > Bacteroidaceae > Alloprevotella. Next base: position 243 of record JAUNOO010000004.1, read on the forward strand.
AGTGTTTGTAGCATGCCGGTACTCCAAAAGGGGCGGAAGCATGCCCGCAATCCCCGAATAATGAATTTGACGATAGACATAGGGAATACGCGGACCAAGGTGGCCGTCTTTGAAAACGGGCAGTTTGTCCGGGAAGAAAAGTTTGAAAATGCAGGACCTCAACATTTGTTGGATGTGTTGAGCCAGTACCACCCGGAACGTATGGCCTATTGCTCTGTGGCAGCCGAAAATCCCGAATTGGAAGCCGCATTGAGAACATTGCCTTATCCCGTACTTCACGTCACAGGACAAACGCCGGCGCCGGTGCAGGTGTGCTACCGCACACCCGAGACCTTGGGCGCAGACCGTCTGGCGGCAGTGGTTGGTGCCGTGACGCTCCAGCCGCAAACCGACCTGCTCGTCGTGGATGCTGGCACGTGTATCACCTACGACTTCGTTGAAGCTTCGGGCCGCTACCTCGGCGGCAACATCTCGCCGGGCGTGGAAATGCGCCTCGAGGCCCTCAATCGCCGCACGGCGCGCTTGCCGCGCATCGACGTGGACGGCGACACGCCCGACTTGGGCTACGACACCGACACCGCCATCCGCGCTGGAGTGGTGAGTGGCATAGGCTATGAGCTTCAGGGCTGCATCCGCCATTGGCAGAAACGCTACCCCGGACTGCGTATCTTCCTGACGGGAGGCGACCGCTTCGCTTTCAGTGACGCCGTGCGCCAAAACATCCTCACCGACAGTCACCTCGTGGCACGCGGACTGAACCGCCTGCTCATGATGAGCGCCGGAGAAGGCGCGTGAGGCGACCAAATAGAAATCATTATATATACCAAATAAGAATATGAATATCCTGAAAAAAGGAACACATAGTGCGAAAACTCGTCAGAAAATCGCGTGGCGGAGTGCAGTGGCACTGGTTGTTCTGCTCATGGCTGGCTCTCTCGACTCTGAAGCTCAAACCAACGGCAGCAACTCCCCCTACTCGCGATATGGCTTCGGCTTGTTGAGCGACCAGGCTCAAGGTTTCAACAAAGGCATGGCCGGTCTGTCGTATGGTATGCGCGACGGTAAGCAGCTCAACATGAAGAATCCGGCCTCCTATTCGGCCATCGACTCCCTGACGTTCATCTTCGACGTGGGTTTCTCTTTGCAGAATGCCAACCTCGAGCAGTCGGGGCAGAAAGTGAACGCCCACAACACTTCCTACGACTATGTCTCCCTCGGTTTCCGCCTGGCTCCCCGCTTCGGTTTGTCTATGGGCTTGATGCCCTACAGCACCATTGGTTACGAAACCACCCACAGCTACGAAATGGCGGATGACGACGACATCACGCAGACCGATTCCTACTCGGGTGACGGCGGTGTGCACAAAGTCTACGCCGGTCTGGGCTGGAGCCCCTTCAAGTTCGCCGCCATCGGTGCCAACGTGGGCTATATGTGGGGCGATATGACCAACACCGTCTTGGCCTCCTTCAGCGAGTCGACCATCGCCTCGCGCCGCCGCCAGTATCTCGCCGACATCCGCACCTATTCGTTGGACTTCGGTATCCAGTTCATGGCAGATATTGACAAAAACAACAGCTTCGTCCTCGGTTTGACCTACGGCTTGGGTCACGACATCGGTTCGAAGGGCGTCTACTACGACCAGAAACTCGGCTCGTCCACGACGACTGGCGATACCATTTCCGTCTCCAAAGCTTACGCGCTGCCCCATTCCTTCGGTGTGGGTCTGACGTGGCAATACAAGAAGAGCCTCCGCGTGGGCGTGGACTATAATTTCCAGAAGTGGAGCGACGTGAAGGCGCCCACTCTCGTGGAAACCACTTCGGGTGTGGACTACGTGTCGCAAGTGGGGCAGTTCACCGACATGCACAAGGTGACCGTCGGTGCCGAATACGTGAAAGACCCCGACGGACTGCGCTGGCGTGACCGCGTGCGCTACCGCGTCGGTTTCTCCTACACCTCGCCCTACATTCTCGTGGACGGACAGAAAGGTCCGAGAGACTACCTCGTCAGCGCGGGCGTTTCGCTCCCCATCATCAACATGTACAACAACCGCTCCATGCTCAACATCTCGGCCCAGTACGAACGCGTGAAGCCGCAGGTGGCAGGCATGATTTCCGAACACTACTTGCGCCTCTGCATTGGCCTCACGTTCAATGAGCGCTGGTTCTCGAAATGGAAGGTAGAATAATAAGGTATAAACATTTCGGTGCGGGGGCTCTGCTCCCGCTACTGTTTTTGCTGCTCTCCGTCCTGCCGCTGGTGGGCTGTGGCAACGAAGCCCCTCCGACAGGTGTGGCGATAGAAAACCGCGACTCCCTGCCGGTGATGGTGACCACAGGCGTGTCGAAACTCATTTCCGATTCCGGCGTGGTGCGCTACAAACTCATTGCCGAAGAGTGGCAGGCCTACGACATGACCAAACCGCCGCGTCAGGTTTTCCTCAAAGGCCTGTTCTTTGAGCGCTTCAACGAAAATTTCCAGGTGGACCTCTATATCACAGCCGACACAGCTTTCTGCTACGACCAGAATCTCTGGGAGTTGCGGGGACGCGTCTTTGTGAAAAACTTTGCCAATGGCACCACCTTCCGTACGACCGTTCTCTTTTGGGACATGGGGAAGCACGAAATGTATTCGGACACCTACATGCACATCGTGACGCCCGACCGCGACGTTGACGGCGACAGGTTCAGGTCGAACGAAGCCATGACGAAGTACCACATCAGTCAGTCAAGCGGCTACATGCCTATACCCCAGGACAGTGGTGCCGACGAACCCGTTGCCAGTGTGCCCGCCGCGGAGAGTGACACCGACAGCGTCGTCACCGTGGTACGTCCGCGTGAAATGCCTGTCAGCAAGACTGTAGCGGGGCGGAAAACGCCTTGAAAATTGGATAGAACGAAGTTTTTTAAAGAAAAATAATGCCCTTCCCCTCTTTTTTTATAACTTTGCGCGTCGTATCTCGAAGCGCGAGGTGCCTTTAGGCTTCCAGCCGAGGAAAATAGGCGGGGAGTCGGGCGTTTCGCTCGTGCGACAAAACTGGAAACAAAACAAATAAAAAATAACACTACAAAAAACAATGGCCGCATTACAAACACTTAGAAACAAACCGGCATTGCTGATGACCGTTATCGGAGGTGCCCTTTTGCTCTTCATTGTCACGCTGACCGACTTCAACTCTTGCTCCCGTCCCAACGTGGAAGGCGAAGTGAACGGCAAGGAACTGACCTATGAGGACTACGAAGCTCAAGTTAGCAGCGAAGAAAATCTCGAAACACTGATTCTCGACAACATCACAGAGGAGCAGAAAAGCGAAGTACGTCAGCGCATCTGGACCCGCTTCGAGGAAACCAACGTATTGGCAAAAGAAATCGACAAGCTCGGTCTGACCGTAACCACCGAAGACGTGCAGAACGAAATCGCCAGCGTCACCCCGCAGCAGTTGCAGCAGATTGCCCAGGCCCTGCAGTATGGTCAGGCCACCGTGGCTAACATCAGCTACGCACAGCGCATCATGATTCTCATGGCAAAATACATCGGCCAGGCCACCGTCGAGGGCTACAAGCAGTTCATGAAGACCGCCGACCAGCAAATCAGCCAGTACCAGAAGCAGGACCCCACGACGGCCGAAATGATCTACAACATCAAGCAGGCTTGTCTCTACTGCGAGAGCCAGATTCCGCAGGATATCCTCATGAACAGGTATATGTCGCTGCTCGCACAGGGCGCGCTCTCCAACCCCATCTCTGCAAAGATGATTTTCGACGAGAGCAGTACGACGCTCAACTTTGATATCGCCACGGTGCCCTATACCAGCATCAACGATACGACCATCAACATCACCGACGCCGACCTCAAGCAGAAGTATGAGGAGACCAAGGAATACTTCCGCCAGAGCGTACCGACCCGCGACGTGAAGATGATTAACATCACCGTCACCGCCAGCCCGAAGGACCAGTCAGCCATCATGGCTCAGGTGCAGGCCGTTGAGGACACGCTCCGCAAGGTGAGCACCGCTGAGGACGTGGAGAACGTGATGCGTGCTTCCAAGACCGAAGTCACCTACATGAACGTCTATGTACCGAAGGACATCTACACCCAGAGCAGCCTCGACGAAGTGGTTAAGGCACTCGATACCCTCAAGGTGGGCGGCGTGACCCCCACGAAGGTAGAGGCTCGCAAGAGTGGCGGTGAGCAGTATATCTCCACCTACAAACTCGTCGACGTGAAGACCACGCCCGACTCTCTCCAGATTTGCCAGCTCGCAGTAGACAGCAAGGACCTTGCCGACAGCATCGTCGCTGCCGTTCAGGGTGGCAAGACGCTGAGCGCCATCTCGGCTGAGCACGCCGACGTCGTACAGAAGTACGGTTTGAAGGGCGACACCACTTGGAACGCCGTGCGCTACTATGTAGAGTCTAACGCCGACACGTCTTCCGTAAGCCCCTACACCGACATCTGCCAGATTCCTGTTGGTACGACTGCCTACTATGCCGTCCCCAACAACCAGACTGGCCAGCCCATCTACGTCGTAACCTCTGTGCTCGATTCTTCTACGCCGAGCGAGAAGTACAACGTGGCTGTCGTGAAATATCCTATCCAGTTCACTCAGGAAACCTACAACAACCGTAAGCGTGCCCTCATGGAGTTCCTTGCCAAGAACAGAACCATTGCTGAAATCGAGGAGAACGCCCCCAAGAGCGGTTTCACGGTAATCGACCGTCCTAACATGAGCACCAGCAATGCTATGGAACTCCGTTATGACATCGGCGGTGAAGGCGTTAGAGATGCTTTCATCTGGACCTTCGACGAAGCCAAGGAAGGCGAAGTTTCGCAGGTTTACGAATGTGGCACAGACAACAACAGATTGCTCGTCGTAGCCGTGTCGAAGATTAACGACGGCGACTATGTGGCTTGGGACAATCCCAGCGTGAAGAGTCAACTCGAAGCCCTTGTGCTCCGCGACAAGAAGGCCGAGCAGATTCTTGCCAGCGTGAAGGACGTGAAAGACATCGAAGCCGCCAAGAAGGTGAAGGGTGTTGACTTCCGCAACCAGCCTGCCGTTTCCCTCATCCAGATTGCCACCTACGAGCCTAATTTCGCCGGTGCACTTGAGCGCACTGAGACTGGCAAGTTCACCGGTGCCATCAAGGGTGCCACGGGCATCTACATGGTTCAGGTCAACAGCAAGGAAGTGTCCACCACTGGCTACAACGAAGCCACTGCCATGCTCAACGGCTCTCGCGCCCTGCTGAGCAAGATCTTCGGTCAGACGGACAACATCTTTGACACCATGATCAATAAGGCAGACATCGTCGACAAGCGCTACAAGTTCTAAGCGCGACGTACACCATAAACGAGCCGCCCTTTCAGCACTGATGCTTGAAAGGGCGGCTTTTTTGTTGCTGGTGGGATTTTCTCAAACTTTCTCCTGAGCTTTTTGATAACAAGTCCTGAGCTTTTAAAAATTAGTCCTGTGATATTTTTTGATAGCTCAGGACTAATTTTCATAAGCTGTAGAGAACCCTCGAACAGGACTTAGACCATTCTGCGCGCCTTGCGGGAACTTTGTCGTTGCGCCGCGGGCTGTCTGCAAGGGTGGGGCGGCATTTTTGTCTGTGGCTTTATTCTGATGTTCCCTTTTTTTAGACGAAGTGGTGGCTATCTCCCGAAAATAGAGTAACTTTGCACCGAATTTCGAAGAAGCGCAATGAAATCAGTCCTCAAAACATTGGTGTGGGTGGTCGCCGGATTTTTCTTGTCTGTGCCGCACACGTCTGCGCAAAGCGACAGCACCGGCACCGATTCGTTGGAAGTAGGACTGCTGACGTGCGCGCCGGGTACGGCGGTGTATGAACTTTACGGTCATACCGCCATTCGCGTGAAGAACTTCAGCACTGGCGCGGACTTCGTGTTCAACTACGGCATTTTCGACTTCTCGACGCCCAACTTCACATGGCGGTTCATGCTCGGACAGACCGACTATATGCTTGGTGTCTCCAGTTTTGGGCGTTTCGCCGAGTCGTACAGCCGCGATGGGCGTGCCGTTGAAGAGCAGGTGCTCAACCTGAGCGCTTCGGAGAAAGCGCGTCTCGTCAATTCGCTGTTGCGTACCGCCAGTATGCCGGGGTGGACCTATCGCTACAATTTCCTCTACGACAACTGCACGACGCGTGCGGTGGAAGAAGTGGAGGAGTGCTTGGAAGGGCGCATCGAATGGCCCGCCGCACAGGAAGGCAAGACCTTCCGCACCATCATCCACGAGTTTTCGGCTGAGGCCAGCCCGTGGAATTGTTTTGGTCAGGATTTGATATTGGGCGCAGAGACCGACGCACCCGTCGGCCGCGTGGAACAAATGTTCTCGCCCATATATGCCGCCGCCTATTTCGACAGCGCCACGGTGGTCAGTGCCGACGGCACGCGCCGCCCCCTGGTGCTCCGCAAAGAAACGGTAGTGGGAGCAGAACCGCATCCCAATGCAATGTTCCCCCTCTCCCCCCTCGCCGCGGCGGGGCTGTTGTTCGTTGTGACGATAGCCTTGTGCGCTTGGGAATGGCGTCGCCGCCGCGTGTACCACCTCTTCGACGACCTGCTGATGGTTGTGCACGGCGTAGCGGGTTGCATCGTGGCGCTGCTGTTCTTCTGGTCGGAGCATCCCGCCGTGGGCAGCAACTGGCTCATCCTACTCCTCAATCCGTTGCCGCTGTTGTATCTGCCGGTGAAGGTGTGGCGCAACGTCCACCATTTGCCCGACGTCTACCACAAGGCCTTGATTGTGGCACTGTGCCTCTTTTTTGTGGAAATATTCATTGCTCCGCAAAGTTTTCCGACCGAAATCTATATCTTGGCATTAATTTTGCTCACAAGGAGCATCTCGGTGGTAGGGCTTTCCGCCAAATACAATCTGCGTTGAAGCCGACACCTATATTATATATACAGTAATAACGAACAAAAATGACAGACCACAAAAAGTCACAATCGACAAACGGGGGCGACCAATACAGTCGCCGTCTCCTCGTGTCGTTGCTGGCAGTGATGACCGTCTTGTCTCCGGCCGAACTCAAGGCCGAACAGACGACTTCAAACGGCATCCCCAAGGTGGTGGTCAGCATCCTCATAGACCAACTCCGCGCCGACTATCTCGAAGCCTTCATGCCGCTCTACGGCGAGGAAGGCTTCAAGCGTTTGTTCCGCGACGGCCGCATCTATTCGCAGGCCGACTATCCCATGGCAAATCCCGACTGCGCGTCGGCAGCCGCCACCTTGGCGACAGGCAGTGCGCCGTCGAGCAACGGTATCGTAGCGCGGCGGTGGATTGACCGCAACACGCTGCGCCCCGTATTCTGCGTGGACGACGCCACCTACGAAGGCACGGGCGGTACGACGGACAAGTCTGCCCCGAAGTACCTCGGCGTGTCGACTGTAGGTGACGAACTGAAAGTGGCGAGCGAAGGCAAGGCCCTCGTCTATGCCATCGCCCCGTTCCGCGAAGCTGCCATCCTGACCGCAGGCCATGCCGCCGACGGTGCAGTGTGGATTGACGACCAGACAGGACAGTGGTGCTCCACGTCCTATTACGGTTCGCTGCCCGCATGGGCTTCCGTGCGCAACAGTTACCAGTCGTTGGAGAAAGCGCTCAAGAGCACCACTTGGGAACCCTCGTCGGACCTCGTGGGCAACTTCAGCTACTTCCTCTCTGGCGGTATGAAGACACCCTTCAAGCACAAGTTTAAGGGTGACGACCGCTTCAGTGACTTCAAGACGAGCGGACTCGTGAACGGCGAAGTTGCCGCTGCCGCCACCGCCTGCCTCGACGGGACAATGATGGGCGCTGACGCCATTACCGACCACTTGGCTGTGACGTTCTACGCCGGCAACTTCGAGCACCGCGCCATCAACGACGCTTCGATGGAGTTGCAGGACACTTACGTCCGCCTTGACCGCGCTCTCGCCGACCTCATCTCCGCCGTAGACCGCAAAGTGGGGCTCGACAACGCCCTCTTCGTCGTGACCTCTACGGGCTACACCGACGAGGTGAACAGCGACCTCTCGAAATACCGCATCCCCACCGGGACGTTCGATATGCGAAAGGCTTCGGCCCTGCTCAACCTCTATCTCGTTGCCGTTTACGGTCAGGGCAACTACGTGGAAGCCTGCCTCGGCACGCAGATGTACCTCAACCACAAGCTCATCGAGACGAAACAGCTCAACCTCGTGGAGGTGCTGGAGCGCACGCAGGACTTCCTGATGCAGCTCGAGGGCGTGAAGGACGTCTATACGTCGCAGCGTCTCATGCAGGGTGCTTGGACGCCGGGCATCAGCCGTATCCGCAGCGGGTATAACCAGCAATACTCCGGCGATGTCATGGTAGAAGTGGCATCGGGTTGGCACTACGTGAACGAAGACACGCACGAGAACCAGTTGGTGCGTGAGTCCTATATCTCCTATCCCATTATTTTCTTTGGCGCTTCCGTCAAAGCTGAGAAAATTGAAACCCCAGTTACGGTTGACCGCATTGCCCCGACGCTGTCGAAGGCCATGCGCATCCGCGCTCCGAATGCGTGTGCCGTAGCACCGCTCTTCTGAACCGTAGGGGCGCGGGTCGGTGCGGAGGCATTATTCTGAAAATGTAACCCCATTCCTTATTTTTATTTATTCCCATGGCGTTTTTGCAAGAAGATACTTGAGGCGCCCGGAATTTCCCAAAACGCAAACAATACATAAAATGAATTTTAATAATTTTCTGAGCAAACTACTCGGTGGTAACAAAGCTACTCGCGACCGCCGACTTATCCAACCCATCGTAGACCAGGTGCTGGCGGCTTATCCTGCCATCCAGTCCCTCTCCAACGACGAACTCCGCGCCAAGACGAAGGAACTGCAGAATTCCGTACAGCACTCGGCCGACGACTTGAAGGAGAAAATTGAGGTCCTCAAGGCCAAAATCGAGGAAACGCCCATCGAAGACCGCGTGGTCATCTTCAACCAGATTGACAAATTGGAGAAGGATGTGCTCGAACGCTTCGAGGATGCCCTTACCAAGATTTTGCCCGACGCTTTCGCCATCGTGAAGGAAACCGCCCGCCGCTTCTCGGAGAACGAGGAGATTGAGGTGGAGGCTACCGACTTTGACCGCGAACTCGCCACGACGCACGACTTCGTCCGCATCGAGGGCGAAAAAGCCATCTACCAGAACCACTGGGTTGCCGGCGGTAATGAAATGACCTGGAACATGGTTCACTATGACGTACAGCTCTTCGGTGGTATCGTGCTCCATCAAGGTAAGATTTCAGAAATGGCTACGGGTGAAGGTAAGACGCTCGTCGCCACCCTGCCCGTATATCTCAACGCCCTCACCGGTAACGGTGTGCACGTGGTGACGGTCAACGACTATCTGGCCAAGCGTGACTCCGAATGGATGGGGCCGCTCTATATGTTCCACGGCTTGAGCGTGGACTGCATCGACAAGCACCAGCCCAACTCTGAGGCCCGCCGCCGCGCCTATCAGGCCGACATCACTTTCGGTACGAACAACGAATTTGGTTTTGACTACCTCCGCGACAACATGGCAATGAGCCCAAAGGACCTCGTGCAGCGCAAGCACAACTTCGCCATCGTCGACGAGGTCGACTCCGTGCTCATCGACGACGCCCGTACGCCGCTCATCATTTCTGGTCCGGTGCCCAAAGGCGACGACCAACTCTACGAGCAGTACCAGCCGTTGGTGGAACGCCTCGTCGAAGCCCAGCGCAAGTTGGCCACCAACTTCCTCACCGAGGCCAAACAGCTCATCAATTCGGGCGACAAGAAAAAGGAAGAAGAAGGTTTCCTGCAACTCTTCCGTAGCCACAAAGCCCTCCCCAAGAACAACCCGCTCATCAAGTACCTCTCCGAACAGGGCATCAAGACGGGTATGCTCAAGACCGAGGCCATCTATATGGAGAACAACAACCGCCGCATGCCCGAGGCTGTCGAACCGCTCTACTTCGTGGTCGACGAAAAGCAGCATTCCTGCGACCTCACCGATAAGGGCTACAAGTGGCTTGCCGACGCCGTCAACGACGACCAGCTCTTCGTGCAACCCGACATCACGGGCATCCTTTCGGCTCTGGAAGCCGACACGAGCCTGTCGGACGAGGAACGTCTGCAGCGCAAGGACGAGGCTTTGGCCGACTTCGCCATCAAGAGCGAGCGCGTCCACACCATTCTCCAGCTCCTCAAGGCCTATTCGCTTTTCCGCAACAACGAAGAGTACGTTGTTATGGACGGACAGGTGAAGATTGTGGACGAGCAGACCGGCCGTATCATGGAAGGCCGCCGCTGGAGCGACGGACTGCACCAGGCTGTTGAGGCCAAGGAGCACGTCAAGGTCGAAGCCGCCACGCAGACCTTCGCTACTATCACGTTGCAGAACTATTTCCGTATGTACCACAAGTTGGCTGGTATGACTGGTACCGCCATTACCGAGGCTGGCGAGTTCTGGAACATCTACAAGCTTGATGTGGTTGAAATCCCGACCAACCGTCCCGTCATCCGCGACGATATGAACGACCGCGTCTACAAGACGAAGCGCGAAAAGTACTCCGCAGTCATTGCCGAAATCGAGAAGATGCGCCTCGCAGGCCGCCCCGTCCTCGTCGGTACGACGAGCGTCGACGTGAGTGAGTTGTTGAGCCGTATGCTCGACCTCCGCCGCATTCCCCACCAGGTGCTCAACGCCAAGCTCCACCAGCGCGAAGCCGACATCGTGGCGCGCGCCGGTCAGAGCACGCTTGGCAAGGTGACCATCCAGGACGCTGATGGCAGCACGCACGAAGAGGAACGCCTGCTCGGTGCCGTCACCATCGCCACCAACATGGCAGGTCGTGGTACCGACATCAAACTCACCGACGAAGTGAAGGCCGCCGGCGGTCTCGCCATCATCGGTACGGAGCGCCACGAGAGCCGTCGCGTAGACCGCCAGCTCCGCGGTCGTGCCGGTCGCCAGGGTGACCCAGGTTCGTCCGTCTTCTTCGTTTCCCTCGAAGACAACCTCATGCGTCTGTTCGCCTCCGAGCGTATCTCGAAGATTATGGACCGGTTGGGCTTCAAGGAAGGCGACATGATTGAGGCCAAGATGATTAACAACAGCATCGAGCGTGCCCAGAAGAAGGTGGAGGAGAACAACTTCGGTATCCGTAAGCGCCTCCTCGAGTACGACGACGTGATGAACAAGCAGCGCACCGTCATCTACGAGAAGCGCCGCCACGCCCTCATGGGTGAGCGCATCGGCATGGACATCTCCAACATGATTTGGGACCGCGTCATCAACGTCCTCGACAGCGGTGACTACGAAGATATCCGCCGCCGCTTCATCGAACTGATGGCCATGGAGTGCCCCTTCGATGAAAAGCAGTACATTGCCACGAAGCGTGAAGAGATTGAGGAAATTTCCTTCCAGGCTGCCATCGATAACTTCAACCGCCGCAACGAGCGTCTCGCCGAAGTCGCCATGCCCGTCATCACGAAGGTCTACGAAGAGCAGGGCCAGATGTACGAGAACATTCTCGTGCCCATCACCGACGGCCGCCTCATGTATAATATCCGCACCAACCTCAAGGAAGCCTACGAATCCGGCAGCAAGGCCGTTGTGCGCGACTTCGAGAAGGCCATCCTCCTCCACAACATCGACGACGCTTGGAAGGAGAACCTCCGCGAGCTCGACGAACTGAAGAAGTCGGTACAGAACGCCAGCTACGAGCAGAAAGACCCGCTCCTCATCTTCAAGTTGGAGAGCGCCGAACTCTTCACGAAGATGGTCGACCGCATCAACAACAGCAGCGTCGCCACCCTCATGCGCGGTCAAATCCCCGTTCAGGCTCCGCAGCAGGTGAAGGAAGCCGCTCCCGAGGAGCAACAGCCCAAGCAGCAGTACACAGAGAGCAAGGAAGACCTCAACGCTCCTGCCCAGCAGTCAAGGTCGCAGGCCAACGCGCAAGCTCAGGCGCAGGCCGCTCAGCGCGACACTCGTCAGCAGACGCAGCAGCCCATTGTGAAGGATAAGCTCCCCGGTCGCAACGACCTCTGCCCCTGCGGTAGTGGAAAGAAATTCAAGAACTGTCACGGCAAGGGTTTGGTATAAGCCAAACGCTTCCGAGTCCCGATAAATATTGCGGGTCGCACATCTTTTGAGGTGTGCGACCCGCTTTTTTGTTGATTTCAGAGAGAAAACTTGTTTGTTCAGAGAAATTCTACTCGCTCAGAGAGAAAACTACTCGTTCACAAACAGATAGGATACCAAAGCCCAATCCTGGTCGTTGGCGAAGACGTCGGCGTAGTGTGCTGGCTCACCGTTCACCATGCGCGGGTAGACGAAGGCGCACGTCGCACAGCCGTCCTCGAAGAACGAACAGAGGTTGTTGCGCACAATCTGCTCCGCCTTTTCCTGATATGCGGGCTGGTTCGTCAGTCGGGCGTAGAGGTGAAACACGTTGGCGGTCAGCGTCGTCCAGTAGTGCGGGAACGTGTCACCATACGTCTGTCGGCGGCCAAACCAGTAGCCGTCCCAGTGGCGTATGGCGATTTGGTTGAGGCGGTAGCTCGGCTGCTGCCCGTCGAACGACTCGAGCGCCGCCATCATTGCCTCCGCGCCGTCAAGATATTGCGCCTCGCGCGTCACGTCGTAGAGTTCGCACAGAAACTGCACCGGCGGTGCCACGATGCTCTGCTCATAGTTCACCTCGTGGGCGGGGAAGTTGAGTCCCTTTTCGATGTAGAGCGCAGCCGCCTGCCTGAAGTCGTTGAGCAGCGTGTCATGCTCCGCCGTCAATCCCGCGTCGGCGAGCGCCTTCAGCCCGTCTATCACCGGAATGTGGAGGGCGTAGAAACCATAGTGGAACTGGCGATAGAACGCCCGCATCGTCTGATAGCCGTCCAGCGCATATTGGCGGTTGTGCGTGATGCCGTACATCTTGAAGAAGAACTTTGCCACCCACGGGTAGTTGTAGCCGCGATTATAGCTTTTCTTGTCGGGCGTGGAAAAAGTGGTATAGTCAGGCTTTTGCAGCGTGCGGACAAACGAGGCGTAGCGCGTCAGCGACCCCAGCAGGCGGTCCGACGGGTGCTTGCGGTACCAGTCCGCCAACAGCACGCCCATCCCCACGCGTTCGCGGCCCTCGTCCGTGTCTAGGCTTTGGCGCGCGTCGTCGTTGAGGTAGATTTTCCCCTGCGCGTTGTCGTAGACCATATAAGCCCCATAGCGCGGGTCGGCGGGGTCGTTAAGTTGCTGGTGGTCGAGGATGAAATTGACGCGCTTCTCGATGAGTGCCTCCTCCGAACTGATGCCATAAAGGTCCACTCGCGTGGTAAGTCCCTTGCCGTAAGGCAATTCTATGCTGATTTCGCCTGTGCGGTCAATCCTCACGTCGTGGCGCGTCGTTCCCTTCGCCGTCGTGAGCGTGATGTGCGCCGTGTCGCCCACCGCCAGCACATAACGGTCGCTCTCAGCCACCGCACCGCCGTAGCGCTTCACGGCAGAGAAGAAGGCCTGCCGGCCTTCGTATTTGAAGACCTTCCAACTCACACTGAAACTCTCGCCTGCCTGCAGCACCGTGTCCGGCGGACAGAGCGCGAACACGCCGCGGAAGTTCGACGCGCTCCGGTTGTTGCCGCGTTCCCACACGTCGTAGGCGGTCAGTCGCCCCTCCGTCGTCACCATGCCGAGCGCCGCGCCCCGTCCGTCCATCCGTTCCGCCATGACGTAGGCCGAACTGCCGCCCGTCCAGATGTGGGCGTTGCAGCGGTTCGTCATGCACGTCGCCGCGGCGGGATAGTTGTCGTTCCAAGGCGTAAAGATTCCTAGGTCGCTGAGCGTCACCGCCTTGCCCGATGTGTTCTCAAACGTATAGCGCTCCGTCAGGTCTTTGCCCGTCACCTTTCGCACCACTTCCACGCGGACGCCGTCGAGGTCATAAGTTACCCTCGTTCCTTTGCCCGAAGTCGCCGTCGGTTTCTCCCACGTCTTCTTCACGCCGTCGACCGTGGCGTAGCCCAGTCCCCAGCCGTACTTTTCAGTCACCCATTTATATTGCGTGCTGTCCGTTTTCAGAATCCAGTCCATTGCGTTGGCGTCGCCCGCAATGCGCAGACTGCCCACAGCTCCCGTCGTGGGGTTGAGGCTGACCTCAATGTCCTTGCCCGCAGCGGGCGCAACGGTCGTCATGCCCAACAGGCAGAGTAAAATCGATTGTTTCAAATTCATGATAGTTCAGGTAGATAGTCAGTAAAAAGATTAGGCACAAATTTAGCCAAAATATGGGAGGCGCAGAATACGCAGCGGCGTAAAATTCAGAGCACACAGAAATGAATTTCAGAAAACAAATGTTTCATGTCATTGTAGCACAGACATTTCTCAAACCGAAATTCCTAAATAGTCCCCGCCTCGTTTGCTGTAAGTGCTTTTTAACCGCCTGAACCACTGCTATTCCCCGTTTTTTTGTTACGTTTGTACGCCGTTTATGAGGAGCGGCTGCTACACCCCGAATATGACACAATCCAAAACGATACGCCTTTTCAGTCTTGACGACGTGCGTCAGATAGCCACCGACACCACCATCTCCGTGCTCGACGAAGTGATGGTGTGCAACGACGTCCACACCTTTACGCTCCCCGCCGAGGCCATGCAGCTCGGCTTCCTCGTGTTCTGCTATTGCACCGCGGGGCAGGCGCGCTTCCAACTCAACGCCCGCGTGGTGGAGTTGCAGCGCGGCGACCTCTTCCTCGGATTGGGCGAGGAGGTGTTTAGCGAAACCTCCGTCAGCGACGACTTCGGGGCGCGCATGATACTCGTCTCGCGCCAGTGCATGCAGGACGGCATCACGGGGCTCCATCAGCTTTGGCCCTATCTGATGTGCCTCTACGAGCAACCCGTCATGCACCTCACCGACGAGGAGTGCGGATGGGTGGAGACTGGCATCGACTTCGCCTTCGCCCGCCTCAACATGACGAGCCACAATTATCTGCGCGACTCCATCACGGCGCTCATCCGCCTGTTCTACTTCGACATCTGCGACATCCTCTCGCGCCACTACGACGTGGCCAACGTGAAGCAGACGGGCGGCTACGGACTCTTCGACAAGTTCATCCAGTTGCTCAAGGCGAACTTCCGCAAGGAGCGCAACGTCAACTGGTACAGCGACAAACTCTGCCTGACGCCCAAGTACCTTTCCGAAATCGTGAAGGCGGTGAGCAACCAGACGGCGGGCCAATGGATTACAAACTTCGTCATCCTCGAAATCAAACAGCTACTCAGCAACACCAACCTATCTGTGAAGGAAATTGCCCACGAACTCAATTTCCAGAACCAGAGTTTCCTCGGAAAATATTTCAAGAACGTCACGGGCATGTCGCCCTCAGCCTATCGCAAGTCGTTGGAAAAATCTAAATGAGCCTTTGCAAAAATCCGACGGCTACTCCTTATTATATATAGTTGCAAATGCAGAACAGACACATTACGTTCAAGGTCGCTGTGGGCTACGTCGTGCTCATCGTCCTGCTCGGCATGGCCGTGTGGGGCGTGTACCGCATGACCACCGCCTTGGCGCAGTTGTCGGAAACTGAGCGCAGCGTGTCCGACCGCCGTCAGGCCGTAGAACGCCTGGTGACCTCCCTCCTCGCCGCGTCCAACAGCGAACAGATGCTCCTCGCCGGTGTGCCCGATGGGGAGAAGGGCTATCTTGCCGCGCTCGATACGACCCTCCTTGCCATCGACTCCCTCGCCTGCTATCTGCCCGACTCGCTCCAGCGCGCCCGCCTCGATACCCTGAGCGAACTCCTCCTCCTGAAGTGCGAAAACTCGCTCCGCCTCTCTGCCACCCTGCGCGACGACGGTGAGGCAAGTGCCTATCGCCGCCACATTCAGGACTTGCAGGCGGGGCGCGACTCGGTGGTGGTGAAGAGCGACGTGCCACAGCAGGAGGCACGCAAGGAACGCACCTATATCATCAAGACCACCCGTCGCGGTTTCTTCCGCCGATTGGCGGATGCCTTCCGCCCCTCGCGCGCCGACACCACGCTCGTGACCGAGCACGCCGAAACGCTCCCAGCCGACACAGTGCGCCGCGACGTCAACGTGAGCGACTCGGTCGCCAAAATGCTCACAGACATTGACCGCGAAGTGCAGCGGGGCGAATCGGCGCGCCAGCAGGACCTCGCCGTGCAGCGCAATCGCCTTTGGCGCACAGGGGCTGACCTCACCGCGCGCATGAGCCGCCTCATTGCCGGCTTTCGCGCCGAAGAGACGGGCTGGTTGCAGGATGCCATCGAAGCCGAACAACTTAACCGCCGTGGTGAAGTCTGGAAAATGGGCGCTATGGCGGTGGCGGCACTCCTCCTCTCGGGTTTCCTGTTCGTGCTGATTTGGCGCGACGTCACCAAAGCCCGCCGCTACGCCCGCGAAATCGAAGCGGCGCGCGAACAGGCGGAGAACCTCATGGCACAGCGCGAGCGCCTGCTCCTCACCGTGGCGCACGACATCAAGGCACCCACGGCGTCCATTGCGGGCTACGTCGAAATGCTCCGTCCCTACGTCACCGAACCCGCCGCCCGCCTCTATATGGAAAACATTGGCGGTTCGGCAACCCATCTGCTCCACCTCGTCACTTCGCTGCTCGATTACCACCGCCTCGAGAACGGCAGAATCGCCCTCAATCCTGTGGCGTTCGTGCCCGCTGTCCTCCTGCGCGACGTGGCAGAAAGTTTCCGCCCACGCGCCACCGAAAAGCAACTCACGCTCGACGTGCAACTCACGCCGGAGACCGCACAGACCGTCCGCGCCGATGCCTTCCGCATCCGTCAGATGCTCGACAACCTCGTGGGCAACGCCTTGAAGTTTACGCAGAAGGGCAGCATCACGTTGCGCGCCGACCTTCGCGACGGGCAGCTCCGCGTTGCCGTCAGCGACACAGGTCCCGGCATGTCGGTCGACGACCAGCAGCGCATATTCGACGCCTTCACCCGCTTGCCAGCTTCGCAGGGCATCGAAGGCGTGGGGCTAGGCCTTTCCATCACCCGCGAACTGGCGCTCCTGCTCGACGGCACGCTCGAGGTCAGCAGTGAGTTGGGGCAGGGCAGTACCTTCAGTTTCGCTGTCCCCGTCACCGCCGCCAACATCGAGGAGGTCATGTCGCCGTCTGTGGACGAAGGGTTTGCAGAGGCAGAAACGCAACTGCCGACGCAAGTGCGTCCGCTCAAGATATTGGTCATCGACGACGACCGCATTGCCCTCCAGCTCACGGTCGGTATGCTCCGGAAAGTCTCTGCTGGGCAATGGCAAGTGACAGCCTGCCAACAGGTGGATACCCTTTGGGAAGCCCTTGCAGAACAACACTTCGACCTCCTCCTCACCGACATCGAAATGCCCGCCCTCAATGGTTTCCAACTCATCGCCCAGCTCCGCGAGCGTTATCCCGCCCTTGCCGCCATGCCAGTTGTGGCGCTTTCTGCCCACGGTCTGTTGCAGGAAGAAGACTTCCGCCGCGCGGGTTTCACTGCCCACCTTTCCAAACCTTTTACGGCGGCGCAGCTTGCCGAACTTGTCTGCCGGCTGACGCAAGCGCAAACACCCGGAAACGCTTTGCAGGAGGCGTCGCTCCAGGAAGAAACCGCCCCGCCGTCTGCGGGCGGCTATACCTTCAACGCCCTCACCGCCTTTGCGGAGGACGATGCCGCCGCGGCGCGCGAAATCATGCAGCAGTTTGCCGCCGACACCCGCCAGCACGCCGACGATTTCGCGGAAGCTATGGCGCAGTCCGACAAGGCGGAAGTGTGCCGCTTGGCGCATAAAATGTTGCCCACGCTCATGCTCATCCAAGCCCCCGTCATCATGCAACTGGAACGCCTCGACGCCGAGCGCGGACAGACCGAATGGACGGCTGCCGACGCTTCCGATTGCCGTCAGATTCAGGAAGAACTGGGGCGTATCTTGCAAGCCTTGGCAAAATATGGGGCTGGAGACCATTCTCAATGAAATAAAAAACTCTGTAATTCGGATTAACAGAAGGCTTGCACAGCAGGTTTATTCGCTAAATTTGCACGATATCGCAAACAGAGAATGATGCCACACATTTTAATTGTTGAAGATGACCTCACCTTCTCCACCATGCTGCGCACATGGTTGGGCAAAAAGGGATTCCAGGTCACTACCGCCAGCAGCGTCGCCCGTGCCATCGCCTTGCTCAAGGAAGCCGATGCGGACGGCGCGGCGGTCGACCTTATCCTTTCCGACCTCCGCCTGCCCGACCACGACGGATTGTTCCTCCTGGCGTGGCAACGCAAGGTGAACCCCGCCGTCCCCTTCATCATCATGACCCACTACGCCGAGGTGCAGAACGCGGTAGAGGCGATGAAGGCTGGGGCGACCGACTATGTGGCAAAACCCGTGCAGCCCGATGTGCTGCTCTCCAAAATCCACGACGCTCTCCAAACAAAACCCGCCGTCACGCCTACGCCCGATAAGTCTGCCCCAAAACCGGCGGCGGACAACTCGGCTGATCCCGCCGCTTCCCTCGAATATTTGGAAGGCACAAGCGAGGCTGCCCGCCGCCTCTACCAATATGTGGCACTTGTGGCGCCCACGCCGATGTCGGTGCTCATTCAGGGCGCGAGCGGTACGGGCAAGGAATACGTGGCACGCCGCATCCACCAGCAGAGCAAGCGCGCCTCGGGACCATTTGTCGCCATTGACTGCGGCGCACTGACCAAAGAACTGGCAGCCTCCGAACTTTTCGGTCACGTCAAAGGCGCTTTCACAGGTGCCGTGAGCGACAAGACCGGTGCCTTCGTCTCCGCGAGTGGCGGCACCCTTTTCCTCGACGAAGTGGGCAACCTCGGCTACGACGTACAGGTGCAGTTGCTTCGCGCCGTACAGGAACGCCGCGTCCGTCCCGTCGGCGCAACCCAAGAACAGACGGTCGACATCCGCCTCGTCTGCGCCACCAACGAAAACCTCAGTGAGGCGGTGGCGCGCGGCACGTTTCGCGAAGACCTCTTCCACCGCATCAACGAGTTCACCCTCTTCATGCCCCAACTCCGCGAACGCGGCACAGACCTTCTGCTCTTTGCCGACCTCTTCCTGCGTCAGGCCAACCGTGAACTCGAACGCAACCTTCTCGGATTCGACGCCCGCGCCGCAGAACTTCTCACCGGCTACGAATGGCCCGGCAATCTGCGCGAACTGAAGAACGTGGTGAAACGCGCCACGCTCCTCGCCACGGGCGACCGCATCAGTCGCGACGAACTCGCTGCCGCCATGAACGCCCCTGCCGTCTCGTCCCCCTTGCCCCTCCACGACCGCGCCACCGAGCGCGACCGCATCGTCGCCGCTCTCAAATCCACCGGCGGCAACAAGAGCAAGGCGGCCGTCCTCCTCGGCATCGACCGCAAGACGCTCTACAACAAACTCAAGGCTTTGGACATTGAGGAGTAAAACGAAAGAAACATGGAAATCAAGGAAATCCTCCACTTCCAAAGCAGAAGCGACTTCCGCCAATGGCTCTCGGAAAACCATTCGACGGCGGCCGTCTGCTGGGTTGCGCTGAAGAAGGGCAAGGCTTCGGCGACGGCTAAACTGGAAATGGCGGATGCTCAGACAGAAGTGGCAGACGGCAAACCGAATTTGGCCTATTTGGACGCAGTGGAAGAAGCCTTGTGTTTCGGATGGATAGACTCTACACAAAAGACGCACGACGGCACAACCATACAGCGCTTCTCCCCGCGCAAAAAGGGCAGTCCGTGGTCGGAACTCAACAAAGCGCGATGCCGCCGCCTCGAACGCCTGGGACTGATGACGGAAGCCGGCCGCAAAGCGTTGCCCGATATGTCGTCCGACATGAAGATAGACCCAGACATCCTGTCTGCCTTCCGCGCAAACCCGCAAGCCTGGGAAAACTTCAGGCGTTTCCCCGCGCTCTACCAGCGGGTGCGCATTGACACCATCCAGCGCGACAAGCATAAGGGCATGGAAACCTTCCACAAACGTCTTCGCCGACTGCTCGAAGCTTCCGCCGCAGGCCAGATGTTCGGAGAATGGAACGACTCGGGGAGGTTGACAGAATAAAAAACAAACAGAAGCGAACTCAGATTTTGGGTTCGCTTTTTTTGTGGCATGGTGGTGTGCGCCGAATGGCCTGCGTGAAGGTGGCGGTCCCCCTTCGGAAACGCCCAGTCCAGAACCATCAAAAACTAGTCCTGAGCTATTGAAAATTAGTCCTGAGCTTTTTCAACTTAGTCCTGAGCTTTTGAGAATTAGTCCTGAGCTTTTGGAGAAGTATCACAGGGATATTTTTCAAAAGCCAAGGAGCACGTCCAGGTCGAAGCCCGTCTTCACCAATTCTCAACCGCGTTTTCTGAAAAATGTAACATGATTGTCGGACTTTTGCACTGATTTTTACGAACACATTTAAGTTGTATGGAATTAAGACAGAAAATGCTTTATGCATTGGTGCTGCTGCTTTGCCCACTGACGCTGCAGGCCGCCGTGTTGAAAGGAAAAGTTGTGGACGCTCAAACCGGTGAGGCGCTCATCGGCGCTACGGTGCAAATTCTCCAAGCTGGGAAAACGGCAACGACCGATAACGACGGGCTCTTCGTCGTGCAGGGTTTGGGACAGCGCAACTACACGCTCGTGGCACACTACATTTCTTACGAAAAAAAGACGATGACCGTCAATCCTGCCAAGACCGATACACTGCTCATCGTGCCGATGAGTTTGCTCGAAACCGAACTCGGAACGGCTACCGTTTCGGCAAAAGCCAAACGCAACACCGAAGCCGCTATCGTCAATGTGCAGCGCAGCAGTTTGGTGCTGCAGAGCGGCGTTTCGGCGCAGCAAATCCAACGCACACAGGACAAGGACGCCTCCGAAGTCATCCGCCGCGTGCCCGGCATCTCCATCATCGACCAGAAGTTTGTGATGGTGCGCGGTCTCTCACAGCGCTATAATAATGTGTGGATAAACGGTTCGGCTGTGCCCTCGAGCGAAGCCGATTCCCGCGCCTTCTCTTTCGACATCATCCCCTCTTCGCAGGTCGACAACATGCAGATTATCAAGTCGCCCTCGCCCCAATATCCTGCCGACTTCTCGGGCGGTTTCATCCTCATCGACACGAAGGAAGTGCCCAACGAAAACTCCACACGTATCTCTGTGGGCGCTTCGGTGAACGACCAGACGCACTTCTCCTCCTTCCTCTACGGTAAGGGGAGTGCCACCGACTTCCTCGGCTTCGACAACGGCATGCGCTCGTTGCAGGGCGGTATCAAGAGTGCGCTCAACTCTACCGCAGGCGGTAGCGGAATCGACCTGCTGACCAACGGACTCAACAACGACTGGCGCGTGCGCAGCAAGAGCCCTGTCAGCGACCTCTCGCTCTCTGCCGACCTCAACCGCTCCAAGGATTTCGACAATGGTGCCGTCTTCGCCCTGCTCGCTTCGCTCAACTACAGCAACAGCTACAAGACGTATTCGCCGATGGAGAACGCCCTCTTCGGTGCATACGACCTGACGAACGACCAGAGCGTCTACCTCCACAAATATGTGGACCAGCAGTATTCCCACAACGTGCGCCTCGGCGGTATGCTCAACCTCACGTTTGTACCCGCCAAAGGTTCGGGTCGCTACGAGTGGAAAAACATCTTCAACCAGCTCGGCACTGACCGCTACACCTCCCGCACAGGCTATGACGCGCAGAGCAACCAGATTGAGGAGGCGGAATATTACTACAGCAGCCGCACCACCTACAATACGCAGTTCACAGGCAAATACGTATGGCTCCAGAGCCGTCTCGACTGGAACGCGGGCTATGCCTATGCCAACCGCAACTTGCCCGACCGCCGTCGCTACACGCTCGACAACCAGCTCGACCGCGACCAGGTGGGCTTGACGTCGGGCAACGAAATCAGTCGCGAGTTCACCCGCCTCGACGAGCACATCGGTTCTGCCGCCGTCAACTACCGCTACGACTTTGAGGGTCACCGCATTGCGCCCCAACTTTATACGGGTGCCTACGCCGAATATCGCCACCGCGAGTACAACACCCGCAGTCTGATTTATACGTGGAACTCCGCAAGCAACAGTCTGCCCTCTGGTTTCCGCTACCTCGACCTGCCCACAGAACTTATGCAGGCCGCGAACTATGGCGACGACGGTCTCTACCTCATCGACGAGACCAAGATGCGCAACGACTACATCGGTAACCACCTCATCGCCTCGGCATACGCTGCCGTCAATCTGCCCATCGGCGCGTTCAACCTCTATGCCGGTCTGCGCTTCGAGCACAGCCGTATGGAACTCATCAGCAACACGCGCGACTACGAGGAGAGCCACAAGAGCACTTACTATGATGGTGACGACATCTTCCCCTCCGTCAACGCCACCTATAAGTTCAACGACCAGCACCAGATGCGTGCCTCCTACGGCCGTTCCGTCAACCGCCCCGAGTTCCGCGAAGTCAGTTCGTCAGTCTTCTACGACTTCGACCTTGCCAGCAGTGTGCAGGGTAACTCCGAACTCAAGTCGTGCTACATCGACAACATCGACCTGCGCTATGAGTGGTATCCCGCCGCGGGCGACCAAATCTCCATCGCCGGTTTCTACAAACATTTCGACGCGCCCATCGAGTGGACCTACACCGTGACGGGCGGCACGAGCCTCGTCTACTCATACGAGAACGCCGCCAGTGCCTCGAGCTACGGTATCGAAGTGGACGTGCGCAAGAACCTGGGCTTCATCGGACTGAAGGACTTCACCCTCGTCTTCAACGGCTCGCTCATCAAGAGCGAAGTGACCTTCGATGACGCCTCCAAAGAAAAGGACCGCCCCATGCAGGGCCAGTCGCCTTACCTCGTGAACCTCGGCATCTTCTACGCCCACGACAATTGGAACGCCAGTCTGCTCTACAACCGCATCGGTAAGCGCCTCATCGGCGTAGGCCGCAGCCTCGGTTCGACCAGCGACCAGACGGTCAACATCCCCGACTCCTACGAAATGCCGCGCAACTCGCTCGACCTCTCCGCCTCGCGCACATTCGGCCATTGGGACATCAAATTGGGCGTCAAGGACATCCTCGCCGAGAAGGTCTACTTCAAACAGTTCAACGACGTAACCCTCTCCGACGGCACCACCAAGGAGGTGGAAGAAGTGACCCGCTCCTACCGCCCCGGCCGCAACTTCAACCTCACCGTGACGTATAAGTTCTAAACCGCCGGACGACTAAAACAATTTGACCGGAAAGGCAGCGCGATATTCTTCCTTCGCGCCACCTTTCCGGTCTTTCTTTGGATTTTCTGAAATGAACCCAGAGAAATCTCAATTTTCATCAGAGCGTTCAGGACCTTGTCCTGAACGCTCTGGATTACCCACTAATTTCCTGCTTCCTCCATTCTTTTTTCAATCAATGCTATTAACTCCTCCTGCATGTCCACAGGAAGGAAACTTTGTTTGATGAAAGCTGTCCAAGTGGGGAGGGCTTTATGGAATTTGGCAATAATGTTGCAGCACACTTTTTCGTCTACGCCCGTTTGCGTCATGGCTTCGGCGAAGTGTGTTCTGCCCAGTTTCCGCTTCTTTCCGCAAAGGGTGAGTGCCAACTCTTCGGTGTCCTGTGGTAGCACGATGGCTGTTGACAGAAGGTCATAGGCTGGAGTGAGGACATAGTTCCGGTCATCCGGTGCATAGAGCGAATAGTTCTTCAAGTGCATGTCGGCATTGCCCACAATCCATGCAAATATTACTTGCTCCCAATATTTTACAAGGTCGAGACGCGGTACGCTGCTGTATTGAAGAATGAGTCGCGCGATGCGCTCGTGCGAACCTTTGTACTTGTCTTCTGTGAGACGTTCCGAGAGTTGGCACATGTCCTCCATAGGTAGCTTCTCGCCTTTTGGCGTGCGGTCTATGCGCCGGGTAATGTAGCAGAGTTCGCCGTCGCTGAACCTGATGAGTGCATGGGGTACTGTTTCTATCCTTGCCAATTCTGCCAAGTGCATGACAAGGTCTTCCAATTCGGGCAAGTGCGAATAATATTCTGTCTGAGGCTTTAAGATAAAACGTCCCCACAGCCCCACGATTGTGAAGCGTTGCGGCGCCCGGCTTTTATTGTCAAAGTCGATTGACAGCTTGGGCTGCACGCCTGTGAGCGTTGTCTGTGAACGAATCACTTGCCCAGCCAGTTCTTCCAGCTCACTACGTTTGTAGGGCAAAAGCGGGGCTGTCTTTGTGCCGAAAATCTTTTGGCTACACCGGGCATGATAATCGACTTCGCCCTCCAAGAGCGGCTGATAACAGTAGAGGCATTTCCTGCACATTATTGGTCCTCCTCTTCATTTATGGGTTCTACGCTAACTGCGCCGATGCAGTCTTTGCAACATGCCAAGAGCAAACTCATACGGTCTCTGCTGTCTATCTTCCAATTCCTTTCGGCAATGTCCAGCAGCCACCCTTCGGGAATCAGACCGTCAAAGAAGGGAAAAAGCACTCGGCTCGTGTAGGGCTGTTCCTGTAATGGCAGGGTAAGGCTGACAGCATGTGCCTCAGATTGCTTGAGATAGCCGTCGTCATACACAAATTTATACCCATCCTCTTCTTCCGACAACACTCCGGCAATATGTGTCTTGTACCAGATGCGGGCCTTCTTCATTTCTCACCCTCCTCTCTTTGTATGGGTAATGGCCCACACTCGGCTCCAAACAGGCTAAGTACCTGGTTCACTTTGTCGAGGCGAAGCGTGGGTTTGCCTTGTTCCAACTCGCGCACAAACCTCAATCCCACTCCAGATTTCTCGGAGAGGTCCATCTGCGTAAGGTTATACTTCTTGCGCATCTCTTTCACGTAAGCCGATAATAATGTTGGTGCCATTGTCTTTCTTAATTATACCATTACGGGTGCAAATATAACAAAAGTCTCTCGATTTACACCCTTTCGGGGATAAATTCTTTAAGTGCTACTGTTGTTATCACCTTTCGGGTATATTCTGACGCTCAAAGTTTGAAAAACAAGGTATGTATGTGCTGGAGACTGGAGTGAAGGGCTTTGTGATACCCACATTCTGTTTCTGTGGCGTCCAGAAACGTCTTCTCAAATGTTACAACAAAAACGTCCGCACTCTACGGAAGAGTGCGGACGCGTTGTGCAAAGATATTAATAATCAGAAAGCTAACCAAATATTTTTTGAGAAATTACTCACACACTTTTATAACAATTAGTGCTTGCTTGTTGAAAACCAAAGGGTTGTAATGTTTAAAAATGTTTTGCAAGATATGGGCGGACTGGAATTAATGATTTCAGCCCGCCATTTTGTTGTATACGAGTTTGCAAAGAGAGGATGAAAAAACAAAGTCCCTACAATTTTTTGAAACATCTAAATATCTGAGCCATAGCAGGTAAGACGCGAAGTTGCACTCTTCCGTAGAGTGCGACCCTAACCCTAAAGTCTATGGCTCAGCATATCAGGTCGTTAATGGAATCCGGCGCCATCGGGGCGGAAGTCCTGTGCAGCGAAAAGCGTCAGTCGTGGGAAGCCCCTGCGGACGTGGACGCGTGGATGGATACCTGCTGCCGTGCGGTGCTGCGGATGGACGTGAGCGGTCTGGACACCGACGCACTCTGCCCCTACGCCCGCCTGCTGACGCTGATGATGCAGTGGACCGAAGGGCGGATGCCCCACTATCCAGATTTAGACGCGGTGCAGGGAGCCCTGCGGAAGGCACAGACAGAAGTGCAGATGAGGAGCTGCACGGAACGCGACTGCCGGCGGGCTTATCTTCTGGGCGAAGCCGCACTGGGACTGCGCCAGACCCTCAACCCGATATGCGACGACGCGACTGCCGACCTTATGGACAGACTTTCGCAACGCGCCGGGGACGGGGTGCTACCGGCACACCTCCTGGCAGCAAGCCGCTACCGCCAATATCTTGCTTATGGCGACGAAGCGTGTCTTGCAGAAAGCAGAGCTGCTGCCGCGCGCATGTTCGCCGCCCTTCCAGGAGATGGAGCAGAACTTGTGGATTTGCTCTACACCCTCTGGCCCGTCTACCAATACGATGCCGCAGAAGGCTTCCCCACAGCCGAATCTGTAGCCCGCGTCTGCAGTCTGCCGACGACAGAACTTTCACCGGAAAAACTGCAGGACGCCTGCACCTTGAAACGCCTCTACGTGGCGTTTGCCTACCTCGAAGAAAAATCCGTCTGCCACTACCAGGACGACCTCTTGGAAGTCATGGTGTGACGGCACAGGCCTGCGCCTCCCCGCCCTCAGAACGCGACGGGGCGCAACAAGAACTATAAAAACTGAATGTCATGAAACTTCCCCCACGACCTGCAGCCATGCGCCGCGGTCAGATTTCAGGACATAAAAGCAGCCCCGTCTTTGATGCGGACTCGCCGGAGCGGCGCTGCTGAGCAACGTAAGACAAGCACGTTCTCACCCCCTTACCCCACGGGTTACGGCCTGTGGGGAACAGAAGGTTTTATATAAAAGGAAAAACAGAAATCCCCCGAGTCCGCAGTCTCCCACACCATAATAATTATATATAGCGGAGAATGCCCATCGAAAGAGACAACGAATACGCCCCGCGCCCTTCCTACAAGACCGACGCCAAGACCCTGCGGTGGCTGGTCGTCCACACGCAGAACCGCCAGGAGGAGAAACTGGCAGGACTGCTGAAGGGCTACATCGCCCGCCAGAGCGCAACGACAGGAGGCGGAAACATCATAGAAGTGTACCGCCCCACGCAGAAGGTCAGGACGGTATCGGAAGGAAAGGTTCGCGAGACGCCCGCCATGAGCGGCTTCGTCTTCGTCCACGCCACGGAATACGCCGCCACCGCCTTCCTGCTGAAGCATTACCCCGAAGGCTTCCTGCTTCGCGACCGCACGACGGACGACGTGATGACCATCCCCGAGGATGAGATGCGCCAGTTCATGGACTTCAACGCGCAGGAGATGGAGGAGCTGCTGGTGCTGGAGCGTCCCTTCTACCAGTACAGCAACAACCTCAGGAACATCCGCGCCCGCGTCAACAACGGACCGTTTGCAGGAAAGGAGGGCGTGCTGATACACCTCCGCAACGAGCGGCGCCTGGTTTTCCGCCTCGGTGACCTTGCCATCTCCATCGCACAGGTCTGGAAGTACGACCTTACGCGAATCAACACCACCTGCGACGGCACGGAACCCTCACCCGAAGAGAAAGCCGTGCGCCCGATGCGCGTAGTCGACCGCCTCGAAGGGCTCCTGCAAAAGGCAGGCCTCATAGACGATGCCCCCGCCGCCCTGCGCTTCATCGTGGACCGCCTGCAGACGCACCGCACAATCACCCGCCTGAAAACGGCAGTGGCTCTGGAAGGCGTAGAAGTAGAACAAGAAGCGCGCCCGACAGAAACAGAACAGAAAAACTCCACCTCCAGAAAATCCGAAAACGAAAAAACATACCGTCCCGATTACAAAAAAGTCCAGAAGTTCCTTTCCGCCCTCACGGAAGATGCCGCTGCAGACCTCAAGTCATTGGCCCATCTCCTTCAGGAGGCGCCTGAAATGACGGAAACGCTTATACCTCTGAATCCCCTCCGCCCATTCCTGACGCCTGGGGCTCAAGTTAAAATCCCAACGGAATCACAACGAATAGTGGAAATCCTTCCCCACCGTCACTTCACCGAACTGGTCTGCCCCGTGGAAATTGAGGAACTCTTTCACGACCGGAGTACTGACACCACCGCCCCACGCCGCATTGTCTATGATGCCCGTGTCGCCCTTGTGCCCATAGCGAAAAGCACCACCGACATTCCTACCACCAACACCCCTGTCTCCTCCCTCCTAATCGCCGACTGGAGTGCCATAATCACGCCCTACCGCTTGCTGGAGGGCAAGGCCAAAGCCGAGCAGGACAAGATCCTCGCCTCATGGTGCCCCGCTCTCCTTGAATTGCTGCATGGCAATCATCCCTTCGGTCTCACAGTCCGCTCTGTCTCCCTTCCTGATGGTCACGTCCTCATCGGTCCGTCCATATCCGTCACCGCTGAAGCCAAAAATTGGGGAGACAAGACCTTGAAGGACTTTCTAAATCCTCTGCTTGACATCTGCGCT
Organism: Bacteroidales bacterium; assembly: GCA_030531095.1. GTDB lineage: Bacteria > Bacteroidota > Bacteroidia > Bacteroidales > Bacteroidaceae > Alloprevotella. The sequence goes on from JAUNOO010000004.1 coordinate 28,348, forward strand.
ACCATTTCAGCCAGCACTCATCTTGCAGCGTTGCGACGCAGTTTGCAGAGGATTTGGCTTCCGGTTTGTAGATGATTTATAAATAATTGCATGTAAGTTCTTTTTCTATACAAGAATGATTTACTGAATGCAACCTACCATTCCTATGTGACAACCTCGGGTGGGAAGGCATGAACATCAAGACCTTCGATTTTGCCGATTCCGAGTTCGCTCCCCAGCACAAGCTTCACAGAACGTGTACGATCAATGTAGAGAATATGAGTGCAAGTTATAATGTCCATCGAGGATCTAGCACAATGCAAATGAAGCGGATTGCATATAAATGAAAGTGTTGAATAAATATGTCTGACAATTCGTTTAATAACAAAAAGATAGCAAAGAACAGTCTATTCCTTTATATAGACTTAATTGCATCATCTGTACTCTGGTTAATCGCCTCCAGAATTCTTTTACAAGCACTAGGTGAAAGTGATTTTGGCTTGTATAATGTAGTTGGAGGTATAGTTGTGCTCCTCAACATCATTAACGCCTCCATGGTCACCACAACCTATCGGTATATTGCTGTAGAAATAGGTCAAAATGACGGAAATCCAAGGAATGCATTTAATGCCAGCTTGTTGATACATATCTTATTTGCAGTATTGACATTAATCATTGGTATCCCATTAGGGCATTATTACATAGAGCATTACGTGAACCTAGGGAACGCTTCTTTGGAAGACGCGATCTTTGTATACAACGTCTCCATTACCACCTGCGCTCTAAATACGATTTCCATTCCGTTCATTGGACTGGTTGCTTCGTATGAGAGATTCTTTTTCAAAACATCCTTTAATATACTGAGGAATGCACTCAGATTGTTGCTTATCATTGCCTTGACTTATGTGGATGGTGACAAATTAAGGGTATATGCTATTTTTGCCTTGATACCCGATGCCGTTATGGTGTGCTGCTTTGTTGTCTTCTGCATGCGAAATTACTATGGAGTGATAAGATTCCGACTAGTTCGAGACATGAAACGGTATTTGGGAATGTTTTCCTTCGCATTTTGGCTAATGGTCAACGCCTTGGCAAATGTAGGAAGAGTACAAGGTGCAGCGTTACTAATCAATTTCTTTTTCGGTACAGTGGTCAATGCAGCATACGCCATAGCGCATACCGTAAACGGATTTATCAATTCAGCAACAACCAATTTGGCGCAAGCTGGAGCCCCACAAGTCACAAAAAGCTACAGCAGTGGGGATTTGCAGAGGTCACTTGACATAGTCAAGCATGTGTCTAAATATTCTTACATAATGATGCTTACAGTCTGTGTGCCTATCTTTATGCAAACGGACTTTATACTGAACTTATGGTTAGCCGATGTGCCAGCTTATACTGCTATATTTGTGAAATTAGTGATAGTTGATGCTCTTCTCACATCTCTCGGGGCTGGTTTGTCAACGCTCTATGAGGCATCGGGGAAAGTTGCCATATTCAAGATTTTGCTCAGTATCATACTCCTTTCTTCTGTTCTTTTGGGCTACACAGCTTTCCGGCTGGGGTATCCGCCATATTCCATTTTGATATGTTATTGTGTGATGACTTTGGTCGACAGAATAGTCACAGTGATACTCCTGAAATATAAACTCAAGATACCAGTGAGAGAATTGATTTCATTCTCCTATATGAATTCGCTGTTATTGACTATACTCATTGCTCCATTGTACTGGCTTAACATGTTGGCTACGACTGACTTACAACGTTTTTTGATGATAATTTTGACTGAATTAGTGTTGCTCTGCCTCGTATATTTTGTGGGGCTGAAAAAATACGAACAGCAAAAAGTCTCCACTTCTCTTAAAGCATTAATTAAAAAATTGAAAATCATATGAAAATCCTTTGGGTGTCTTCAGCGGCTATTGGGCCTGCAAGTAGAATATTAGAATTACCCTATGGAGGATCCTCTGGTACGTGGATTCAAAGTGAATTTGAACGATTGAAGGGGTCTGATAATGTTCAAATGTCGTTCCTATGCCCCATCAGACCAGAAGGGGGACAAAAATATATTACAAAGCAAACAGAAGAGGGTGTTGCTTATGGTATATGTTATAGCCCCTTCATTACATATGGGAAAGAATTGCCAGAAGCTGTCAAAACTTTAATTGAGGATATTATCAAGAAAATTGATCCCGACATCATCCATATTTGGGGAACAGAAAGCTCATTTTCTGCAGGAGTGGCAACATTAGCAAATGAATACAACAAAGTTATTTTTATTCAAGGTCTCATCGGCATACACCAGCGTTACATATCTCCTCACTACGTCAGAGAGAAAAAGTATTGGGGTAGGGTATCCCCAATAGCAAAACTAAAGAACGCTATCAAGAGATATTATTTCAGGAAGCAGATACCATTAGAACAAAAGGCCATTAGTGCAACGGGGAACATTATCACTGACAATGCACTCACAAAAGCGTATTGTCTCTCTTTCTGTCCGCAAACCCGGTTTTTCCAGCACTTCCTTGCTCCTAACTTCGCTTATTATGAATCAAAATGGGATTATGACAAGTGCGAGAAGTACTCAGTATTTACGATTTTTACATTGGACAAGTCTAAAGGACTGGCTCAATTGTTGAAGGCCATAAAGATTGCCAAACAGACTATACCTGATATAAAGCTAGTCGTTCCTGGTCCTTTCAATCTTGGTTCAAACAATACGATAAATCCTCAGAACTGTACTTCATTTGAGAAGTGGGTGTATAACTACATTAAAGAAAATAATTTGGTAGAAAATGTTGAATTTTGTGGAAGATTAAGTGTGGAGGAAATGGTTGCTCATTACAGACGGGCTAACTGTTTTGTTTCACCTTCTTGTATGGAGGTTCACTCAACATCTGTACGAGAGTCTATGGCAATAGGTACACCTACAATCGCATCTATGTGCGGAAGCATGATAGAACTGATTAAGCAAAGAGAAAATGGCTACATTTATCGTTTTGAGGAAGAAGAGATGCTCGCCTATTATCTGCTTCAGATATTGGAATCCCCTTCATTGGCAAAAAAAATTGGAACTGCAGCAAGAGATTCAATGAAAAAGCTTACAGATGATGAGAACGACAGTTCCATCCTTGACATTTACAATTCTATCTTAGGGAATCGCTAATGGAGCCTTATTTCTATCTTATATTTTATATATTCTTTTGTTACGCCCTGACCTTTGTCGTTGAAAATAAAAGCAAACGCCAAGATCTTTTTTTGACTTTGGTGTTTGTATATATGTATCTATTCTGTGCTTTGCGAAGCTTTGATGTCGGTCGAGACATAGAAGGCTATATGCAGATGTATGAAATGACCCAAAGGGTATCGTGGGACAATTGGGATTATCTGTATACCGAGAATGGCTACATTTTCCTGATGAAAATTTGTAATCTTATGGCGCTTACAAATCGTGAATTTTTCATGATTGTTTATGTTATTATATTGGTACCGATTTTCTTGTTTATTCGTCGCTTTTCTGTTCACCCACTATTATCCTTAATCCTATGGATTTCTTTTCAGCAATTTGTCTTTGCTCTAACTGGCTTACGGCAAGCAATGGGTATGTCTCTCTGTTTGGGTGCATTTATGGCTTCCTATAAGGGTGGGAAAACCAATTTCATCATATATCTCATACTGGTTACGATAGCTGTTTTGATACACAAAAGTGCCATACTCTTTTATCCGACATGGTTCATTATGAGATTGAAACTCAACCGAAGAGTCGTGATAGTATACGCAATAGTAGCATTTTTCTGTTACATGTTTAATCATACAAGTGTTGTTGGCATTTTTAAGCTATTTGAAAGTTCATATAAATTCTCCACATCTGATTCTTATCAATTGGGGCTTTCGCTCGTCATGATTATATTATTTGCAATGGTGGGCCTAGTAACTAATGTCCATTTGGAAAAGGATTCCCCCATTTATAAGTTGAACACATATGCTACCAATCTGTTATTGGCTTCTGTTTGTTCGATGCTCCTTTTCAACGGTTCGTTATTACTTCGTTCTTCAATGTACTACATGATGTTTTTCGTCATCTCAATACCAATATTCATACAAACTCTCGATAGGGGCAGTAGAACAGTATGCTCTTTTATACTTATCGCGGTAATGTTGTTTCATTTCTTTACTGCAGAATTGTTCTCTTTTGATGTTCTCCCTTATAAATTGGGCGAAGACATAAACTTCACCCTGCAGTAACAGCCATTCAAAATAATCATGAAATTACCCCTCCGAAATTAGAAAATAAGCGGAAGACTGTATCGGACAAGAACTATTTTCCTGAGGTGGACCTCGTAAAAGGTATAGCCATTCTATTGGTGATGTTGGAACATAGTTTCTGCACTTATCCTTATGATCTAAAGTCGTCTCTACCTGGATTCCAATATTGGTTATGTTCATATTCAGTTGCACTTTTCTTCATAGCCTCGGGCTTTTTGTTCTCAGTAAAAGATACTGTAGGGACTTTCTTGAGCAAAAAAATGCGGCGGTTGATGTATCCATTCCTGTCATATTCAATTTTAGGAATAGTGTTGCGCTTTTTGCTAAGTTCATACACAAATAGTGGCCCTCTTGGGTTAATCGAAGGATTCGTACAAATATTGACGGGACATTACTACTGGTTCCTGTATACATTGATGATGTTAATGGTTACTGTCTATCTCATAAAGAACTTCTATCTTTTAGTAGTCATCGCCATCGCAAGCGTGTGTCTGTATTTGAATACAGATATCAAGAATATTACGGATTTTACTATTGACCGTTACTTATTATGCTTTCCCTTTTTCGTACTTGGCATATGCTTGCGCAGGTTTTACGTTAAGGTGATTCCTCAAAAGGCAGTTCACAGACTTTTATTGTTTATGTTTTTCGGACTTTTGTACATTCTGTTTATTTTGAACAAAGAAGCTTCAACAGTTATAGAAAATTATGGAGTGGTTTTGAGTGGTAGTGCAATGGTCTGGATGCTATCCACACTTTTATCACCACTAGAAGTCAACTACGTGAAACATTTCGGGAAATACTCACTCCAGTACTATTTGAACCACTTGTTGATTATGCTTCCAATTTATTTTATTGCGGGGTATATTTTCAAGCATTCCATTATTCGTCTATTTGCAATTTGGATATTGGCTATCGTTTGTAGTTATATCATGTTGAATTTTCAGAAACGCTTCAAGGCACTGCGCGTCTTGTGTGGGCTGAATTCCCGGCGGCCTAATTGACATTACCCAACTTACATAATATACATGAAAAGGAATATAAGTATTGACGTGATTAGAGGTATCGCGATGTTATTAGTTGTTCTTGAACACACTATTTCAGGGTCAACCACAAATTATGAGGAGTCATTTTTGTTCTCTGTCACATGGACGCTACAGATGCCGATGTTTTTCATCGTTAGTGGATATGTTTCTCGCTATAGTATTGCCCATTTTTCAAATGGGGGGGTAAAAACAGCTTGTTGCAGTATTTGAAAAAGCGCACTTTGGCTTATTTGCTTCCTTGGATTGTTTGGACTTTTGCTATTCGAGGACTCATTTTGGATGAAAACTCATTTTTTAAATTACGCTTCTTGCTATGGCATATGGATTCGGGATATTGGTTTTTAATTTCTCTATGGACAATCGTTACAATTTTTGGTTTCGCCATTTATTTATCTACTTGCTTCCAGTCTAAATCTCTCTATGTTCACATTTCTGCGGTAGTTCTCTTCTGTATATTAGGAATGACTGGTCTGGCTGCCATTGGATATGCTGCAGGATTTTCTTTCCTCTGCATTAAACTAACGTTATTTTATTTCCCTTTCTTCCTAGCAGGGTATATCTTTGGACAGATACAGGGTAAACTGACTACACATATAGGCAATTGGGCAAATTGGATTGGGATTGCATCTTTGGTCATATGGCTCACAATCATGATAAGATTCAATTTCTATAAAAACGACATGACTTTAGGTTTGGTTGTTCTGCGATATGTAAGCAGTTTGTTTGGGAGCTTGGCTGTAATAGTTATTGTCAATCAGTATGTGAAACGGTCTATAGGGATTTCAGACCTTAAGATGAAAGGAGCCCTGCTCAAAATCCTTAACTGGATTGGGGTACATTCTCTTGCAGTATACATTTTACATGGCTTTAGCTTAAATATGATTCGTTTAAGTGTGCTACCTGATTATTATGAAGGTATTACCATTATAGCCCTTAATTATACTATATGTATTCTTGCGACAGTGTTTTTGATAAAAGTTATCCAACTAAACCCAGTTTTAAATAAGATTCTATTTTGGAAATAAGTAAAGAAAACTATCCGCGTCTGCTTATTGTGGGGACAGTTCCTTACAATCCGCAATCAACATCACGGGCATTTGACGCATATTTCCGTAGTTGGCAACGCGACAATTTGGCACAAGTGTTCTCCGACCCCAATGAGCCAGTAAAAGGACATTGCGGGCATTTGTTCCAAATTACCGACCGGCGCATAGTAAGTAGGTGGATGGGTAGGAATATTCCAACAGGAAAGGCCTACCGCTATGAGGACTTAGGGGATGATGTTTCCACCTTTACTCCTGGAGGCATAGCTGCCAAGGAAAACAAAGTCACAGCACTAATGTACAAAATAGGACGAGGACACTCTCCTTTCACTCATTTGCTGCGTAAACTACTCTGGCGTAAGGCTTTTTGGAACACTTCCGAGTTTAATCATTGGCTAGAGGCCTTCAATCCTGAATGCGTATTCCTAAGTTTTTCCAATGATTTCTTTATTCTTGAGATTGCACTCTATGTAGCTGAAAAATTTGATATCCCTATCTGTTCGTCCACAGGCGATGATTATTATTTCAACACAAAGTTCTCATTGAATCCCTTATGGTATCTCTACCATGGCATGTATCGCCGACTAAACCGCCGTGTATTCGCACATAAGGGAAGTGCCATCTATATCAGTGACAAAATCAGAGACAAGTACAACGAGGCTTTTGGTCTCAATGGACAAACGGTATATTTAGTCAGCGACATCAAGCGCAGACCCTTCAGGCCCATAAATCCCGAAAATATTAAGATTCGATACTTTGGAAATATCCGGATGGGACGGAACAAATCGCTTTGCGATATTGCAGACGCCCTTGGCAGAATTAATCCTCATTTGATGCTAGAGGTATATTCAGGAGAGCCAGACGCTAAGATTACTGGTATATTCAAAGCACATCCAAACTTGGCCTTCAAGGGCCGCATCCCTTATTCCGAAGTTATGCTACTTTCCGTAGATAGCGACATTCTCGTAGTGGTAGAGGGTTTCTCAAAAAGAGATGTTCAAACAGTTCGCTATTCTTTGTCAACAAAAGTGGCAGATTCATTGGCTTCTGGTTGTAACGTGCTTGCTTACGGAGCCCCAGAAACAGGTGCAATGGAATACATTAAATCTACTCATTGTGCGACAGTCTGCCACTCTATAGATCAACTGGTAACAAGTCTCAGCCAGCTCTTCAATGATGTCAATTTGCAGAAGCAAAACTATCAACAAGCAGAAATCATTTCGAAGAAGAATCATGTGGTCGAACAAAGCAATGCACGCGTAGAAAACATCATCCGACATCTCGTAGACGAAAACAAAGAAAGCCATGCTTAAAGACAGAATTACTCTACTTATTCACTCGTGTGAAAAATTCAGCGATTTGTGGCCGGCACATACGACCCTTCTCAATCGCAATTGGCCCAGCAGAGATTTTGAGTCTTGGATATTGACAGATGCACCATCTGAGGTAGATATCCCAGATGTAAAAGTTGTTTCTGCAGGAATAGGCAAAGAAATAACAGAGCGTATACGATACGCACTGCCATTGCTACAAACTGAATATGTATTGGTTACTTTGGATGACTATTTTCTGACAAGTCCTATTTCTTCGGAACGTATTGAACGTCTTGTGGATATTATGAACAAGGAGGGATGGGACTATCTTCGCCTTTTTGACAGACCAAAATGTCCAGAAAAGAAGACACTTTACGAAAACATCTGCACGTTTGAACCAGAAGGAGACTATCGTGTCAACTTGTATTCAGGTATTTGGCGAAAGTCATTTATGGAAGCTACTTTGGGAGATATAGAAATGAATGCCTGGAATTTCGAGGTTTCTCTTACGAAAAAGGCAGCGGCTGTAGGTGGCAAGTGTGCAGTAAGTCATGGAAACGAATTTCCTATATTGGATGTTGTTCGTAAAGGTCGTATTCTACATAAGGCTCACAAATATTTACAAAAGCACGATCTTTATCATGGTTCAAGACCTTTGATGCCACTATGGGCAGAATACAAGCTAAATATTAGAACTTTTTTTGCACGGCTTTTTGCAAAACTGCCCAAGCCTCTTTATGATTTCACTATAAAAATCATGTTGATACTTGGTGTCCAGTCATTTAAAGCACAGGCAAGAAGTAGAAAATGATTTTAGACTACTTCAGTCCATATATTCCGGACATATAGAGATCGTTTTGTCTTGTGTATTCTAAGAAATGATTTTTCAAATAATTGAATTTATAAAACAAAAAACCACTAATTATGAGCGTATTTGAAGGTAAAACCTTACTGATTACCGGGGGTACTGGCTCCTTTGGTAATGCGGTGTTGAGACGGTTCCTCAACTCTGACATCAAAGAAATTCGTATTTTCTCGCGCGACGAGAAGAAGCAGGATGACATGCGCCATCGCCTTCAGGATCCGAAGGTGAAGTTCTACATCGGCAATGTGCGTAACCGCCAGTCGGTGGACTTCGCCATGAAGGGCGTAGACTACGTGTTCAGCGCCGCCGCACTGAAGCAGGTGCCGAGTTGCGAGTTTTTCCCGATGGAGGCCGTCCGCACCAACGTGGAAGGTACGGAAAACGTCCTGCTCTCTGCCATTGAGCACGGCGTGAAGAACGTGGTGGTGCTCTCCACCGACAAGGCGGCTTATCCCATCAATGCCATGGGTATCAGCAAGGCCATGATGGAGAAGGTAGCTACAGCCTATGGTCGGAATCTTGGTGAGGACGCTACCACGACCATCTGCTGCACGCGCTATGGCAACGTGATGGCCAGTCGCGGTTCGGTGATACCCCTGTGGGTGGACCAGATCATGCAGGGCAAGCCCATCACCGTCACCGACCCGAACATGACGCGCTTCATGATGACGCTAGACGATGCGGTGGACCTGGTGATTTATGCGTTCACCCACGGTCATAACGGCGACCTCTTCGTGCAGAAGGCACCCGCTGCCACGCTTGACACGCTGGCACAGGCCCTGAAGGAACTCTACGCCAAGGTGGACCCGAAATATGGCGAGACGGAGGTGAAGGTCATCGGCACGCGCCATGGCGAGAAACTCTATGAGACGCTCGTGACGCGCGAAGAGATGGCAAAGGCCATCGATATGGGCAACTACTTCCGCATTCCCTGTGACTCCCGCGACCTGAACTACGATAAGTTCTTCACGGACGGCAATGAGGAGATGTCGAAGATAGAGGACTACCACAGCCACAACACCGGCCGTCTCGATGTGGAAGGCATGAAGGAACAGCTGTTGCGCCTACGTTTTGTGAGAGAAGACTTAGGATTGGAGGAAAGAGCAAAAGTGACGGAAATCCGTTCAGAGTAAAGACTATGGTATTTGATAAAGAACTTCTTGATAGCATTACTGCTCGGGCGGAGGAGAGCCCGCGTCTGCGGATGAACCTCGACATGCGCAACAGTACGGAAGACTATTCGCAACGGATGCTCAACGCCTTGGAGCCTGGTACTGTCCTGCCGATTCATCGGCATTGTAAATCGTCCGAGACGGTTGTGGTACTGCGTGGTGCGATGGAACAGCATCTTTATGACGAGAATGGCAATGAGACAGAGTGCGTCCGTGTTGCAGCCGGAAGCGATACTGCCGGAATGAGTGTACCTGCAGGACAATGGCACCGGGCCGTTGCACTTGAACACGGCACCGTGATTTTCGAGGCGAAAGACGGCAAATACGAACCTTTATCAGAAAACGACATATTGAAATGAAAATATTAGTGACCGGCGCCAAAGGTTTTGTCGGAAAGAACCTTGTGGCGCAGTTGCGTAACATCGCTACAGGCAAAGCCCGTTGGTATGATGTCGAGAACCCAGAGAAACTGGAGGTGCTGGAATATGACATTGACAGCACGCCTGAAGAGTTGGACAGTTACTGCCGTGAGGCCGACTTCGTGTTCAACCTTGCCGGCGTGAACCGGCCAAAGGACCAGACGGAGTTCATGAAGGGCAATTTCGGTTTCGCCTCGACATTGCTCGACACGCTGAAGAAATATGGCAACATATGCCCCGTGATGATTAGCTCCAGCATTCAGGCCGAGCTTGACAACCCCTACGGCGAGAGCAAACGTGCCGGCGAGCAGCTGCTCTTCGACTATGCGGCCGAGACGGGAGCGCGTGTCCTCGTCTACCGTTTCCCAAATCTCTTCGGCAAGTGGTGCCGCCCCAACTACAACTCGGCGGTGGCCACGTTCTGCAACAACATCGCGCACGGCTTGCCCATTCAGGTGAATAACCCGACGGTTGTGCTCCATCTCATCTATATTGATGACCTCGTAGACGAATTGATTGGGGCGCTTTCGGGAAAGGAACATCGTGACGGTCAGTTCTGCTTTGTGCCAGAGGTGCATGAGGTTTCACTGGGCCGTATTGTTGAACTGATAGAATCGTTCCGTGACAGCCGCACGACACTAGAGGTGCCGTATCTGGCAGAAGGTAGTTTTGAGAAGAAGCTCTACTCCACCTATCTGAGCTATTTGCCAGAGGATGCCTTTGCCTATCCGTTGACGACCCACGTGGACGCGCGTGGCTCCTTTACAGAGTTCATCAGAAGCGCGGAGCGCGGTCAGGTATCGGTGAACATTTCCAAACCGGGCATTACGAAAGGACAACACTGGCACCACAGCAAGAACGAGAAGTTTCTCGTGGTGTCGGGGCACGGTGTTATCCGTTTCCGCAATATGCGGGAACCGCAGTCGCAAGTTCTGGAATATCTCGTGGATGGAAAGAAACTGCAGGTGGTGGACACGCCTACCGGCTATACCCACAGCATTGTTAACCTCGGTGACACTGATATGGTGACGCTCATCTGGTGCAACGAATGCTTTGACCCTTCCCGCCCGGACACCTATGGCGAGGAGGTCTGAAACAACATAAAACTACCGACAATGGAAATAAGAACCGATTATTCAAACGTCAGCTTCGCCGACAACGGCAAGCTGAAACTGCTCATCATTGTGGGCACACGCCCTGAGATTATCCGTCTGGCCGCTGTCATCGACAAGTGCCGCCGCTACTTCGACTGCATTCTGGCACATACTGGACAGAACTATGACTATAATTTGAACGGCGTATTCTTCCATGACCTCCGCCTGAAAGAGCCGGAAGTGTACATGGACGCAGTGGGCGACGACCTGGGTGCCACGGTGGGCAACATCATCAACTGTTCCTACAAGCTGATGGTACAGACTCAGCCCGACGCGCTGCTTATTCTCGGTGATACGAACTCTTGTTTGTCAGCTATCGCCGCAAAGCGCCTGCACATTCCAATCTTCCACATGGAAGCAGGTAACCGCTGCAAGGACGAGTGTCTGCCAGAAGAGACCAACCGCCGCATTGTGGATATCATCAGCGACGTGAACCTAGCCTACAGTGAGCATGCGCGCCGCTATCTGGCAGAATGCGGTCTGCCGAAAGAGCGCACTTACGTGACGGGATCACCCATGGCAGAAGTGCTGCACGCCAACCTCGCAGACATTGAGGCCAGCGACATACACGGCCGTCTGAAGCTGGAGAAGGGGAAATACATCCTGCTCTCGGCGCATCGCGAGGAGAATATTGATACGGAGAAAAACTTCACATCACTCTTTACAGCCGTGAATGCGATGGCAGAGAAATACGACATGCCTATTCTCTACAGCTGCCATCCGCGTTCGCGCAAACGGTTGGAGACGAGTGGGTTCAAGCTTGATCGACGTGTTCTTCAGCATGAGCCGTTGGGCTTCCATGACTACAATTGTCTCCAGATGAATGCGTTCGCAGTAGTGAGCGACAGCGGTACTTTGCCAGAAGAAAGTTCTTTCTTTACCTCTGTGGGACATCCGTTTCCAGCTGTCTGCATTCGTACAAGTACGGAGCGCCCCGAATCGTTGGACAAGGCTGGCTTCATCCTAGCGGGTATTGACGAGAAATCGCTCCTTCAGGCGGTAGATACAGCTGTGGAATTGTGCAACAACAAAGACTATGGTACGCCTGTACCCAACTATACGGATGAGAACGTCTCGACTAAGGTGGTGAAAATCATCCAGAGCTATACAGGCGTGGTGAACAAGATGGTTTGGAGAAAGTAATACAATATAAATTGTTATATCTCAGAAAATGGTTTTGCTGCACTCTGATTTATATCTAAAGATGGGGGAACCTTTTATTAGCTAAATTAACGTCAGGTCAGAGATTATCTATGGATTTGATTTTCAAACTTACGCATTGGTATTTTTCCAAGAGAGCGCTTCTTTATTGGGCGATTTTTGCTTTGGACTGTGCGGTTGTCATGTTTTCAATGCTGACAGTGTATGCGTTGAACAACGGCTCTTCCCATACTACCCATGTGTTCTGGCCGTTGGTGGGTACCGTGGCGGTCTACCTTTGCGTGTTTATTGCCGGCTTCCGCATTTTCCGGACCTATTCGGGTGTGATCCGCTATTCGTCTTTCGTGGACTTGCAGCGGATAGGCTTTGCCGTCATTCTGGCGTTTGTGGTGATCGTACTGCTCGACCTCAGCTTTGGCGGTAAGGGCTTTCTTGTGAATTTCCGGATTTGGGAACTGTTTGTCTCGGCCCTGTTCGCCACCATGCTGATGTGGGCGGTGCGTATCGTGGTGAAATACCTGTACGACATTTCCTATCGGGAGAAGCAGGCCCAGCGCATCTTCATTTATGGTGTGAAGCGGGGCGGTATCAGTCTGGCGAAAAGCGTGCGCAACCAGGAACCTTCGACCTACAGT
>JAUNOO010000063.1 GCA_030531095.1 Bacteroidales bacterium
GTTGCTCAGAAACTTATAAAGATTGTTAAACTGAAGTGCTGCGGAATTTAGGAATTATAAAAATGATTTCACGAATCGATTATATGCTATCATATTTATAATTTCAATCGTAATCATAATAGGTCTCATACAAAAATATAAGAACTAAGCAAAATATAATTTCTATCTTTGCAGAAAATTAGGTTGCACCGCGGATAAGCGAAGGTGAAATCCACAAAATTCCCCAGCTCCCGCGCCCGCCTCAAACGATTTCAGTCCGTCGAAAGTTCATAAACTCATGTTCCAACCGCACCACCTTCTCCGCACATGGTTCGCCGTCCTGCTCACGCTGACGGTCGCCCTGCTGCCTCACCACCATCACGGCGAGGAGGTCTGCACTGCGCTGGAAGCGTGCGACATCGACGGTCAGATGAACGACCGACACACCGGGCACTCCACCGACAACGACTGCGACGAGACCGACTGCCAGATGCAGACGATGCGCACGTTCCTGTTGTCGTCGTCTCGCCCGTCCGACTTCACACAACCCGACTGGTCGCCGGCGGCTCTGCTGCCTGCCCTGTCGGTTTTGTGTTTCACCCCACAAGAACTTCACCCGAAGGCGGCGCCTTTTTCCGTCGTCCTGCCCGAACGCCACGCGGCAACGACGTCATTGCGCGGGCCTCCGGCATTGGCATGATGCGTCCGCAGTTTCCGCATTCTTTTTCCCAGAAACTGCATCCCACACCTTATTATATATAGCGCAAACCGCTGCCGCGTCCCCTTCAAACCGGACGGGCGGTCGGAACGGCTATTGAAAACGGCTCACGTCCCGAAAATTTCTCCACCGAAAACACGAGACTGAGCCTCCAAACGTGACACCGCAGAAACAGGACGGCACATGAGCGGGAGGTCCAGAGGGCTTTCCGGACATTTCCGTTTCGTTTTCAGGCGCATTCCCCCATTTTCCGAAATCTGCATCGGGGCAATCTGAGATTAGTCTTTGGTAATTTGCTGTCATTCAGAGATTTTTAAAGTCTCTCCAGCGCAAACAAAACCTTGTCCAGAGCTATCAAAAATTAGTCCTGAGCTATTGACTGAAAAGCTCAGGACTAATTCTCAAAAGCTCAGGACTAATTCAAATTAGCTCAGGACTTTTTTGAAGTCGCTCTGACGAAGTTCTAAAAAGCTATGGTTCAGTTCTTTAAAAACTTTCGGAAATTGTAGACTGTTCGGGACGAAGTTTCAGACTTCGCCGAGTGAAGTTCCAGATGCGGGGAGGTCGTCGGGGAAGCGCGGGGCGAAATCCGATTTTTCCTCAACCATTTTTGTGGGCCACGCCAAACGTATTCATGCCAACACACAATGAAAAAATATTTCCATAAGCCCTGTCTGGCTTGCCTTGCCGCCCTCTCGGCTCTGGCGCTGACGGGCTGCCACAGCCACAACGAGTCGGCACATTCCGCCGACGGACACTCTGAAGAAGTGCACGCCGAGGGCGAAGCTGAAAAAGAGGCGGACGCACACGGTCACGACGCCAACGAAATTGTATTTGAACCCGAGCAGGCCGCCGAAGCGGGCGTAGCCGTCGACACATTGCGCCCCGGCAGCTTTGCCGAAGTGGTCGCCGTGACGGGTCAGGTATTGCCCGCGCAGGGCAGTGAGGCCACAGTGACCGCCACAATGGCGGGCATCGTCACGCTCACGAACGCGACGCTGACCGACGGTGCAGCCGTTGCCAGCGGTCAGGCGCTCTTCAGCATTTCGGCACGACAAATGGCAGACGGCAATCCCGCGGCGGCTGCGGCCGCCGAACTGGAAGCCGCCCGTCAGGACTATGAGCGCGCCAAAAAGCTCGCCGCCGACCAGCTCATCGCCGCCCGCGAACTGGAGACCGCGCGCCAGCGCTTCGAAACGGCGACGGCGACAGCGCAAAGCCTCGGCAATGCCAAGCAGACCCGCAGCGTCGCTGCCCCCATCGGCGGATATGTGAAGAACGTCCTCGTCCGCTCGGGCGACTACGTCAGTGCGGGCCAGCCTCTCGCCACCGTGACACAGAGCCGCCGCCTGCAACTCCGCGCCGAAGTGCCCGAACGCCACTACAATATACTGCCGCGCGTCGAGAGCGCCAACTTCCGTCTCGCCTCCGGCGGCAACCGCACCGTCTACAGTCTGGCGAGTCTGGGCGGCAGTCTCGTGTCGTGCGGCCGCGCCGTCGACACGGACGATTTCTTCGTGCCCGTCGTCTTTGAGTTCGACAACGTGGGCGACATCGTGCCCGGCAGTTTCGCAGAAGTCTATCTGCTCGGCAGTCCGCGCGAAGGCGTACTCAGTTTGCCCGTCTCCGCCCTCACCGAGGAGCAGGGACTCCACTTTGTCTACGTCCGCACAAGCCGCCACACTTACCGCAAAACTGAGGTGCAGACGGGCATCACTGACGGGGCGCGCGTGGAAATCACGCACGGACTGAAGGCGGGCGACGTCGTCGTGACGAAGGGCGCCATCCAGGTGAAACTCGCCGCGAGCAGTTCGGTCGTTCCCGAAGGCCACAGTCATTAATTCCGCCACAACATAAAGACAGCAGAAGATTATGTTGAACAGAATCATCGCCTTCTCCCTGAAGAACCGGCCGCTCATCCTCATCGCCACGCTCCTCTTGCTCATCGGCGGGTGCTGGACGGTGTGGCGCATGGAGGTCGACGTCTTTCCCGACCTCAACGCCCCCACAGTCGTGGTCATGACCGAAGCCAAAGGCATGGCAGCCGAAGAAGTGGAGCGCCTCGTGACTTTCCCCATAGAAACAGCCGTGAACGGTGCCACCGACGTGCGCCGCGTCCGCTCATCTTCCACCACGGGTTTCTCTGTGGTGTGGGTCGAATTTGACTGGGGCACCGACATTTACCGCGACCGCCAAATCGTTTCTGAAAAACTCGCCACAATCAACGACGACATGCCGGCAGGCGTGGGGCAACCTACGCTCGGACCGCAATCGTCCATCCTCGGCGAGGTGCTTTTCATCGGTCTCACTGCCGACTCCACGTCGCTCACTGACCTCCGTACGCTTGCAGACTGGACTATCCGCCCGCGCCTTCTGTCTACGGGCGGTGTGGCGCAGGTGACGGTCATGGGCGGCGACATCCGCGAATATCAGGTGCAGATTCACCCCGAACGGATGCGCCACTACGGCGTGAGTCTCACGGAAGTGCTCGACGCCACGCAGGAAATGACGCGCAACGCCACGGGCGGCGTGCTCTACGAATACGGCAACGAGTACATCATCCGCGGACTGCTCTCGACGAACGAGGCTGCCGAAATGGCGCAAGCCGTCGTCAAGCTCACGCCCAAGGGCAAGCCCATCACACTGGCGGACGTGGCTGACGTGACCACGGGCGCGAAAACGCCGCGTATGGGACTGGCTTCCATTTCGGGCAAACCGGGCGTGCTGCTCACCGTCACCAAACAGCCGTCGACGAGTACGCTCGAACTCACCGAACAACTCGACTCGGCGGTGGCTGAACTGCAATCGTCGCTGCCTGCTGACGTCAAGGTGAACACACAGCTCTACCGCCAACAGAAATTTATCGACGCCTCCATCTCCAACATTCAGAAGTCGCTCGTCGAGGGTGGTATCTTCGTGGTGCTCGTGCTCTTCGTCTTCCTCATGAACGGCCGCACGACGCTCATTTCGCTCGCCACGATTCCACTGTCACTGCTCATCACTATCATTGTCCTGAAGTTTATGGGACTTACCATCAACACGATGAGCATAGGCGGTATGGCAATCGCCATCGGTTCGCTGGTCGACGACGCCATTGTGGACGTGGAAAACGTCTTCAAACGCCTGCGGCAGAACCGCCTCAAGCCCGAGAACGAGCGGCGTCCGCTGCTGAGCGTGGTGCACGACGCCTCGTGCGAGGTGAGAATGCCTATCCTCAACTCCACGCTCATCATCGTCGTGAGCTTCGTGCCCCTCTTCTTCCTCTCGGGGCTTGAAGGGCGCATGCTCGTGTCGCTCGGCGTGGCGTTCATCGTCTCGCTCTTTGCCTCTACGGTGGTGGCGCTGACGCTCACGCCCGTGCTGTGCAGCTATCTGCTCGGCCGCCCCAAAGACCGTCACGAAGAACCGCGCTGGATTCGCCACATGAAGACGGGCTACGGCTTGCTCCTCAGCCGTATTCTCCACCACAACCGTCCCGTGGTGGCGGGCATCGTCATTCTGCTCGCGCTCACCGTCACGGGGCTTCTCACAATGGGGCGCTCGTTCCTGCCGCCCTTCAACGAGGGGTCGTTCACCGTCAATGTGAGTACGCTGCCGGGCATTTCGCTCGACGAATCCGACAGCATAGGCCGCCGCGCCGAACGCCTCCTGCTCGCCATTCCCGAAGTGCAGGACGTGGCACGCAAGACGGGGCGCGCCGAACTCGACGAACACGCGCTGGGGGTGAACACGAGCGAAATGGAAGTGCCCTTTGAACTGGCAGACCGCACGAAGGACGAGGTCATGGCGGACATCCGCGCCAAACTGGGGACACTGCCGGGCGTGAACATCGAAATAGGTCAGCCCATCTCGCACCGCATCGACGCAATGCTCTCGGGTACGCGCGCCAATATCGCCATCAAGCTTTTCGGTCCCGACCTCAACCGTCTCCACAGTCTGGGCAACGCCATCAAGGGCGCCATCAGCGGCGTGGAAGGCGTGGCAGACCTCAACGTGGAACAGCAGGTGGAACGTCCGCAACTGGTTATCCGCCCACGCCGCCTGCTCCTGGCGCAACACGGCATTACGTTGCCCAGCTTCGCCCAATTTGTCAACGTGGCACTGGGCGGCGAAGTGGTGTCGCAAGTCAATGACAACGGCCGCACCTTCGACTTCACGGTGAAGGTGAGCGACGAGGACCGCAACGGCACGGAGCGCATCCGCCATATCCTCATCGACACAGGCGACGGACGGCAGGTGCCGCTGGACGACGTGGCTGACATTGTCTCGACGACTGGACCCAACACCATCAACCGCGAGAACGCACAACGCAAAATTGTGGTATCAGCCAATGTGGCTGGACGCGACCTCCGTTCGGTGGTCAATGACATCCGCCGCACCGTGCAGCAGAAAGTGGAACTGCCGCAAGGCTACCATATTGAGTACGGTGGGCAGTTTGAAAGCGAGCAGTCGGCGTCGCGCACCCTGCTGTTGCTCTCCTTCGTAAGCGTCCTCGTCATCCTGCTCCTGCTCTTCATGCAATTCCGTTCGTGGCGGCAGTCGGTAGTAGTCTTAATCAACCTGCCACTCGCCCTTGCGGGCGGCGTGGGTGCCCTCGCCATTACGGGAGGCGTCATCAGCATCCCCGCCATCATTGGTTTCATTTCGCTCTTCGGCATTGCCACGCGCGGCGGCATGCTGCTCGTGGACCGCTACAACGAGTTGGCGAAGGAAGGAATGCCGCTCCGCGAGAGCATCCTCTTCGGTTCGACCGACCGTCTGCTCCCCATCATCATGACATCTCTGGCTTCCGCCCTCGCACTCATCCCTCTGGCTGTGGGATATGACCTTCCGGGCAACGAAATCCAGAGTCCGATGGCGCAAGTCATGCTTGGCGGCCTCATTACGAGTACGCTGCTCAACCTTGTCGTCATTCCTGTGATTTATATGAAATATGCGGGGAAACGGAAGTCTCCTACCCTCCCCGATGACCCCGAAACCAAAGCCTGATACTGACCAATGAAACGATTCATATTTACCCTCCTCGCGGGACTCTCTGTGGTCACCGCTGGACACGCCGCCGGAGCAAGCCTCAACCGACAGGCGCTGCTCGATTCCATTCTCCGAAACAACACGACCCTGACTGCCCTGCGCCAACAGGTAGTGAGCGGCAAGGCAGAAAACCGCACCGAACTGCGATTGCCCGACCCGGACTTCGACTTCGCCTACCTGTGGGGCTCACCCACCGGCACGCCCGCCAGAAAGGACTTCGGCGTCAGCCAACAGCTCGACTGGGGAACGCTCACCGGGCAGCGCCGCCGCGTGGCACGCACGGCAGACGAACGCCTTGAGCGGGCGTACGACGTGGAGGTGCAGGCCATCGTGGCAGAAGCCGACCAAGCGCTGGTGAACCTGACTTACTACAACCGGCTCTGCGCCGAACTGCAACGCCGCGCCGCACTGGCGCAGGAGATGCAAGCGCTCTACGACAAGAAATTTGCCGAAGGCGACATCGACCGCATGGCACTCAACAAGGTGCGCCTCAACCGCTCGATGGCAACCGCCGAACTGCAACGCGCCGAAGCCGAACGGCAGGATGTACTGGCGACGTTGCGCCGCCTCAACGGCGGACGCGAGGTGGTTTGCCACGACACGCTCTACGACGCCGCGCCCCTACCCGCCCTCACTGACTTCCTCACCGCCGTCAGTGCGCGCAATCCCACCGTCGCCGCCGCACGCGCCGCCATCGACGAGGGCAAGGCGCAGGTGAAACTCGACCGCACCCTCGCCCTCCCCGCCCTCACCGTGGGCTACACGGGCGAATACATCAAGGGACAGAACTACAGCGGCGTGAGCGTCGGCGTGAGCCTGCCGCTTTGGGGCAACGGCCGCAAGAAGGTAGAGCAGAGCAAGGCGGCACTGGCTGGGGCGGAACTCGACCTCGCCGACGCGACCGCCCAACTCACCTCGGAGGTGGAACGGCTCTACGCCACAGCGCTCCGCCTGCGCCAGACGGCTGACCAACTCGCCGCCGACCTCGCCGCTACCGACAACGCGCCCCTGCTGCGCCGCGCCCTCGACGCCGGCCGCCTCTCGCTGCCCGAATATCTGCTGGAACTCTCGTTCTACTACGAAGCCCGCACGCAATGGCTCGAAGCCGAGCGCGACGCCCAGTTGGCACGCTCCGAATTGCTGACGATGCTTCCCTACGGCAGTCTGTAGCGGCGGACAGTTCTCGGTCTGAAAATCAGCCCGCACAAACTTTTTTTCGCCGACGGCAAAATATTTTCCGTTTTCGCCGTTTTATAGATAAACAAGACAAAGTTCACCACTTGGCGCACGCGATTCGTCGCGATTTCAGCCCTTTAGGACCACCCAAGAAAACGGACTCGTCGGATAATTTGGCGATTCGCCTACAAAATCAGTCCATTGGTTGAATAAATTTGTTTTGTATGAAAAAGTTCCTTACCTTTGCAATCGAATAAAGGTTTGATGAGAGAGTACCCGCGTGAGAGAGTTCCCGCAATTGAGGGGTTACAAGAACGGGAAAGAAACTTGGCGGGTAAGAAAACCGGATAACAAGGTGTTGATGTATTGCTAAGACCTACCAAATGGATGTGAAAATAAGAGAGAGCACGCATCCGTTTGAGCTTGGTCTTAGCAATTTTATTTTACCGTTCGACGCAATTCCCCCAAACCTTCTGAAGACCGACGGACAGCCACAGCTGGTCGGTCGGGGCGGCAGGCTCAGCCGATGAAGAAAAAGACGGGACGCTCGGGGTCGAATACAATTATTTATTAAATTTGCAGTTGTCGTAGCTCTGACAAGACTAAGGGGAACATGAAAAAGTACGAGAAGCAAGAATACACGGTCTATATTGTTTTGTGGCTGGGAGTACTGGCTGTACCCCTCGTGAACGCTTACGGCAAAGTAGCGCTCGACTTGGGGACTACGACAAACTTTATGGAAGTGGTGCACACGTGGATCATGTGCCTGCCGTTTTTTGTGGCTTTCCTCATCCATAATTTCCTCATCGCGCCCCAGCTCGTACGCTACCAGCGACGCTGGCTCTATGGCATTCTGCTCTGCGTACTGCTCTGCCTGCTTTCCATAGAATGGCCAATGCCTATGGCGAAATGGCAGGCGCCTAATGCCATCGAAATGGGCGGGACGGCAGGCGGACCGCCGCCAATGGAAGGCATACCGCCCGCCGGCGGCAACAATCCCGCAAATGGTGCAAGCTCTGCCGACGATGCCGTACTGGTCATGCCTTCCACGCCGCTCCAAATGGCTTTCACCGACTCGATTGGCCGCGCCGCACCGCCGCTTCCGACGAACGATGAACGCGACGCCTTCACACCGCAAATGATGGAGCGCGAGGTGGCAAAAGCCGGGGAGAAAGCTGACGACAATCCGCCCGAACCGCGCGAAATGCCGACTGGAGGGGCGGAGTTTATGCCCAACGGCAAGCCCGGTTTCGACCCGCACATGGACGACCAGAAGGACATGCTCGTCAACCCGCGCACCACCGTGTTCTTGCTCGTAGGCTTCCTCGTAATGGCACTGAACCTCGGCGTGAAGTACTACTTCAAGTCGGAACGCAAATCGAAAGAAGTGGATGAAGCCCGCCGCCAGAAGTTGGAGGAGCAGCTCAAGTATCTGAAGTACCAGATTAGCCCCCACTTCTTCATGAACACGCTCAACAACATCTTCGTCCTCGTCGACGCGCGGCCGGAACAGGCCAAAGTGGCCATCCTCGAGCTCTCGAAGATGATGCGCTACATCCTCTACGAGGCCGACCGCGACTACGTGCCGCTGCGCCACGAGGCCGCACTGCTCAACGGCTACGTTTCGCTTATGAAACTGAGATACACGGACAAGGTCACCATCACGGGAGACATACCCGAAGACCTGCCCGACTACGGCGTGCCGCCCCTGCTGCTGGTCTGCTTCGTGGAGAACGCCTTCAAGCACGGTATTTCCTATAAGCGCGACTCGTTCGTCAACATTCGCGTCCGCGTGGAAGGCGACCGCCTCCACTTTGCCTGCATCAACAGTATACCCCCGGCGACTTCGCAGAAAAGCGGTCCCGGCGGCGTCGGCCTTGCCAACGTGAAGCGACGCCTGACCCTCATCTACGGAAAGGACTACACGCTCGACATCCGCTCCAACGAGGACGAGTATTATGTGGTTCTGGACATGCCGCTCAAAACTGTAAACTTCAACAGCCCGCCAAAGACCTGAGCGCCGACACGCCCGTCTGCGCATGGTCTATACCTCTCACAAGCCCACGGTCATCAACCTTTCAGGGCTATCTCCCAACCAATCAAATCTTTAATCCATCTAGTCTACTATTTTTATGATTAAATGCCTAGCCATTGATGATGAACCTCTGGCACTGAGCCAGTTGGAGAACTGCATCAAGAAAACGGATTTTCTGGAACTGACCGCAGCCTGCCAGAGTGCGCTCGAAGCCCGCGAATGGCTTCAGCGCGAAGTGGTCGACGTGCTCTTCATCGACATCAACATGCCCGACCTCAACGGTCTCGACTTCGTCCGCTCGCTGGCAAGTCCGCCGATGGTCGTATTCACTACGGCTTATTCCGAGTATGCCATCGAGGGCTACAAGGTGAGCGCGGTGGACTACCTGCTCAAACCCTATGGCCTCGACGAATTTCTCCGCGCCGCCGGCCGCGTGAAGCGCCAGTACGAACTGCTCCACCCTGCCGCTGCCCAACAGGCGGCGACGTCTTCATCGTCTTCGCAAGACGGCGAAGTGCTCTTCCTCAAAACGGAGTACAAGACAGTGCGTATCGAAACAGCCCACATCCGCTACGTGGAGAGCATGAGCGAATACCTCCGCTTCCACACCGACCAGTTTGAGCGTCCCGTCACGGCGCAGCTCAGCCTGAAGAAACTGGAGGCCTGGCTGCCCGCCGACCGCTTCATGCGCGTCCACCGCTCCTACATCGTCAACCTCAAGCGCATCAGCGAGTTCAGTCGCCAGCGTATCACGATGGACAACGGCACAGTCATTCCTGTTGGCGACCTTTACAAGGACCGTTTCAACAGCTACCTCAGCGACAAATACCTCAACGGATAAGGCACAGTTATAGGCTCTGCCGAAACAAGCAAACGGCCATTGGATTTCTGCCCGAAGTCCAATGGCCGTTTCTTTATTTTAGACGGGAAACTGCTACTGCGCCAGCTTCGATGCCGCCAGCAGACCGACTACCGTCAGCAAGCCGTTGAACATCAGCAACTCGTAGCCGAACGTATAGCCCCACCAGCGCGGTGCGCCCCAGTCGAGCACGCCGCACACTACCGGCGCTGCCACGCAGACCACTGGCACCCAGCCGTCGCGCACCTTCCGACTGCTGCACAATCCGAAGGCATAGAGTCCGAGGAGCGGTCCATAGGTGTAGGACGCCATGACGTAGACGGCGTTGATGACGTTCGTGTCGTTGGCGGCGCGGAACAACAAAATGCACACCAGGAAAGCCGCCGACATGGCGAGGTGGACACGCCGCCTCACCGCCGCCTGCCGCGCCGCCGTGAGTTGGCGTTCCTCTATGCGCAACAGGTCGATGCAGCAACTCGTGGTGAGCGCCGCGATGGCGGAGTCGGCACTCGAAAAGGCGGCAGCCACAATACCGATGGTGAAGGGCACAACCACCAGCGTGCCGAGCGCACCGCTCGCCACGAGTTGCGGCAACAGTGCGTCGCCCGAGGCGGGCAATGCAATACCCTGCCCCGCACACAGCGCATAGAGCAGCACACCAAAGGCCAACAGCAGCAGGTTGACCGGCAGGAAGCAAGCGCCGTAGGCACACATATTCTTCTGCGCCTCACGCAGCGTCCGACACGTCAGGTTCTTCTGCATCATGTCCTGGTCGAGCCCGGTCATGACGATGACAATAAACACACCGCTGAGAAACTGACGCCAGAAATTCTGCCGACTGGCGGGGTCCCATTCGAAAATCTGCGCCATCGGACTTTCAGCCACCGTGCGCACCGTCCCACTGAAATCGAGCCCGAGCCTGTCCGCCACAATGACAATCATCATCACGAGTGCGAGCAGCAGGCATAGGGTCTGCACCGCGTCAGTCCTCACGATGGTGAATATACCGCTCCGCCGCGTGTAAACCCAAATCAGCACCAGCACCACAGCCGAGAGCGCCACGAAACTGATGCCGTCCAGCAGGGCATTGTCCGTCACCCGCGGCAGGAGAAACTGCTGCAACACGAGGCATACCAAGTATAGGCGCGCCGCCGCGCCCGTCAGTTTGCTGAGCAAGAAGAAAAACGCCCCCGTGCGGTGCGACTGCCGTCCGAAGCGCTGGCCAAGATAGGCATAGATACTCGTCAATCCGAGTTTATAGTAGAGCGGCAGCAGCACGAACGCCACGACCAGATAGCCAAAGAAGAAGCCCGCGCACATCTGCAAGTAGGTCATGCCCGTCGACCCCACCCATCCCGGCACAGAGATGAACGACACGCCCGAAATGCTCGCCCCAATCATACCGAAGCCCACCATCCACCACGGCGACTGGCGTCCCGCGCGGAAAAACGTGTCATTGTCCCCGCGCCGCCCCGAGCGACGCGAAATCCAAAGGAGCAAAAGGAAATAGACGACCAGCGTCGCCAACATCAAGAGGGTCATAAGTGTCTTTTTATATAGTCTTTTTGCCGGCTCACTGCCGACTGCGTTGAAAACTCGGGTGCAAACTTACGGAAAATCCAAGAAATAGGAGAAATTCTCCAAATTTTGTGCAGTAGATATACTGTAGTGAACAAAATTACCATCTGAGCTTTTTCAAATTAGTCCTGGGCTTTTTCA
>JAUNOO010000064.1 GCA_030531095.1 Bacteroidales bacterium
TAGGTATACATTTTATTTGTTTATAATGTGTCTACCTATTTCAGTATAAGACATAATTCTCAAAAGCTCAGGACTAATTTCAAAAAGCTCAGGACTAATTTTTGATAGTCTGGGCGAAAAACGAGACAAAACGGGGTGGAAAATGCAAATAAAAAAGGCGTCCGAAAAAAACTTGAATGTCTTTTTCGGACGCCGATGGACTTTGAACCTTTTCTTATGTCGGACTTACTTTCTGTTGAAAAGCGGTTCAGAAAGAAATTTTATGGCTTCGTTTATCCTGTGTCTGCCTTCTTCTGTATTCATGTCAATATTGCAGAATGTGGAAAGGTATTTTGTAGATACAGATAAATACAACCCACTGATGATTATCTGTCACAATAGCGACAAAATCTGTTCCTGAATCCTTGAACAGATTATCATATTTCTCCACAAGTGGCATGGTGAACCATTTGCGGATGGACGCGGTGCGCTTTGTGATGTCGTTTTTTGAAGCCATATTTTCTTAGATGTATTAAAGAGGGTTGCAGTTCTACTTGCAAAGATACGTTCTGCGCGCAAAAGGGTTCACCATTACTAACCATTAAAGAGGGGTTGAGCTAGACGGTGTGTCATAATAGGCAATCTGCTTCGTTGCTTTCGATGTTCGTGTTCGGTCACATACTTCAGTATGCTCCCTTCACACTCAATCTCAGCGCCTAGCATCTCACCTATTCTGACGCACCTTGACGGGCTGCGCCAGAAATTTGCTTTCTGACACAGCCCCCTTTCTGTTTCAGGTAGTCTGGCATATGCTTTCACTATTACTTTGGTCCTGCAATATTGAGTTTGCCCCACTCACTGTTGAACCTCCGCCGCGTGGCAATGGACTTGTACCACATGTCATTGCCCCTCAACGGGAATCAACGAAAACGCCGCCTTGCTTCCATATTTTCAACAAGATATGCAAGATAAGTGGAGACAAAATACTAATTTTGCGGTAAAAATGAGAGAAGTGGTATGATTTACCCCGAAAATTTTGAACGTAAGATTGGATTTGACGAGATTCGCACGCTGCTGAAAGGACGGTGCATTTCGTCGCTGGGGACTGAATGGGTGGACTACAAGCTGACGTTCATGACGGATTATGACAGCGTGAAGCGCGCGCTCGACGAGGCCGTGGAGGCGACTCGGTTATTTGACGAATCTGACGAACTCGAACTCAATTTCTTCGATGTCCGCCAGGCTTTGTTGCGTATCCGTCCCGAGCGCACTCACATGGAGGAGCTTGAGCTCTTCGACCTGAAGCGCTCGCTCAAGACGGTGGTGGATTTCATCGCCTTCCTCAACGATGCCGACGAAGATGTGGAGGAAAATGCCGAGGACGCAGAGGCTGCCCCCACACGCTTTCCGGCTTTGCGCCGCATGGCGGAAGGCGTGGCGTGCTTCCCCGACTTGGTGGACAAGATTGACGACGTGCTCAACAAATATGGCAAGGTGAAAGATACGGCTTCGCCCGAACTGCTCACCATCCGCCACACGCAGGAACAGACTGTCCGCAGCATCTCCCACTCGCTCCGCAGCATCATCGCCGAGGCGCAAAGCGAGGGTTACATCGACCGCGACGTCAGTCCGACGCTCCGAGACGGACGTTTGGTCATCCCTGTGCCCCCTGCCGTGAAGCGCAAAATCAAAGGCATCATCCACGACGAGTCGGCTACGGGAAAAACTGTTTTCATCGAGCCCACCGCCATTGTCGAGGCCAACAACCGCATCCGCGAACTCAAGGCCGCTGAGCGCCGCGAGATTATCCGCATACTCCAGGAACTCACGCTGGCTGTGCGCCCGCACGTCACCGAGATTCTTGCCTCACAGCAGTTTCTCGGCCACATCGACTACCTACGGGCGCTCTCCAGCTTCAGCCAGACGTTCAAGGCCATCGTGCCCAACGTCGTCAAATACCCCATGCTCAATTGGGTGCAGGCCGTTCACCCGCTCCTCCAGCAATCGCTCGAGCGGCACGGCCGCAAAATGATTCCACTGGACATCACCCTGCCGCAGGGCAAACGCATTCTGCTCATTTCTGGCCCCAACGCCGGCGGAAAGTCGGTGTGCCTCAAGACGGTAGGTCTGCTCCAGTACATGCTCCAATGCGGCATGCCCGTGTCCGCCAAAGAGAACTCTACGGCGGGCATATTTGATGACATCTTCATCGACATCGGCGACGAGCAGAGCATTGAGGACGACCTTTCGACCTACTCCAGCCACCTCATCAACATGAAGCAGATGATGCGCCACTGCGGCGAGCGGAGTCTGCTGCTCATCGACGAGTTTGGCGGCGGCACAGAGCCCCAAATCGGTGGGGCATTGGCCGAGGCCATGCTGAACCGCTTCGTGGCTGGCCGCGCCTTTGGCATCATCACGACCCACTACCAGAACCTCAAGCTCTTTGCGCAAAACGAGAGTAGCGTGGTCAACGGTGCCATGCTCTACGACCGCACCCGTATGCAGCCCCTGTTTATGCTGCAAATAGGCAATCCCGGCAGTTCGTTCGCCATCGAGATAGCCCGCAAAATAGGGCTCCCCGAGGAGGTGATAGAATATGCCACAAAACTTGTGGGCAAGGACTACGTCATGTCCGACAAATACCTCCTCGACATCACGCGCGACAAACGCTATTGGGAAAACAAGCGTCTCCAGATTCACCGTCAGGAGAAGCAGCTCGAGGAGACCATCAACAAGTATGAGAGCGAAATGGAACAGTTTCAGGCGGAGCGCAAGAACGTCATGCGCCAAGCCAAAGCCGAGGCTGAAAACCTGCTCCAAGCCACCAATGCCCGCATCGAGAATACCATCCGCACCATCCGCGAGTCGCAGGCTGAGAAAGAGCGCACGCTCGAAGCCCGCCGCGAACTGGAGGAATTCAAGTCTGAAATGACGTCGGACCAGGACAAGGAAGACCGCATAGCCCGAAAAATCGCCCAAATCAAGCGCCGCCAGGAGCGGAAGAAGGCAGGCAAGGCCAATGCTGCCAATGGCACAGCCGCAAATGCGACGCAGAGTGCCGCCGCTGAAAGCACCGCCACAACTGCCCCCACGACAGACTCAACCCGCTTGCGCGTAGGTTCATTTGTGAGAATGAAAGGGCAAAGTTCCATTGGGCGAATCGACAGCATAAACGGCAAGCAGGCCAAGGTGCTCTTCGGCATGATGTACACCCTCGTCAAGCTCGACAACCTTGTGCCTTCCGACGCACCTGCTGCTGAGAGCAACGTCACCAAAGTGGCCACCTTTGTTTCGAAGGAAACGCGCGAGGCGGTCTACGAAAAGAAGCTCAACTTCAAACCCCAGCTAGACCTTCGCGGTATGCGCGGCGACGAAGCCCTTTCTGCCACTGCCTACTTCATCGACGACGCCATTCTGCTGGAGCAGGCGCAAGTGCGCATCCTCCACGGCACAGGCACTGGCGCCCTCCGCGAAATCGTGCGCGACTATCTCGCCACCGTCCCCGGCGTCAAGCGTTACCACGACGAACATGTCCAGTTCGGCGGTGCCGGCATCACTGTCGTAGAATTGGAATAAAAGAGCCAAGCGCTCCCCCACTCTGGATAATCATCAAAAAAACAAAAATATATGAATAGACTTTTCCTCACCCTGGCAATCTGTCTGCTTACCGCCCTGCAAGCAGTCGCCAACGTCCCCTCTTTGCGACGTAGCCTAACCCACCATCAGAGCGACGGCACCACCATCACCGTTTCACGGATTGGCAATGCCTTCTATGGTTTCTACAGCACCACCGACGGCATGGCACTGCTCGCCAACGCCGACGGCGACCTCTGCTACACCACCCTCTCTGACAGCGGTCTGGTAGTGACCCCAGTCGTCGCCCACGAGAGCGATGCCCGCACCGCCGACGAATTGCAGACCGTGGCCAATGCCGCCACCAGCGAAGCTGCCCTCACCCTCCTGCAATCCATCTTCCCCATCAACTACGCCCCCTCCACTGGCACTATGCCCTCCATCAGTACCCAATCCTTCAACGTCTCCACCGCAGACGGTGTGGGCGCTTACGGCAAATCTGCCAATGGCATAATAAGCAGTATCGGCTCACCCGTCGTCCCTGTGATTATGGCAGAATTCTCCGACAATAGTTTTCAGGACACTATCACCATCGAAAAGTACACCCGCTGGTTCAACGAAGAAGGCTACGCCGACGAGCCCAACTGTGTGGGCAGCGTTCGCGACTATTTCCTGTCACAGAGCAACGGCCTTTTCAGCCCCACTTTTGTCGTGCTTGGCAAGGTGAAACTTTCGCAGCCCCAAGCCTATTATGGCCAAAATACCTCCAGCAGCAGAGACCGCTACAAATTTGTCTTCGTACAGGAAGTTCTCGACAGCGCCGTTGCCGCAGGCTTCGACTTCACCGACTACCTCGTTGATGGCAAAGTACCTAACGTCGCCATCATTTATGCCGGACCGGGCGAGCAATCCTCCTTCGAGGACGGATGCGACGACTATATTTGGGCGCACTACAACACACGTTCCTTCACCGCTGGCGGTATCTCCTTCAGTTCCTACCTGGCTGCCAACGAACTCTTGCAGAGCTACAACTCAACCGGCACCGTCGTCACGGGCGCAAAAATAGACGGCATCGGCGTCTTCACCCACGAGTTCTGCCATGCCATCGGCCTGCCCGACTTCTACTATACAGGCAGCAACGCCACCATAAAAGACACCCTTCTCATCCTGAAGTTCTGGTCGATTATGGACTATGGCGAATACTACGCAGACGGCTACGCCCCAACGGGCTTACTCGCCTACGAGCGCAGCACGATGGGCTGGCTCAACATTCAGGAACTCATCGAAGCCCAGGCTGCTACGCTATATCCTTTCGGCCACGAAGACGAAGGGAACACCGCCTACCTCATCCGCAATTCCAACTGCAACACCGAATACTACATTCTGGAGAACCGTCAACCAGACACTTGGTATCCTTCCGTAATGGGAAGTGGAATGCTCATCACCCACGTAGACTATTCCGCCAGTGCATGGTCGGGCAGCAACATCAACAACACGCCCTCTCACCTGCGCTTCACCTATGTTCCCGCCGATAACACCAAGACGGTGTCACGGTCCTCTTTAATGGGCGACCTCTATCCCGGCACCACAAATTCCACGTCGTTCACCGACGGCACTACGCCTGCTTCCACCGTCTACAACGGCACCTCCGGCTACTTGGGCAAGCCCATCTACAACATCGCCGAGAGCGACGAGGGCATCATCACTTTCAGCTACCTCGACGAATCGCTCACCGGCATTTCCTCCGTTGACGCCGTAGCCCAATCCGCCGCGCCTGCCCAAGTTTACACCGCCGACGGCCGACGCGTCAGCACCCTCAGTGCAGGCGAAGACGCAGAAAGCCTTGCCCCCGGCATCTATATCGTCCGCACACAGGGCAATGTGCAGAAAATCAAGGTGAAATAAAGGTTATTCGGGGCAAGTACGCCCCCTATATTCCTATTATAAATATAAAGAGCCAAACCCGATGTGGGTTTGGCCCTTTTGTTCCATTTGCGGAAGGCTTCTTATTTCGCGTCGGAGTTTAGCGGAGCCCAGCGCACCACTTGTGTGAACTCGGGCGTAGCGCCTTCTTCGTTGCTTACTGTGACGTAGATGGTACTCATAGACGCTTCACCGTCGGGCATATCACTCTTGACGTTGAATTCATAGTCGGTACCGTCGGCCGTGGTGCGCGAAGCGACTGTCGTCGGCGTGCCGAGCGGGAAGCGATAGCTGCTGCAGGCGGCATTGAAGATGGCAATGTCGGCCTCCGTGACGGGTTGCGCGGAGGAAAAGTCGGGCAGAGCCTCAACTTCGCCTTCCACATAGCCGTTCTCCTTCAAGAAGCGGTCAAGTTCTTTGGGCATGGCAGAGAGACGGGCGTTGCGCACGCCGTATCCTTCGGAGATTTTGGCATTGGGGAGCGCAACCTTGAGGTCGGCAAGGGCAGAGAACTGACCGCCGCTACCGAAGGTGCAGAAGGGCACGATGGTACGTCCGTCGAGGTTGTTGTCCTTCAGCAAAGTGGCGATGGGCAGGGCGTAAGTGCCGAACCAGATGGGGTAGCCGAGAAAAATGACGTCGTAGTCGTCGAGGTTGACCGTGAGCGGTTTGATGGCAGGCGTGATGCTGTCGGCACGCTCAAGGCGGACGCGCTCGATGGTTTTGTCATAACTGCTGTCGTAGGGCGTCTCGAGTTCGATGGCGGCGATGTCAGCGTCGAGAGCCTTCTGCAGGGCTTCAGCCACAGTCTTCGTGGCACCCGTCTGGGAATAATAGAGGACGAGGTACTTGGTGGCGGTGGAGTCTGCCGTCGTTTCTGCACTTTGTGTTTTCGACCCGCAAGCCGTAAGGCACAGCGCGGCGACGAAAGCTGAGGCGATGGAAAGGAATTTCTTCATGCTAATGATTTTGAGGGTAAAAGAAAATGGAGACAAAAGCAGACTACACCCTACCCTATTGCGGGAAAGTTGTAGCCTGCGAATTTTCCGTATTAGAGAATCTGTTTGTAGATTGCAACGATGTCCTCCTTCGTCACTTCGCGCGGATTACCCGGCGTGCAGACGTCGTTGATGGCCTGCTCTGCGAGGGCGGGAATGTCGTTCTCCGTAATGCCCAACTCCGTCAGATGCTGCGGGATGCCCACGAGTTTGGAGAGGTCTTCGATGGCCTTGCAAGCAGCCTCGACAGCCTCGTCGGTGGTCATGCCGTCCTTGTAGACGCCACAAGCCTTGGCGATTTCAGCATATTTCTCCTTGGCGGCAGGCGCATTGAAGCGCATCACAACCGGCAGGAGCATGGCGCAAGCCACACCGTGGGGCACGTCGTGAAGGGCGCTCAGCGGGTGTGCCATACCGTGGTCAACACCGAGACCGACGTTGGAGAAGGCCATGCCGGCGATGTACTGCGCCACTGCCATTCCGTCGCGTCCTTTCGGATTCTGCGGTTCGTTGACGGCGATGGGGAGGTACTTGTATATCATCTCAATGGCCTTAATCTCGAACATATCGCTCATTTCCCAAGCAGCCTTCGTAATGTAGCCTTCGATGGCGTGGGTCATGGCGTCCATACCTGTGGCAGCGGTGAGCGACTTGGGCAAAGAATACATGAGTTCGGCATCGACGATGGCCACAGCGGGAATGTCGTTGGGGTCAACACACACCATTTTCTTCTGCTTGCTCTCGTCAATAATGACATAGTTGATAGTCGTCTCGGCAGCCGTACCAGCGGTAGTGGGGAGGGCGATGATGGGAAGGCTCTTCTTTTTGGTATCTGCCACGCCCTCGAGCGACACAATATCAGAGAATTCAGGGTTGGTGCAGACGATACCTATGCCTTTGGCGGTGTCCATGGACGAACCGCCGCCGATGGCTACGATGAAATCGGCGCCTGCTTTCTTGCAGGCTTCGATGCCGTTCTTCACATTGGTGACTGTGGGGTTGGGCTTCACTTCGTCAAACACTTCGTAGGGGATGGCGGCTGCGTCGAGTTCGTCGAGCACCATTTTGGCCACGCCAAACTTCATGAGTCCCTTGTCGGTGACTACGAGCGCTTTCTTAAATCCCAAACGCTTTACGACGCCGGCAAGTTCTTTGCGTGCGCCAGGACCGAAGTATGATACTTCGTTCAAAATAAATCTGTTTACCATGGTTCTTTTCTTATGATTTAATAATAAAACGTCCCCACAAAGATAAACATAAAAACTCAACCCGCAAACGCCAGTCTTCAAAATGCGAGAAATAAGCCTGCGGCGATTGCGCGTTCAGATTTTGTCCGAGTGGCAACCGCCGCAGGCTCAGCTATATAACCTGGAATAGATGTGGCGTTATTGCAGATGAATTTCGCCCACGTTGACGAGTTTGTTGACGATGGCGTAGATGGTAAGACCGCTCACCGAGTGGATATTGAGCTTGCGCGAAATGTTCTTGCGGTGGGTGAGCACGGTGTTGACACTGATGAAGAGCTTCTCAGCCACTTCCTTGTTGGTCATGCCGCGGACAATGCAGCCCACAATTTCGCGCTCGCGGTCAGAGAGCGTTTCCTGAACGGGAGTTTTGGAGTCTTTGGCCTCGTCAGCTTCGCCTGCCACAGACACTTTGGCTTCAAGGAGCTGGACGGCAGGTACAAAGAGTTCGTCCTCCACCTCGCAGTGGACGCGGAGGTCGGCCTCGCAGTTGAAAATGTCGAAGAGGACATTGTTGAGCAAGTCGGCCGTATCGGTGGGCGTGTAGTACTTGATGATAATGTTCTTCAGTTCCTGCAACTTCTTGTCAATGCCCGTATGGCTGCGCGAGAATTGGGCTATCTCGAAATCTCCGCTGCGCCGTCCTTCGAGGAGCATATTGACATAGGTGAATATCTTGGTGTTCTCGTGCTGCATGTGACGCCGCACCTCCCCCATATATTCGTCGTAGAATTTGAGGATGAGATACGCCACTTCGTTCTGTTGTGAGCAGTCGATGGCCTCAAGGAGTTTGCGTCTGATGTTTGGCAACTGGAAGTCGAGGAAATAGTTGTGCGCCTGCCCCAAGTAAGTGATTAGGGCTGAGACAGAAACCTTCTCAATATATTGCTCTACGACATCGTGCCCATGTTTCATAAAATTGGCCACTGCCAAAAACGTCACAGCATCCACGCCGTTGGCTTCGCACACCTCTCGCACAGTTCGTTCGCCTACGCCCAGAGGGATACCGAAGCGGCTCATCATCTGAAGCAACGAGGGCTCGTCGCTGATGACGTCGCACATCTTAGATGACTCGTTGTAGAATATTGCCATTGTTACGCCTAATATTAAGTATTTTAGAATGTCTGTTACTTCACAACCGACGGGGCAAACGTATAGTGGGGAATCAGGGTTGAACGCCTGATGCTCACATACTTGCCCTTTCTCGCTACAAAGTTACAAACTTTTTTCGTTTTATCTTGTCCCCATGCTATCACCACAATTGGGTATTTATCTGAAAATTGTATGGCCCGTCGCCCTTAAAAATCACCTCATTTAGACAGGAAATACGACTGGGCGACACCCACAAAAGCGTTGAACCTATTGCCGTCCACCCACCTACTTTTTGTACCTTTGCAGCCGATATGAACCATCCCACATTTCTGCGTGCAAAGCGCATAGCATTCGGCGTGCTGGCCGCTCTCATCGTCATCATGGCCGCCGCCACTTTTCTCGAGCACAAATACGGCACGCCCTTTGCCGTCCGATACATCTATAACGCCTGGTGGTTCGGGCTGCTGTGGGCCGTTGTCGGCGCGAGCGGCATCGTCTGGCTACGCCGCTTCAAACGCCCGCTCCACGTCTGGTTGCTCCATACCTCGCTGCTGGTCATCCTCATCGGTGCAGCGGTGTCGTTTTTCACGTCACGCAGCGGACAAATCCATCTGCGCGTCGGCAAATCCACCGACATGTACCAGAGCGGCGAACAGGTGGGCAGCGTGGAACACCTGCCCTTCACCGTGACGCTTCTCGACTTTGACGTAGCCTACCGCAACGGCACCGACATGGCGATGGACTATACCAGCCACATCCGCCTCACCGACAAGGACGGCTCTGTCACGGAGGGCACGATTTCGATGAACAACGTCCTCAGCCACGGCGGCGTCCGTTTCTATCAGATGTCGTACGACAGCGACGGCCAAGGCTCCATCCTCGCGCTCCGCATGGACCGCTGGGGCATGGCGCTTTCCTATACGGGCTATGTCCTTTTCTTCATCGCCCTCATCTGGATGCTATTCTCGCCGCACGGGGCGTTCCGCAACCTCCTCCGCAGTCCGTTGCTGAAGAAAGGGCTGACCGCTATCGCCCTCTTTGCCACAGCCACTCTCGGCGCGGCGGCGCAGACGGCCACGACCTTGCCTCGCGACGTCGCCGACGATTTCGGGCGACTCTATGTGGTCTATGGCGGCCGCGTCTGCCCCGTGCAGACTTTGGCACAAGAGTTTACCTCAAAACTCTACGGCGCGCCCTCCTACGGCGACTACACCGCCGAGCAGGTCGTCACGGG
The DNA here is from genome assembly GCA_030531095.1 of Bacteroidales bacterium. Lineage (GTDB taxonomy): Bacteria > Bacteroidota > Bacteroidia > Bacteroidales > Bacteroidaceae > Alloprevotella. The sequence continues at coordinate 10,047 of JAUNOO010000064.1, forward strand.
CTGGCTATTCTGGCCCGACGAGTGGAACAAAGAACCCATCATCAAGGTCAAGTCCAACAGCCTGCGCAGCGAATTCGCCCTCGACCGCTATTCGTCGTTCAACGATTTCTTCATGACCGACTACCGCCTCGCCGCGCTCGTGAAGGACTATTACTATCACGGCAACCGCTCGTCGATTTGCAAGGACGCTGCCGACATCGACGACAAGTTGCAACTCATTTATTCCCTGCGCCGCGGCGAACTGTTCATCTTTTTCCCCACGCAGCAGGACGGCCAGTCGTACTGGGTGACGCCCACAGAGGCATTTGGCGCCGAGAGTTTCAGCCCCACCGACAGTCTGTTCGTGCGCAACGTCTTCGGCCAGATTTTCCAGGACGCCAAGGCCGGCAAATTCGACGCCGTGAAGCAAGGCATTGCCGCCATCGCAAAATTCCAGCAGAAGCACGGCCAGTCGGCAATCCCCGACGCGCAGACCGTCCGCGCCGAACGGCTCTACAACGCCTTCCCCGTTGCGACGTGGCTCTTCCGCATCGACCTCGCCATCGGTCTGGTGCTCTTCGTGTGGTTGCTCGTGCGCATCGCCCGTCGCCAGAGTGCCCGCCAACCATGGGTGCTCGGTCTTGCCAAAGGCGGACTGCTGTTGAGTTTCCTCGCCCTCACCTACTACGTCACGCTCCGCACCATCGTCAGTGGTCACGTCCCCCTCAGCAACGGCTACGAAACAATGTTGGCCATTGCTTGGTGCGGCATGTTGCTCACGCTCATCGTCACCCTCGGCCCTGCACGCCACCACAGCCTCACGGCACTGCTTCTGTCCTTCGGTTACCTCGTGGCAGGCTTCTTCCTCCTCGTCGCCTCGCTGGGACAGATGAGCCCACAGATTACGCCGCTCGTGCCCGTCCTCAGTTCACCCCTGCTGAGCATCCACGTCTCCCTCATCATGGTGGCCTACATGCTTCTCTCCTTCACCTTCCTCTGCTCAGTGACGGCACTCATCGTCCGCATAAGCAGCCGACGGGATGACGACATGCAGGAGCGCCTTCAGGTGGTGTCGCGCATCTTCCTCATGCCCGCCCTCACCTTCCTCGGCCTCGGCATCTTCATCGGCGCCGTCTGGGCGGGCGAATCGTGGGGACGCTATTGGGGTTGGGACCCCAAAGAAACTTGGGCGCTCATCACGATGCTCGTCTACGCCATCCCCGCCCACGCCAGCAGTCTGCCCGCCTTGCGCCGCCCCGCCACCTACCACCTCTACATTCTCGTGGCGTTCGCCTGCGTGCTGATGACCTACTTTGGCGTAAACTACTATCTCACAGGCCTCCATAGCTACGCGGGATAATCACCTCCGCCATGATAGAGAGACGTCCACATACGTCCACATAAAATTCGTGTGCATAGTCCATATATGTGCCGATAATTTGCACGAGG
>JAUNOO010000065.1 GCA_030531095.1 Bacteroidales bacterium
GGCAGTTCGGTCACGATGTTGCCCGTGGCGCTGACTGTGCTTTCCGTACCGTCGTTGAAGGTCACGCTGGCCTCATACTTCTTGTACTTGGGCACCTGGTAGGTGAAGAGGAAGTGGAGTTGCGCTCCGTCGAACGGCGTGAACACGGCGTCGGTCGTCCAGCCAATAGTCTCTATGTCGTAGACGAACGAGGTGGCCTTGATTTCGTTGCTGTTGCTCGGGTTGATGAGGTTGAGCGTAGAGTTGTTGTTCGACTTGGCAATGTAGGAGAACAGCGAAGTCACGCTCACCCAGTCGTTGTTGTAGTAAATACCGGCGCGACCCAGAGGGATGGAAATTTTGTCGGTGTTGGGCATTTCGGACGGCGCAAAGTTGTTCAGGGCAGGGCGCTGCGTGTTGTAGGTGAAGTCGCCGGTGAGTCCGAACTGGTCCGTAATCTTATACGTCAGGGCGAAGGTGAAAGCCATGTTCAGCCAGTCGTAGCTGAAGGGCGTCGGGTTGATGACCGTACCGTCGCTCGCCGTAGCGCCGAGGTAGTAGTTGGCAAAGCGGCCCACGTAGTCGCCGTCGGCATTCTTCACAGCCACGTTCTCGCCTTCCAGGTGCTGCCATTCGAAGCGTGCGCCATAGTAGGTGTTGAGTTTCGGCGTGATGTCCCAGTCGTGGGTGGCATAGACGGCGAGCTTGTTCTCCTTGCCCTTATAATACTCGGAGGCGTTCTGGTTGAAGTTGTAGTAGGGCGTAGCGTAGTCGCTGCCATAGTACTTCTTGTCGGTCGTCGTTGCGCCGTAGAGCATTTCGGGGTCGGCGGCAACAGTGTGGTCATACATCGTCGTGTTGGAGGAGTAGTCCACGTCGTAGTGCCACTGGTTCAAACCCACGCGCCACGTCATGTTGCTGTACTCCTTCTTCAGCTCCGTCGTGAGGAACGTCTCGTCGATGTAGCCGCGGTTGAAGCACGACATACGGCTCTGCATATAGCCCTCATAAGGTGTCAGCGTACCGTCGAGTGCCTTCGTATAGTAGCCGTCTGCCGACGTCACCTCGCTCATACCCATAGCCGTCTGGTAGAGGTAGGAACCCATGGCGTGGTCATACTTGAAGCGGATGTCCCACTCCAGTCCGTTGTCGAACTTATAGTTGTTCATCAACGTGAACTGGTTGCCGTAGCTGCGGGTCGCATCGTAGAGGCTCGTGCTCTTCACCTGACCGTCGCGCATGTCCATATAGGTAATGTTCGACACGTTGGGCAGGTAGGAACTCGTGCCGAGCGAGAAGCCCGGGATTTCCTCAACGCTACCGTCGCCCACATACATGAAGGGCGCAGCCGTCGTCGCGTTCGAGAGCCAGTGGCTGTTAGAGTAGTGGTAGATGGCGGAGAACTTACCCTTGCCCTCGTTGTAGATTTTCGTCAGGGCGAACTTGTAGATTTCGGTGCGGTCCTGATATTGGGCAAACTTCAAATCCTGCGAGCCCGGGTCGAAGTTCTGATAGATGCTGCCGCTGTAGAACCATCCCTTGCCGATGGCGCCGTTCAGGTTGAGGTCGAACTGCTGTTTGCCAAAGTGGTTGGTGGTGTAGTTGAGCGTGCCGTTGAAGAACTTCGTCTTGTCCGTACCGAGCTGGTCGAACGAGTTTACGGCGTAGCCGATATTACCGGTCGTGATGGCCGTTTCCGAGATTTTCAGCAGACCCGTGTGCGACAGGCTGCCGTCACCGCGCCAGTGCGTGTTCACGTTGTGCGGGTTAGTGTTGTAGACCACAGGGATGCCATTCTCCAGCACGTTCACGTCGCCACCGGGCAAGCCGATGGAAATCTCACGCGGGCCGTTGGCTTCCGAAGCGTTGAGCATCACGTTGCGGTTCTGCTCCTCCTTATTATTAGAGGAACTACTGCGGATGGAATCCGTTTTTACATTCTGAGCGAAAGCGCTCGCGCAAAAAGCAGCGGAAAACAAAAATGCTGCATGGCGCATGGAGTTTAACTTTTTTATCATCATGGCATTACTTTTGATAAATCGATGTTGCAAAACTACAAACACACCACCCCCTTTGCCTATCTTTTTTGTTGCAAATGATGAGAAATTTGTTCCGATACAACAAATTTTCCATCTTTCGCAACATCAGTTTCATTTTTCTCCAACTTTTTTCGAGCCTTCATTCAAATTTAAGCGGCGCGTCACGTGCAAGTCACAAATTTTCCGCAAAAAATCGCACGCCGAAAGCGTCCGCAAAGCCAAAATCTGCCCCTCAAACACCGCCCGAAGCCTTCCCCACCCCATTTTTCAGCCTGATTTTGATAGAAAAATTATCTAACACCAATGCAAGGATGAGACCTAAAATAATATTTGATATTTTAACCCATAAAGTGGTCTTTTTCTTCTAATTATTTGTAGGATTCAATTTATCTTCTTTATTTTGCATTTTATAATATCTAAATCTAAACCGAAATGAAAAGAAAGAATTTATTGTTACAGTGGATTGTTATCCTGACATGTGCCGTGCTGCTTCCCACAGGATGTGCAGACAAGAACAAGACTACCGACAACACTGACAAGTACAGTGCTGTGACGCGCGACTTGATAGATATTGTAGAAGGCGACGCCCAACTGAAGGCGCTATTGGAAAAGGCAATAGCTAACGGCAAGGCAATAAACCCCGACACTATAACGAACCCTGCACAAACGCTCGACAAGTATTACGAATTTATTGAACATTCGGTAAAGGCTATGCCGTGGAGCGTACTGAATCTGCCCGACAGCACTTACTCGATATTCAACAAGATAAACCAAGCCCTGTGCTACCTGTGCTTCATAAACGGCATGCCGCTCGAAGAACTTGAGGGACAAAGTCTGTGCACCAATTCCATACAATACACTGAGCCATACCGCACATGGCTCATCGACTTCACCAAGGCGTGGGGTGAGTATTTGTCGACAACCGACTCATGGAACGACGAATATCTGAAAGCTGTTCAGGCAGACCCCGACTTCGGACTGCAAAAGGGTTGGTATGAAGATCCGTCCAACTGGAAGACATTCAACGACTTCTTCGCACGCGAATTGTCATCCCCCGCTGCACGCCCGATTGCCGAGCCCGACAACGACGCAGTGGTGGTATCATACGCCGACTCTGAGCCCGAGGGCGTATGGGCTATCAACGACAGCTCGCAGATTGTGCAGAAAGAGGGCGTGGCAATTAAGTCTAAAGCCTACAACTCGGTGGCAGACCTGATAGGTCCCAATAGCAAATACCGCGACGCCTTCGCCGGCGGCACACTCACGCATTCGTTCCTGAACGTACACGACTACCACTGGTACCACTTCGCCATGGGCGGAACGATAAAGGAAATCAACGTCATCCCGGGCGACGATGCCATCGGAGGCTACATCACGTGGAACGAAGCTGAAAAGAGATACATGGTAGACTGCAGCACGCCCGGCTGGCAGACGATAGAGACGCGCGGATGTGTCATTGTGGAGACAGAACAGTACGGCCTTGTCGCCCTGTTGCCCGTAGGCATGTCGCAAGTCAGCTCCGTGAATTTCGACAAGAGCCTGAAAGTGGGCGACAAGGTGAAGAAGGGCGACAAATTAGGCTATTTCCTCTTCGGCGGCTCCGACTTTGCCATGGTATTCCAGCGTGGCGTGAAGTTTGAACTGACTGCGCCGACCAACGACAAGGGCCGTTGGGAGCATATCCTCATGGGTGAGGAACTTGGACGGCTCACCAAAGAATAGAAAACAGTCACGCCCGGCAATTTCCCCAAGCGCGGAAACGGTCCGAAACTGCAAAAAACAACATGGCACGGAAAATTTCGCCCCACACCATACATATATATAATATATGAGTGTTTTTCTGCGCGCCGCGACCCCATTTTCTGCCCCGCGCCACACCTATATATAATAAGGCGTATTTTCTGCCTGTCGTGACCAAAGCAAGTTCAAAATTCACCAGTTCTCTAACCAACTGAGTAAGAGATAATTAAAATTTCATCAGAAGAAAACCAAAAAAGTCCAGGGCTAATTCAAATTAGTCCTGAGCTTTTAAGAATTAGTCCTGAGCTTTTTACCTAGAAGCTCAGGACTTGTTCAGGAAGCCCGAAAAATTGTATTGAAAAGCCCGAATACAGGCTGCTCAATACAGGGGGCGTGCGTGTAAAATCAATGGGGAAAATTCGGGGCGGAGAAGTTCGGGCACGAAAAAGCCGCCACGAGGGCGGCATTTTCGTAAGTGGCCTCCGAAGGAAAACTGCCACCCACTTTCAAGCGTTATTAACGCTCCTCTTCATCACAACCGTTCGTGCAGATTCTCGCGAATGTGCCGCTCGGATATTCGTTGCCAGTTGTTTTTGTGTTGGTCAATGGTGTCAATTCGGTAATCCATCATAACTTCTGCTTCAGTTGTCACAGATTTTCGAATGATGACTTGCAGCGTAGCTTTGAGGCAGCGGGCAGCAGCGTTCCCCGAAGGGCGGTGGCGCAAGGACGGCGAACCGTCGCAGGCGTTCCTGAAAATGTGAGCTCGGAGGACTTATTGTTATCCATTCTCCTTTTTACACATAAGAACTTCAACCTATTATCAACTTAACCTTATATGTTTAACCCTATTGAGATTTGCCTCCGAGTTCACAACGCAAATTTATATGCAGAACAAGAAGAATCATAGAAAATTTGTTGCAAAGACAGATATTTTCGGAATGATGCAACAAATCTTACAGAAAAAGCAACATTTGTAGCATTCTTAGTGTGCTATTCTCAAAGCGTAAATTACAAAATCGGAGTCGGTTTGCCCGACTCCGATTTTGTACTCAAATTATACGGCGTGCACCATAAAGCAGTGCGGCTGGAAAGTGATTTTCCTCACTCGACGTCGCAGGAGGTGAAGTGCATTTCCTCGCGCGCCTTGTCCTGCGGGAAGGTAAAGTAGGTGCAGGTGGCTTGCGAACAGAGTGTGCCTTCGGCGTCATAGAGTTCGGCGCTGATGATGGCGATTTGGCGGCGCATTTCGACGATGCGGGCGCGGAGGGTAAGGAGGGAACCGTCGGCGGGGACTGACTTGAGGAAGCGGGTCTCCATCTTAGACGTGACACCGGCGGTCTGGAGTTTGCGCATCACGACCCAGCCGCAAATTTCGTCGAGCAGGACGCTCTGGATGCCGCCGTGGAGGGTGTTGAACCAGCCCTGAAACTCGAGGCGCGCCGCCCATTGGCTGACGATGTCGTCGCCGTCTTCGTAGAACTCCATCTTCACGCCAAAAGGATTGTGGGGCGCACAGCCGAAACAGCAGTAGCCGTCGAGATGGACGAAAGGATTGATGATTTTCTTCATCGTGTAAAGGGGATTTTTCGGTTGGAGAATTTTGCCGGCAGGCACGGGCGCAGCAGATTTTCGGAGAACGCGGCAGTTTATGAGGGCGCGGCGAATTGGGGCGGGTTATGGCGAGTACCATTCGCCGTCATCGTCGTCCTCTTCCTCCTCGCCGCCGGTGGTGGTGCCGTCTTCGTCCTGGAGGTTCTGCAATTCTTCGGGCGTGTAGTATTCGTCCTCATAGACGGGTTCGACGGGCGTCTGGAAGTCGAGCGGGAGCTGCGGATTGAGCTCGAGGGGCGCAAAGGCCTTGTCGTAGAACTCCTGATACTCGTTGAAGCTGTAGGTGGTGCCGATGAGGTCGAGGTTGGCGGCAGAGACAAGGAAGATGCGCGTCTTGCGCAGGTCGTCGACGAGTTCGGGCACGGTGTAGAGCTGCTGGACGTAGTAGTGCGCCTCGTCGAAGGTGGCGAAACCGGCGACGCGGAATTGCGTGAGGGCGGCGTCGCGCAGTTGGGTGATGTCGAAGTTGCGCACCTTGAAGCCGGTGAAGTTGAAGTGGGCGAGGTTGTAGAGCAACTGACCGTCGTTGAGCGAGTCGGTGGGATAGGCAATGATGCAGACGAAGGGCACATCGCGGTCGGCGGTGAGTTCGAGGCGGCGGCCTGCGGCGTCGACGGCGGCATTGGCCTCATCGCTGCGGCGACCCCACAGGGAGGTCATGTCGAACCCGCCACCGGTGAAGCTACGCCCGCTCTCCAGTCCGCGAACCATGAGGCCTGCCATTTCGCTGACGTCGCTCTCGGGGTATTCCTTGACAAGGGCGCGGAGTTCTTCCATGATGACTTTGGGATCTTCAGTACCTATGCGGCTGAGGGCGTGGACGAAGATGAACTTCGGGCGGTTGAGTCCCTTGGGGTACTTGTCGGTGGAGATGGCGAAGTTGGCTGCTACCGTGGCGTTGTCGTGTCGGCTGTAGGCGGCGTAGGTCTGGGTGTAGAGCGAGTCCTCTATTTCCTTGCCGTAGCGCGCCAGGTATTCAAAGTTGGGGTCGGTGATGCGCTTCGTATTGCTGCTCTCGGGATAGTATTGGGCGAGGAGTTGGCGGTAGTAGTCGGCTTCTGCCTGTTTCTTCCACCGCGAATAGAGCAGGAAGAGCTGGTAGTAGACGTCCTCCATTTGCTCAAAATCGGGGTAGTCCTGCGCGAGGCGGATGAAGGTGCGCGACGCGAGGGGGAAGTCCTCGAGCTTGTCCTTCTCGATGAGGGCGGCGTTGTAGAGGCCGTCCTTGATGATTTCGTGGCAGGCGGCTTTGGCTTCCTCGGTGAAGGGGATTTGCTTGAGGTAGTACTCGCGGTTGTGCGGGTCGTTCTGCGCCGAATCGGCGGCGAGTTCTTCGGTCGACTTGAGCGAGTCGGCGCTTTCGTCAAGCTGGGCGAGCGAGTCTTCGGCGGCGTAGTCGTATTCCTCGTCGCCGAGGTCAGCCAATACGGAGCGGTTGGAGCGGCGCCAGTTGTCCTCGTTCTTTCGCGTGCCCCAGGTCTTGCGGAATGCCTGCTTGCCCTGGTTGACCATCGTGGAGTTGTAGAAGTACCACGTGGACGCTGCGTCGTCCGTCTGGCGCTGGATGCTGTTGGACGTTTCGCCCATGCGGGCAGAGGCGGCGGAGTCGATTTGCGCCTTGCGGGCTTCCTTTTCCTGCTGCTTGAGGTCGGCGATGACGCGGTCGATGGCGGCGTTGCGCTCAGCTTCGGGCATGACGGAGAGGGCGAGCAGACTGTCCTGCAGGTAGACGGCAGAGGTGTAGGGCACGAGTTCGTCGAGCACCTTGGAGCGCAGGGTGATGCTGTCGTAGCCGTTGTAGGTCTTGTCGATGAGCCCGATGGCTTCGGAGTAGCAGGGCTGGGCCTTGTCGTAGCGACCCATGTCCCAGTAGACGCCGCCGAGCTGGAGGAGGAGCACGCCCTTCTCGATGCCGTTGCGCGTGCTGGAGTTGCGGCCCTTCTCGTAGGCGGCTACGGCTTCGGTGGTGTCGCGCTGGGAGAGGTAGACGTTGCCGAGGGCGTAGTAGACCTGGTCGAGGTAGTCGGCGTTGTTGGCGGAGCGCGCCATGCGCTTGAGCTTGGAGAGGATGCGCTTGTAGTCGGTCGCTGCCATCACTTCCGTCTGTCGGATGCGGGCGTTGAAGGCCAGTTCGTAGGGCGGGCTGAGACGGAGGCATTTGGCGAAAGCCTTATACGCGCCCTGGTTGTTGCCGAGCGCCGTCTGCACCTGCCCCAGAAGGAAATAGAGGCGGGCGCGCTGGAGCTTGCCGGAGGCTTTCCGCGCGGCGCGCTGCAAATAGGGCAATGCCTCCTCCAGGTTGCCCTGGCGGAGGAGCAGGTCGGCGGTGGTGGCGTCGCGCTCCTTGAGGAGGCGGTGGGGCACGCTGTCGCGGTTGAACTTGGAGAGGGCGTCCTCAGCGTCGTAGTACCATTCGAGCTGCGAGTAGCAACGCGCCATCCATACGCGCGCCTCCGCCACGACGTCGGGTTCGGCGGCGTAGTGGCGCGTGATGTAGGAGAAGGTGGAGGCGGCCTCGAGGAAGTCGCCCTTCTGGAACTGCGCCCGCCCCATGAGGAGCCACGCGTTCTTGAGGAAGGGGTTGAACTCTTGTCGGCTGAGGTACGCCTTCATTTTTGGCGTGCGGCGCTTGCTGCCCGAGACGATGGGTTTCTTCTTGATGGAATGGAGCTGGATGGCTTTTTCGCACTTGGTGATGGCGGTCTCGAAGTTGCTCTTTCCGAGCGCCTTGGACGATTCGTTGCCTACGAAAAAGAAGGGGATAAATTCGGTGTAGTTGTCCTTATTGCCTTCCGCCTTTGCTTCCATACCGTCCTTATAGGCCTCACTGCCATTGAAGTAGGTGTTGAAACGGGCGTTGAAGGCATGCCAAAAGCGGCTCTTGGCGGTGTTCTTCTTCGTGGAACACGCCGTGAGGAGGACGACAGCCAGGACTGCCATCAGACAGGTGGTCAATATGGGTGCGATGCGTCTCACTTCAGGCCTTGCTTTTGGGGGATTTGCACTAAAAACTAACGGCGGAGCGCCTGTTTTATTGCACGGCAAACAAAATAAATGGCGATGGAAACCAGGATGATAGAAGCGCCGCTTGGGACGTTGGCGACGTAGGACAGCGCAAGGCCGCCGAGGCAGCCGACGTAGCCGAACACGGCGGAGAGTCCCACCATGCCGCGGAAGGTGCGGACGAAGAGGGCGGCGGTCATCTGCGGCACGGAGAGGAGCGACACGACGAGGACGATGCCGACCATGTGGAGACAGCCCACAATGGTGAGGGCGACGAGGGCGGTCATGACGAACTCGAGGACGGCGACTGGCAAGCCCTGCGTGCGGGCGAAGTCGCGGTCGTACGCCACCGTGACGATGGCGTCGAGGCAGCGCCAGAAGAAGATTCCCGTGGCGAGCGTGAGGACCGCCATGAACAAGAGGTCGGCGCGCGTGATGGAGAGGATGTCGCCGAAGAGGTAGGACGGGAGGTCGGTCATGAAGCCCGGCGTAAGGTAGGCGAAGAGGATGCCCACGCTCATGCCGAACGTCCATAGCAGGGCGATGGCGGAGTCTTCGCGCACACGCTGGCGGCGCGACAGGGCTTCGATGCCCCAGCCTGAAAAGAGGGCGAAGACGGCGGCACCGACGAGGGGCGAAAAGCCGAAATAGGCGCCCATTCCCACGCCGCCGAGCGAGGCGTGCGCCATGCCGCCGCCGGCAATGACGGTGCGGCGCGTCACAACGTAAGTGCCTACCATCGCACAGAGCAGGCAGGCCAGCAGACTGCCTAGAAGGGCGTGTTGGAAAAAGGTATAGCTGATGAGCATTGGCTGTTCTTTCTGTTGTGAAAATCAAGATGACGCGGCAGTGCGGCGCTCGCCGACGATGAGGAAGACTTCGTCCTTGAGCTCGTCGGGCAACTCCACGCCGCGCAACTGAAGGGAGCGCACCCAGCCCGCCACTTCCTCGCTGCGCATCGTGTAGAGCACTTCCTGAAACTGCTCCACTTCTTCGGCGGTGTAGGCGTCGGCGCGGCGGCCGCGGTAGGCGTCGAGTTCTTCGTCATCGTAATATTCTATGTCGCGGCTGACTGCTGCCAGCAGGCTCTCCTTTTCGCACACTTCGTGCTGTCCGCAGCAACCGTCGGGGCGCGCCTGACGCACTTCGGGCACGTCGAGGTCGCGATGGCGGTACCACCACATCCGCACGCCGCCCGCAACGAGGGCGAAGACGAAGAGGACGCCGAGGGCGATAAGGAGCACTTCCATCTGTCTGGATTTTAGTTATTCGGTCTTCACGTCAATCTCTGCGCCCACACGCTTGAGGTCGTCCCAAAAAGCGGGGTAAGACTTGCTCACCACTTCGGGGTTGGCGATGCGCAACGCCGGAAAGCGGTAGGCGCAGGGGGCAAATGCCATCGCCATGCGGTGGTCGTCGTAAGTGTCAATGACGGGTTCGGCAGCGGCAGGGCAGATGCTGTCGGCGTCCATCCACATGCGGCGGTCGTCAGCGCCGATGCGGCGTCCCAGCTTGCCCAACTCGTTCTGGAGGGCAGCGATGCGGTCGGTTTCCTTTATCTTCAGGCTCTGCAGTCCGCTGAACGCGAAAGGTTTGCCCAGCATGACAAAGGTCGTCACGACGGTCTGCGCCAAGTCGGGGCAGGCGGTGAAGTCGTCGACCACGGCATCGGTGGGCGCCGCCTTGCGGAGTACTGCGCCCTCGGGGGTAAAGGTCGTCTGCACGCCGAGGGGCTCAAATAGTCGCCACACAACGCTGTCGCCCTGCCAACTGTCGCGCTGCAAACCCGGGAGGGTGACGGTGGCGGCGGGGTCGGGACTGAGGGCAACCAATTCGTACCAATAGGAAGCCGCGCTCCAGTCGGGTTCTATGCTGAATGTCCTGCCACCCACGTAGCCGCCAGGCTGCACAAGCAGGGTGCGCGCGTCGACCCAGTCGGCTTGTGCGCCGAAAGTCCGCATCAGGCTGAGCGTCATGTTGATATATGGGGTAGAAACCACGTCGCCTTCAAGCGTCAGCCGCAGACCGCGCGCCATAGTGGGGGCGATCATCAGGAGGGCGGAGATGTATTGCGAACTGACGTTGGCGGGAATGCTCACCGCGCCGCCTTCAAGCGTGCGACCCGTGACGCGGAGGGGCGGAAAGCCCTCGTTTTCCACATATTCAATGTCCGCGCCGAGCTGACGCAAGGCGTCGACGAGCAAACGTATAGGGCGTTGCTTCATGCGGGCAGTGCCCGTGATGACGTGCGAGCCGGGCGTTACGGCGAAGTAAGCTGTGGAGAAGCGCATGGCAGTGCCGGCGGCAAGGATGTCGATTTCTGGCAGTTGCTCGTCCAGGGCGCGGCGCAACACGCGGGTATCGTCGCAGTCGGAAAGGTTTTCCAGGCGGCAATTGCCGGCGAGGGCGGACACCACAAGGGCGCGCGCCGAAATGCTCTTCGACGCGGGCAGGTTCACCGTGCCGCGCAGTTGTGCGGGCAGCGTTATGGCGTAGGTTGTAGTCATGACGGATTGGTGTTTCGGGGCTGCACTTCGCGACCCATACCGCCGCGCCGCAGGGCAACGACGGCAGAGCCCGCGCCACGACAGCCGTGGCGGACAGCCCGATTTGGTGAATGCAAATTTACAACTTTATTTTGAGCCTACAAAAGGCGGAGGAGGCTACATATTCCGCACCGCGCCGAGGGCAGGATTTCAGACCGCTCGGGCGCTCCCCGGCAGCCCAAGCCTCATCGCCAAAATCCACAAAAGAAGCCCAGCAGACTGTCCCCTAAAACAATCATGCGGTGCTGTGAACCGCTGTCCACAACACCGCATACCAAAAACAATTCATTAATCAACCTATGTTATTTGACGATAAACGTCTTTCCTTTTATCCTAAAATCCGCAACTAATAGTCATGCGGACTAATTTTGCCGTCTTGCC
>JAUNOO010000066.1 GCA_030531095.1 Bacteroidales bacterium
TACTCAAAAGCTCAGGACTTTTTACCCAAAAGCTCAGGTCAAATTTTTGATAGTTATGGAGTGGGTTTTGAAAGCTGCGGATTGGGCTTGAAAACATGGGGCAGACTGCGAAAAACGATTCGATTTCTGACGACTTTTGTAAGATAAAAAGTGCTGGCGACCGATTGTTTTCAAAAAAAAATGTATCTTTGCAGCCGCTATGGCAAGTAACGACAACTTGAGCATTGATCTGTTTGCAGCCTCGCGCGAGACGCAACCGCTTGTATTTGAGGTTGGTGACGCCTTTTTTGAAGGTCTCGACCAATCGGAAATATTGGGCGGAGATTTGCGCGTGCAACTGCGAATCCGCGAGACTGGCGATGACTTTTTTGTGGCCGACATCGAGGAGAACGGGTGTGTGAGAGTTGTTTGCGACCGTTGCCTTGACGAGGTGACGTACGACATCGAAATTGCCGACCGTGTGAAAATCTATTACGGCGAAGGCGAACCTGAGGGCGAGGACATTGAAATCCTGCCGCCCAATACCAATACGCACGACTTTGCTTGGCACGTCTACGAACTGGCAGTGTTGGCGCTCCCCATTCAGCGCATTCACCCCGAAGGGGATTGCAACGCCGAAATGTTGGCGCAGCTCGACGAACACCGCGCCAGTCGTGTGGACGAAGAAGACGATACAGACAATGACCCGACTTGGGGCGACAATTGAGAACAGAAATAATTTAACCACTTAAAGTTTTAATAATAAAATGGCACATCCTAAAAGAAGACAATCTAAGACGAGAACCCTGAAACGTAGAACTCACGACAAGGCTGTAGCTCCCACTTTGGCTGTTTGCCCCAACTGCGGCGGCTGGCACATCTACCACACGGTTTGTCCCTCTTGCGGCCACTATCGCGGCAAGCTGGCTATCGTGAAGGACGAAGAGATTGCAGAATAATCTTAGGGCTTAAAAGAGAGGAGGACATGGTCGGGGCTGATGCACGGGCGTTCTCCTCTTTGAGCTTTTATTTGATGTCTTCTACAAGTATCTTTAGATAGTCATATATGGAAAAAATAAATGCCGTTATTACTGGCGTAGGAGGCTACGTTCCTGAATATGTGCTGACGAACGATGAACTCTCCCGTATGGTGGACACCAACGACGAGTGGATCATGACGCGTATCGGCATCAAGGAGCGCCGCATCCTCAACGAAGAGGGTCTGGGCACGAGCTACATGGCGCGTAAGGCCGTGAAGCAGTTGCTGGAAAAGACGGGCACCGACCCTCAGGAGGTGGACTGCGTGATTGTGGCCACCACGACGCCCGACTACCACTTCCCCTCTACGTCGTCGATTGTAATCGGCCGCGTGGGCATGAAGAACGCTTTTGCGATTGACATGCAGGCTGCTTGCTGCGGTTTCCTATTCGCCATGGACACTGCTGTGGGCATGGTGGAGAGCGGACGCTACAAGAAGGTCGTAGTCTGCGGCGCCGACAAGATGTCGAGCATCGTTGACTATACGGACCGTGCCACTTGCCCCATCTTTGGTGACGGTGCAGCCGCTGTAATGGTGGAACCGAGCACGGAAGACCTGGGCTGGAAGGATTCTTTCCTCCGTACGGACGGTAAGGGTCTGCCTTTCCTCTGCCAAAAGGCTGGCGGTTCTGTGTGCAGCCCTTCATACTTCACCATCGACCACCGCATGCACTATCTGCATCAGGAGGGCCGCACGGTGTTCAAGTTTGCCGTGACGAACATGAGTGACGCCTGCGCCCTCATCGCTGAGCGCAACGGTCTGGACAAGGACAGCATCGCTTGGGTGATTCCTCATCAGGCCAACGTGCGCATCATTGAGGCTGTGGCTAACCGTCTGGAATTGCCGATGGAGAAGGTGATGCTCAACATCCAGCGCTATGGTAATACGTCGGCCGGTACGTTGCCCCTGGCTTTGTGGGACTACGAGAAGCAGCTCAAGAAGGGTGACAACCTGATTCTGACGGCTTTCGGTGCTGGTTTCACTTGGGGTGCCGCTTACATGAAGTGGGCCTACGACGGCGCTAAATAAAATCGCTATACTCTAAAAGGTTGGGGATGGTGGCTACTGACGCTACCATGACCCAACCTTTTTATGTGTTATCAGGACGGCATCTGGGGCTTGCGCTTGGCGCGAGGACCAATTTGTCAAATACAAACTTTCACACTACAAATATCACAGAAATGCAGGAGGAAACGCCGAAGCCGACACACAAGGCAGGATTTGTAAACATCGTGGGCAACCCGAACGTGGGTAAGTCGACACTGATGAACCTCTTTGTGGGAGAGCGGATTTCGATTGCCACGTTTAAGGCGCAGACGACGCGCCACCGCATTATGGGTATCATCAATTCGGAGGACGCCCAGATTGTGTTTTCGGACACGCCGGGCGTGCTGAAGCCCAACTACAAGTTGCAGGAGTCGATGCTGGCTTTTTCGGAGTCGGCGCTGCAGGACGCGGACATTCTCCTCTATGTGACGGACGTGGTGGAGAAGCCTGACAAGAACAGCGAGTTCTTGCAGAAGGTGGAGAAGATGGACGTGCCGGTACTGGTGCTCATCAACAAGATTGACCTCTCCAACCAGAAGGCGCTGGAGGATTTGGTGACGATGTGGCACGAACTGATTCCGAAGGCGGAGATTTTCCCTGTGTCGGCGACGGTGAAGTTTAACGTGGACAACGTGCTGAAGCGTATCAAGGAGCTGTTGCCAGACTCGCCGCCCTATTTTGGCAAGGACCAATGGACGGACAAACCGGCACGTTTCTTTGTGACGGAAATTATCCGCGAAAAGATTTTACTCTACTACGACAAGGAGATTCCCTATGCTGCCGAAGTGGTTGTGGAACAGTTCAAGGAGAGCGACAAGAGCATTCACATCAACGCCGTGATTTACGTGGAGCGCGAAAGCCAGAAGGGTATCATCATCGGTCACCAGGGCGTGGCGCTGAAGAAGGTATCGACCGAGGCACGCCGCACGCTGGAGAAGTTTTTTGCCAAGAGTATCTATCTGGAAATCTTCGTGAAGGTGGATAAGGATTGGCGCAACTCGAGCAAACGGCTCGAGGCTTATGGCTATAAACTGGATTAGGGTGGGGCAGAGTTCCCCTCCAGAGTCGCTTTGAAGAAGGCGCACGGAGGAGGCAGGCACACACCTTTCCAGAAACAGTCAGACACTCTTTTATTATAAATACATACACTCACAAGAATATATATGTCTAAATTAGTAGCTATCGTAGGGCGCCCCAACGTGGGCAAGTCCACCCTCTTCAACCGCCTGACGGGCACCCGCCAAGCCATCGTGAGCGACGAGGCTGGCACGACACGCGACCGCCAATACGGTAAGTGCGAATGGGGCAAGCGTGAGTTCTCGCTCGTTGACACTGGCGGCTGGGTGGTCAACTCGGACGACGTGTTCGAGGAGGAAATCCGCAAGCAGGTGCTCTTGGCCACTCAAGAGGCTGACGTGATTGTCTTCCTCGTTGACGTGAAAAATGGCGTGACTGACCTCGACCTCCAGGTGGCACGTATTCTGCGACAGGCGAAAGTGCCCGTCATCCTCTGTGCCAACAAGACGGACAACAACTCCGACCGCTATAACGCGCCCGAATTCTATAAGTTGGGGTTGGGCGACCCCTATTGCGTATCGGCTGCGACTGGCAGTGGAACGGGCGACTTGCTCGACGTCATCATTGAGAAGATGGGGGCAGAGGAAGCCGAAGACGAGGAAGACTTGTCGATTCCGCGCTTCTCGGTGGTGGGCCGTCCCAACGTGGGTAAGAGCAGCATCATCAACGCTTTCATTGGCGAGGACCGCCACATCGTGACGGACATTGCCGGTACGACGCGCGACAGTATCCTGACCCGATATACTAAATTCGGTTTTGATTTCTTCATCGTAGACACGGCGGGCATCCGCAAGAAAAACAAGGTGACGGAGGATTTGGAGTTCTATTCCGTAATGCGCTCCATCCGTGCCATCGAAAACTCCGATGTCTGCATCCTGATGCTCGACGCCACGCGCGGCATTGAGGGACAGGATATGAACATCGTGCAGGTGATTCAGCGCAACAGCAAGGGCGTGGTCGTCGTGGTCAACAAGTGGGACTTGGTGGAGGACAAGTCGCAGGCGGTGATTACCACT
The DNA here is from genome assembly GCA_030531095.1 of Bacteroidales bacterium. GTDB lineage: Bacteria > Bacteroidota > Bacteroidia > Bacteroidales > Bacteroidaceae > Alloprevotella. The sequence continues at coordinate 4,159 of JAUNOO010000066.1, forward strand.
TTCGAGCAGGCCATCCGTCAGCGCATGGCGCCGTTCACCGACTTCCCCATCATCTTTGCTTCCGCCATGACGAAGCAGCGCATTTTCAAGGTACTGGAATCGGCGAAAGAGGTTTATCTTAACCGCCGCCGTCGCGTGAGCACCTCCAAACTGAACGAGGAGTTGCTGCCCATCATCGAGGCCTATCCGCCCCCCTCAATCAAGGGTAAATTCATTAAAATCAAATACTGCGCCCAAATTCCGGACGTGAAGGTGCCGTCGTTTATTTTCTACGCCAACCTGCCGCAGTACGTGAAAGAACCCTACAAGCGCTTCCTGGAGAACAAAATCCGCGAGCGTTGGGACTTCAGCGGTACGCCGATAAATATCTTCATTCGTCAGAAGTGAGACCACTATTATTCATCCTATTGGCCGGCTTGCTGACGATGGCTTGCGGTCACGATAATACGAAGGGGGAGTCTGTCAGCGGTGCTGCAGCTCCTCCTTCGTGCGTGTCGCCCGACTCGGTGTTGGCCGTGTATTCGCGCTATGTAAACGGTGATTACGCCGGCTATGTGGACGCGATGCAGTCGTGTGACGACAAACCCGAAAGCTATCGGCAACAGATGGCGACGCTCCTGAAACAGCATGCCGTAGAGAAGCAGAAGGCAGACGGAAAAGTGACGGCAGTTGAGGTTGTGCGCATAACGCCTGTCAACAAAGGGCTTGGCGCTGAGGCCTATCTGAACGTAACCTACGAAAAACGCGCCACTGAAGAAATCTTCCTTCAGTTTGTCTACGATGGCGAGAGGTGGCGGCTGAGGTAAACCTTCTTTAGTCTGAAGCACACTGGTCAAAGCCTCGATTCCTTTGGACTAAGTTTCAGTAGCACTAGGCGGAAAGTCGGATTTCCCACGGCTCATTTCCAATGTTCCCAGATTTGCCATTAAAAAGCCGTGAAACTGTAGCATTTTGGAGAAACTATGGTATGTAGTTCATTTTATTTTAATATATTTGCGTCTGAAAAATACGTTTATTAATATATGGAACGATTGTACAAGATTAGAAAAGGGCTCGACCTCAACTTGAAGGGCGAGGCTGAGCTTAAATTACGACCGTTGGAAGTTGCGGAGGAATACGCCATTTCTCCGGCGGATTTTCATGGAGTAGTTCCCCGTCTTGTCGTAAAAGAGGGCGACCATGTTCTGGCTGGCGACCCGCTTTTCGTAGACAAGGCCACAGAGCGGGTTAAGTTCGTCTCCCCAGTGAGTGGCATCGTCACTCAGATTGAGCGTGGCGAGCGCCGTAAGCTCCTCTACATCCATGTGAAAGCCGACAAGGCACAGAGTTACAAGGAATTTGAAAAAATCAGCCTCGACAAGGCCACCGCAGAAGAAGTCTTGGCGCTCTTGCTCGATGCCGGTTTGTTCGCATTTGTCAGACAGCGCCCCTACGACGTGATTGCCACGCCGACCGACATGCCAAAGGCCATTTTCGTTTCGGCCTTTAGCAAAATGCCGTTGGCGGCAGATTTCTCGTTCGTAGCCACTGGCTGGGAAGAATATTTCAAGACAGGTATGAAGGCCCTCACCAAGCTGGCCAACGTACACCTCGGCATTTGTCCCGAACAAATCAATACGCCGCTGCTGCCCGTGAACGGAGTGGAAGTGAGCGTGTTCGTCGGACCTAACCCTTCTGGCAATGTGGGTGTGCAGATTAACCATGTGAACCCCGTGAATAAGGGTGAAGTGGTGTGGACGGTAGGCCCCAACGTGGTGGTGATGATTGGCCGCCTCGTGGCAGAGGGTAAGACCGACCTGACGCGCCGCATTGCCGTAGCTGGTTCGCGCGTGAATCAGCCCGAATACGTGGAGACGAAAATAGGTACACCGCTGTCGGTCATCCTCAAGGGGCAGATTGACGCCGATGCTCATTTGCGCATCATCAACGGCAATCCGCTCGTTGGCCAGAAGGCTTCTGAGAAGGACTACCTCGGCGCTTTCTCGAAGGAAGTCTGCGTCATACCCGAAGGCGATGACGTCCACGAAGTGTTCGGCTGGATTGCGCTGCGTCTGAACGACTATTCCACTAGCCGCAGCTACTTCTCGTGGCTCTTCGGTAAGTCGAAGCAGTACGACCTAGACTGCCGCATCAAGGGCGGACAGCGTCACATGATTATGAGTGGCGAATATGAGCGTGTGTTCCCGATGGACATCTACGCCAGCTACCTCGTTAAGGCCATTATCACTGGCGACATCGACAAGCAGGAAGAGCTTGGTATCTATGAAGTGGCGCCCGAAGACTTTGCTGTGGCTGAATTTATCGATTCCTCCAAACTTGAGTTGCAACGAATCGTCCGCGAAGGTCTTGATTTGTTGAGAAAAGAAAACGCCTAAACGATAAGAAGATTATGATTAAGAAATTTCTCGATAAAGTAAGACCCAACTTTGAAGAAGGCGGCAAGCTCAAGTCTTTCCGTTCCGTCTTTGAAGGCATAGAGACGTTCCTCCTTGTCCCCAACGCAACTTCCAAAATCGGTGTAAGCATTCACGACGCCATCGACTCGAAGCGTATAATGTCGTTCGTGGTCATTGCCCTGTTGCCCGCCCTGTTCTTTGGTATGTACAACATTGGCTACTGGAACTACCAGTCGGCTGGTGTGGCTGCCGGATTCTGGGAAATGTTTATCTACGGCTTTCTCGTGATGCTGCCCAAGATTGTCGTGTCCTACGTTGTGGGACTTGGCATTGAGTTCATTGTGGCACAGTGGAAGCACGAAGAAATCCAGGAGGGCTACCTCGTCACCGGTTTGCTCATCCCGATGGTCGTCCCTGTGGGATGTCCGTTGTGGATGCTCGCCATTGCCGTAGCCTTCTCGGTGATTCTTGCCAAGGAAATCTATGGCGGTACAGGTATGAACATTTTCAACCCTGCCCTTGTGGCTCGCGCTTTCCTCTTCTTCGCCTATCCCTCGAAGATGAGCGGCGACGCCGTGTGGGTGAGCAAAGACCCCATCTTCGGTCTTGGCAACACCTTGCCCGACGGCTTCACAATGGCTACGCCCCTCAGCCAGAGCGGTTCGGGTGTGGAAGTGACCACTTCCTTCTCCGACATGGTGACTGGTCTGATGCCTGGCTCAATTGGTGAAACGAGCGTCATTGCCATTGCCATCGGTGCCGTCATCCTGCTGTGGACAAAGATTGCCTCTTGGCGTACAATGTTGAGCGTATTTGTAGGTGGTGCCGTTGTAGGCTTCCTCTTCAACGTCTCGGGTCTCGACTCCGACATAGCCCAGTTGCCTTGGTATGAACACCTCGTGCTGGGTGGCTTCTGTTTCGGTGCCGTCTTCATGGCCACAGATCCTGTGACGAGCGCCCGCACCAAGAACGGCAAGTACGTCTACGGTTTCCTCATCGGTGCGCTGGCCATCACCATCCGTGTGCTCAACCCGGGCTACCCCGAGGGTATGATGCTGGCCATTCTCTTTATGAACATGTTCGCACCGCTGATTGACTACTGCTTTGTGCAACGCAACATCAGCAAGCGTGCCCGCCGTGCCAAACTTCAATAACACATCCACAGAGTCATGAAAATCAATACGAACAGCAACACTTATACGATACTCTACGCCTGTGGAGTAGTGATTATTGTGGCGTTCCTCCTGGCTTACGTGTCATCCGCGCTCAAAGCCCCCTCCGAAGCCAACGAACGCATCGACCAACAAAAGCAAATCTTAGCTTCGCTCAACCTGCGTCCAGACAAAAAGGACGTGGAGGCTAAATTCAAGGAAGTGGTCGTGGCTGACCCCATCGTGGACACCACGGGCGCCGAACTGAAGGCCGACGGCGGTTTCAACGTGGCGCGTAAGGAAATTGCCGCTACCAACCTGCCTGTTTATGTCTGCAACGTGGACGGCGAGACGAAGTACGTTCTGCCGCTCGTGGGCAAAGGCCTTTGGGGTACTATCTGGGGCTACCTTGCCATCAACGACGACTGCGAAACCATCTACGGCGCCTATTTCAGCCACGAGAGCGAGACCGCAGGTCTGGGTGCCCTCATTGCAGATCAGCCCTTCCAGGACAAATTCAAGGGTAAGAAGATTCACGACGGGGCGGGCAACTACCTCAAGGTTGTGAAGTTCGGCGCAAAGCAGGACAATCCCGATATCGAATGCGACGGCATCTCGGGTGCAACCCTTACGATAAATGGTGTGAGCAGCATGCTTCACGACTATTTGAAGATGTATCAGAATTATTTGTTGTCTAAGAAAAAATAGGAGTCATGAGCCAATTATTCTCAAACGCAAACAAGCAAGTCTTTATGGCCCCGCTCAACCTGGATCACCCCATTCTGATTCAGGTGCTGGGTATATGCTCCGCACTGGCCGTGACGGCCCAGTTGGAACCGGCTATCGTCATGGGTCTTTCCGTGACGGTCATCACAGCCTTTAGTAACGTCATCATTTCACTCATCCGCAAGACCATTCCCAACCGCATCCGCATCATCATCCAGCTTGTGGTTGTGGCCGCACTCGTCACCATCGTGAGCATGATTCTCAAGGCCTTTGCCTACGATGTGAGCGTGAAACTGAGCGTCTACGTGGGTCTTATCATTACCAACTGTATCCTGATGGGACGTCTCGAGGCCTTCGCTATGATGAATGGTCCTTGGGAAAGTTTCCTCGACGGCGTAGGCAATGGTCTCGGCTATGCATATATTCTGGTCATCATCGGCGCCGTGCGTGAATTCTTCGGAGCAGGTACGCTGCTTGGCATCACCATTATTCCGCAGTCCGCCTACGATGCCGGCTACGTCAACAACGGTATGATGACCATGCCCGCCATGGCCATGATTCTGCTCGGTTGTGTCATCTGGGCGCATCGCGCAATCAACAAGGAAGGCACTAAGTAATCACATTGTGTAAGAACCTCAGTAATTCAGCATCATGGAACATTCATTGAGCTTATTTGTCCGCTCCATTTTTGTGGACAACATGATATTTGCCTCCTTCCTAGGTATGTGCTCATACCTGGCAGTGAGCAAGAACGTGAAAACCTCTTTGGGCTTGGGCATCGCAGTGACCTTCGTCCTCTTGGTTACAGTGCCGGTCGACTACCTTCTCCAGACGAAGATTCTCGCCGAGGACGGCATTTTCGGCATCGACCTCACATACCTCTCCTTCATCCTCTTCATTGCTGTCATTGCAGGTATTGTGCAGTTGGTCGAGATGGTTGTGGAGCGATTCTCCCCCGCGCTCTATAGTGCGTTGGGTATATTCCTCCCCCTCATTGCCGTAAACTGCGCCATCATGGGCGCCAGCCTTTTCATGCAGCAGCGCATACAGATGGACCCTGCCACCAGTTCGCAGGCCATCGGCAGTATTGGCGACTGCTTCGTCTATGCCCTCAGCTCTGGCATCGGTTGGACGCTGGCTATCGTCGCCCTGGCAGCCATTCGCGAGAAGATGGCCTACACCGACGTGCCCCGTCCTCTTCAGGGCCTCGGCATTACGTTCATCACCGTCGGACTGATGGCCATGGCCTTCATGTGCTTCTCGGGTCTCAGTATTTAATCAAAAATAGAGCATAACAAGATGGATATCAATTTCATAATCGCAAGTATAGGTGTCTTTCTCGTCACCATTCTCATACTCGTCGCCATTCTGCTCATCGCCAAACGTTACCTCACGCCGAGCGGCGAAGTGACGCTGACGCTCAATGGCAAAAAGAAAATCTCCGTATCCCAAGGCTCCAGCCTGCTCTCCACACTTTCCGAAAACGGCGTCTATCTGTCTTCGGCCTGTGGAGGTAAAGGTTCCTGCGGCCAGTGCAAGTGCCAGGTGCCCGAAGGCGGTGGTGACATTCTCGACTCCGAGAAAGGCCATTTCACGCGCAAGCAAATCAAGGAGCACTATCGCCTCGGCTGCCAATGCAAGGTAAAGGGCGACCTCTCCGTCGTAGTGCCCGACTCCGTACTTGGCGTCAAGGAATGGGAGTGCGAGGTAATCTCCAACAAGAACGTAGCCACCTTCATCAAGGAGTTCATCGTAGCCCTGCCTCCCGGCGAGCACATGGACTTCGTTCCCGGTTCGTATGCCCAAATCAAGATTCCCGAATTCGCGATGGACTACGACAAAGACATCGACAAGTCGCTCATCACCGACGAGTATCTGCCCTCGTGGGAAAAGTTCGGACTCTTCGGTCTGAAGTGCCAGAACACAGTGCCCACTATCCGCGCCTACTCTATGGCCAACTATCCCGCCGAGGGCGACCGCATTATGCTTACTGTCCGCATTGCCACGCCGCCGTTCAAGCCCAAGGACCAAGGTCCAGGCTTCCAGGACGTCATGCCCGGTATTGCCTCGTCGTATATCTTCACACTGAAGCCTGGCGACAAGGTTATCATGAGCGGTCCTTACGGCGACTTCCACCCCATCTTCAACTCGAAGAAAGAAATGATGTGGGTTGGTGGTGGTGCCGGTATGGCCCCACTGCGTGCCCAGATAATGCACATGACCAAGACGCTTCGCACCACCGATCGCAAGATGTCCTACTTCTATGGTGCGCGCGCCCTCAATGAAGTGTTCTATCTGCAGGACTTCCTCGACTTGGAAAAGGAGTTCCCCAACTTCTCCTTCCACCTTGCCCTCGACCGTCCCGACCCCGCCGCCGATGCCGCAGGCGTCAAGTACACCCCTGGCTTTGTGCATCAGGTCATCTACAACACCTACCTCAAAGACCACGAGTCGCCTGAAGACATTGAGTACTACATGTGCGGCCCTGGTCCTATGTCTAAGGCCGTTGTCTCCATGCTCGACAGCCTTGGCGTCGAGTCCGAGAGCATTATGTACGACAACTTTGGCGGATAGTTTTCCGCAAGATAAATTCTATACAGAAGGGTCGCTTCAAAACGCAAGTTTTGGCGCGACCCTTTTAAGATGTATCAGAATCGATGAAAAACAAGGCGCAAGGATTGTAAGAGGAGTTGAATTTGAGCCTCCCGAAATCATGGGTCACAATGCTGATTTCTGTTATGGCGCGCCGACTAGCATAGGCCTTTTCTGAGATTTTAGAAATTAGGGTAGGGCTTTTCAAACTTATTCTTGGGCCTTTGAAAATTATCTCCGTGAAAATTTAAATTAGTCCTGAGCTTTTAAAAATT
>JAUNOO010000067.1 GCA_030531095.1 Bacteroidales bacterium
CAGGACTAATTTCCAAAAACTCAGGACTAAGTTGCAAAAGCGCTGATGGTATGAGTAGGCTGTGGAGATTTGCCGTCCTATTTGTTGAGCTATGTTAGCGTTTTTTTAGGAACGTGGCAATGGTTGGGCTGAAAAAAGTGCGTAATTTTGCCATATGACAGACGACGTAAGAGATTTCATCGACTCACTCGAATCGTATGTGCAGTCTGAACTGGCTGCAAGCGGCGAACCTGCCGACTACAACGTGGAGGCGTTGCAGATTGTGGACGCCCGAAACCACCTGTTTCGCAACGTCGGCAAGCAGGCGACGGATGAGGCGGAGAATATTTATGCCTTGCGCGACCTCTGTCGCGTGGACGAGGAGACAATGGTATTTGTGCCCGACCGCGGAAGAATGGCAGCCGTTGCGCGCAACTACTTTTACGAATAAGGCGTCGGCAGACCTGCCCCTCGAATCATCACACCTACATCAGCATGACAGAAACCCCTACACAGAACGCGGCTCCCAACAACGACGGTGGGGGAGAGGCGAACTTTCGCCACCGCGTCCCCATACAAATCCGATTTAACGACGTGGACCGCTATGGGCACGTCAACAACAACGCCTATTTCGCCTTCTACGACTTGGGCAAGGAGGACTACCTCGCCAAGGTACTCAAGGTGAACTACCGCGAGGCGGAGGTGGTGCCCGTCATTGCCAACATCAACGCCGACTTCCTCACGCCCATCTTCTACGGCGACAAAATTGTCGTGGAAACGCGCATCAGTCATGTGGGGCAGAAGAGCTTCACCCTGCAACAACGCGCCATCAACGAAGTGACGGGCAATGTAGTCTGCCAGTGCAGCACCGTCATGGTGTGCTTCTCACTCAAGACGCAGACCTCTGCCGAAATTCCTGCCGAATACCGCGCTGCCATTGCGGCTTATGAGGCGGAAGAATAATCCCCAAAGTATTACAGCTAAACCAGATATTGACGTGTCTCAGAAAATTATACTTTCAAAATCCATCAACGAAGAAGTGGCTGCCCTCTGCACTGCGGAGTACGACAAAATCTTCGTGCTGACCGACGAAACCACCCGTAGCCTTTGCCGTAATCTCCTGTCTGACTGCGAACCGCTGAAGACGGCGACCGACATCACTATAGGTGCTACCGATACCTGCAAGACCATCGACACGCTCGCCGACGTGTGGCGTGCGCTGGGCAACGGTGGGGCTTCGCGCCATTCCTTGCTCGTGTGTCTCGGCGGCGGTATGGTGACCGACCTCGGCGGATTTGCCGCCTCAACCTTCAAGCGCGGCATCAAGTTCATCAACATTCCGACGACCCTCCTGGCTATGGTTGATGCTGCCGTGGGTGGCAAGACGGGCATCAACTTCAACGGACTGAAAAACGAAATCGGCGTCTTCAACGAGAGTATGGCGGTGGTCATCGACACCGACTTCCTGCGCACGCTCGACGACGCCAACCTGCGTTCGGGCTACGCCGAAATGCTGAAGCACTCCTTCCTGCAGGACGAAGCAATGTGGGCGGAACATTTAGCCTTCGACCTCGACAATCCCGACTACGCCCACCTTCAGACTATGGTGGCAGAGAGCATCGGCGTGAAGTCGCGCATCGTGACAGAAGACCCGCACGAGAAGGGCTTGCGCAAGTCGCTCAACCTGGGACACACCGTGGGTCACGCCTTTGAAAGTCTCGCTCTCGAGGAGAATCGCCCCGTGCTGCACGGCTACGCTGTGGCGTGGGGATTGGCGTGCGAATTGTATCTGAGCGTCGTGCTCCGCAATTTTCCACAGGACAAAATGCGCCAGACGGTCGACTTCATCCGTCAGACCTATGGGCAGTTCAATTTTACCTGCGACCACTACGACCGCCTCTACAACTTCATGTGCCACGACAAGAAGAACGTGGGCGGCGTCATCAACTTCACCCTCCTCTCCGACGTGGGGCAAATCAGTCTGGACAACCACGCCACGAAGGCGCAGCTCTTCGAAATGTTCGACTTCCTGCGCGAGGGATAAGAGCGGGATGAACCTCTGAAAACAAAACGATTAAAATAGCATGAACAAGCTGATTCCCATATTTGAGCGTCTGCTCTCGCTGTTGGTCGTGTTCCTGCTGCTTGCCGGTACCGTCGTGTGGAGCGGCAGTCTCTTCGGCCGCCGAATTGGGGCGAGCACAGGAGAGGCCGCTGTCGCTACCGTCGTGCCACAGCCCGATGCCGACCAGATGGTGGAGATGGGACTTTCCGGCGAACAGTTGGCCGTGATCGACTCGGCAGCCTGGAGTGTGACCAACTCTGACGGCGACATGATTGGCGCAGTCTTGGCCACGGCACCCTACTCGGAAGATGTGGCAGGATTTGCCGGGGCTACACCTTTATATATATACATCGACACAGACAGCATCGTGAGAGGCATTGCCTCGGGCGAGAATATGGAGTCGCCCTCCTTCTACCGCCGAGCTACTGAAGAGGTCTTCGCCCAACTCGTAGGCAAGCACGCTGGCGACATTCTGGCGCGCCCCGTCGATGTCGCCACCGGAGCAACCTATTCCAGCAATTCGCTCATCTCCAACGTGAAATATACGCTTCAGACCCGTGCCGCTGCTGTGGCAGATAAGCAAAACGCCCCCGCCATAGGCTGGACAAGGACGTTGGCCGTAGTGCTCGTCCTTGCCTTCGGCATCCTCGTGGCGTGGAAGTGGCGCGGCGTGAAGTGGTTGCGCATTGTGGTGCTGGTGCTCAACGTCTGTGTCACCGGATTCTGGTGCGGGCAATACCTATCGCTCGCCCTCGTACGCGGTTGGATACAGAACGGTCTTGACCCCTTGCTCTATCTTCCAGGTCTGCTGATGCTGCTCGTCGCCATTGTGCTGCCCTATCTCGGACGTTCCCATCACCATTGCCAGTGGGTGTGCCCCTACGGCAGCTTGCAGGAACTGGCATGGCGCTTGCCCGTGCCCAAACTCAAAGTGCAGCCCGTGGTGTTCAAGCTGATGCGTCTGACGCGGATGGTGGTGCTGATGATTCTTCTCATTATGCTGTGGTTCGGTGCCGGTGTAGGCTTGCTTGACTATGAGCCCTTTGCCGTCTTCGTCCTCAGTACGGCCACGCCCGGCGTCATCGTCTTGGCTGCCCTCTTTGTGGTGCTCGCCATCTTCGTGCCCCAACCGTGGTGCCGTTGCATCTGTCCCGTAGGTACTTTGCTCGAACTGGCGCAAGACAATGGACGGAAGCACAAACACCTCCCTGCTGCAAAGCCCAGCGCCCCAGCGGCCAGCCCATCGGACTCTGCCACAACAACTGCCAATCCTCCTGCCGAAGCTGCCCACGCAGCGGCTCAACCCCATAAGTCCTAAACAAGAGAAGCCTTATGAACAAGTACAAAATCGTCAGCCTCGTCTTGGCCATTGCCCTGATTGCCGCATTGGTGCAACTCGTCTACAACACCAAAGTGGCTGCACCTGTTGCCGACACTTCCCGCAACGCCGTGCTTGAGAATATATTTGCCCGAAAGAGCGTGCGCAGCTACACCGACCAGCCTGTCAGCCGTGAACAACTCGACACCCTGCTGCGCGCCGCCATGGCCGCCCCGAGCGGTCGCGATATGCGCCCCTGGAAGTTCATCATCGTGGACGAGCAAGCCCTCATCGACACCCTCGCCGTCTATCTGCCCAAAGCCAAAATGCTGGAAGAGGCGCAGGCTGCCATCGTTGTTTGCGGAGACTCGAGCGTGGTGGACAGTGACGGCAATCCCTCGCGCAACTGGCCCTTCGACTGCTCCGCCGCCACGGAGAACCTGCTTCTCGCCGCAGAATCTATGGGGCTTGGTGCAGTGTGGACGGGCGTTTATCCTTATCCCGAACGCGTCAATGCCGTTAAGACCGCGCTCAACCTGCCCGACTATATCGTCCCCCTCAACGTCATTCCCATTGGCTACCCCAAGGGTGAGCAGAAAGCCAAGGACAAATACAACGCCGACAATATCCACTACAACGGCTGGTAAATTGTAGCCCTACGACCCGCTAAAGTCCCACAAAAAGGGGCTTTTCGGGTGGTAAATATGGAATTTCTGATAAATTTGACAGAAAAAAGTGGCAAAATGTTGGTCAGGTAAAAACAAAATATTACTTTTGCCCACGTTAAAGTCTAATTAGAAAAAGAGACATTATGACATACGCCCAGTCGTTTTACTTTTATGGTTATTTTTACTTTGCCGGACAAGCGAAGCGGGACGTTGTATGCCATACAAAATGAACAGATAAAACAAATCAGCATCCCGCTTCCCGATAAGGAGCGGGATTTTTTGATATAAAAAGATACGATGAAAGTAGCAATACAAGGCATCCGAGGCTCGTTTCACGACATCGCCGCCCACCAATATTTCAAGGGCGAGGAGATAGAGCTGATATGTTGCAACACATTTGAAGACCTCTTCGCCACGATGAAGGCGGACGACAGTTGCCTGGCCATGATGGCCATCGAGAATACCATTGCGGGGAGTCTGCTTCACAACTACGAGCTGTTGCGCGAAAGCGGCGCCACCATCATTGGTGAACACAAACTCCACATCGAGCACAGCATCATGTGCCTGCCTGGAGAAGACTGGGGCGACATCCGCGAGGTCAATTCGCACCCCGTAGCCTTGGCACAGTGTCGCGACTTCCTGATGCGCCACCCCAAGATGAAGATTGTGGAGACCGAAGATACCGCCGGGGCAGCCGAAGCCATCAGCACCGGCAACCTGAAAGGACACGCCGCCATCTGTCACGCCGACGCAGCACAACTCTACGGCATGCGCGTGCTGGAGAAATCCATCGAGGACAACAAGCACAACTACACCCGCTTCCTCGTCCTCTGCGACCCCTGGAACGCCGACCGCCTGCGCGAACTGCACGACACAAACAAGAGTAGCATCGTCTTCACCTTGCCCCACATGGAAGGCTCGCTCTCGCAGGTGCTGAGCATCTTCTCTTTCTATCGCATCAACCTCACGAAGATTCAGTCCCTCCCCATCATCGGCCGTGAGTGGCAGTACCTCTTCTACATCGACGTCGCCTACGACGACTATATGCGCTACCGCCAGAGCATCGAAGCCGTGCGTCCCTTAATGAAAGAACTCAAAATCTTAGGAGAATATGAAGGCAAATGAGTCGGGCATCCGCCCTGCAGAGCGGCTGTCGTCAGTACAGGAATATTATTTCTCGCGCAAAGGCAAAGAGGTGGCGCGCCTCAACGCCGAGGGCTACGACATCATCTCGCTTGCCATCGGCAGTCCGGACATGCCGCCCTCGCCGCAGACCATCAAGACCCTCTGCGAAGAAGCACAGCGCCCCGACGCCCACGGCTACCAGCCTACGGTGGGCATTCCGCAACTGCGTGAGGCGATGGCGGGTTTCTACAGCCGTTGGTTCGGCGTGGAACTCGACCCCAAAACCGAAATCCAACCGCTCATCGGGTCGAAAGAAGGCATCCTGCACGTGACGCTTGCCTTCGTCAATCCTGGCGAAAAGGTGCTCGTGCCCAATCCGGGTTATCCCACCTACACCTCCCTGTCGAAGCTCCTCGGTTGTGAGATTGTCAACTACAACCTGCGCCCCGAGAACGACTGGCAACCCGATTTTGAGGAGTTGGAGCAGATGGACCTCACAGACGTGAAGCTCCTCTGGACCAATTATCCCAACATGCCGACGGGAGCCCGTGCGCAGCGCGCCACTTATGAGAAACTCGTTGACTTTGCCCGCCGCCACAACATCGTCGTGGTGAACGACAACCCCTACAGTTTCATCCTCGGCCGCGAACATCTGAGCATCCTGCAAATCCCTGGCGCAAAGGACGTCTGCATCGAGTTCAACTCCATGAGCAAGAGCCACAATATGCCCGGTTGGCGCGTCGGACTGCTTGCCACTAACGCCGAGTTCGTCCGCTGGATACTCAAAGTGAAGAGCAACATCGACTCGGGAACGTTCCGCCCCATGCAGTTGGCAGCCGCCGAAGCCTACCGCAACGACGACGCCTGGCACGAGGAAGCCAACATCAACATCTACAGCCGTCGCCGCAAACTCGCAGGCGAAATCATGAACGCCCTCGGCTGCGTCTACGATGAAAACCAAGTGGGCATGTTCCTCTGGGGACGCATTCCCGACAGTTACGCCGACGTGGAGCAGCTTACCGAAAAGGTGCTGCATGAAGCCCGCGTATTTCTGACGCCCGGTTTTATATTTGGCAGCAACGGCAGCCGCTACATCCGCATTTCCCTCTGCGCCAAGGAGGACAAACTCGCCGAAGCGCTCCAGCGCATCAAGGCCGTGTTTTGAAAGAACCACTTCCGCAGGCTCAGGCAGTTATATCTACGACAACAATCATACACGAATAATTCATAAAAAGAAAACAATATGGCATTAGAATTAGAACCCCTGAATTTCCCGGGCGTAGACATGAAGCGCCCCGTTATCATCGCCGGTCCGTGTTCGGCCGAAACGGAACAGCAAGTAATGGACACCGCCTCGCAGCTTTCGCAGAAGGGCATCAAGATTTTTCGCGCAGGCATCTGGAAACCCCGTACCAAACCCGGAGGCTTCGAAGGCGTGGGCACAGTTGGTCTGCCCTGGTTGCAGCGCGTCCAGAAGGAACTCGGTATGCTCGTGTCCACCGAAGTGGCTACCCCGAAACACGTTGAGGCTGCCCTCGGTGCTGGCGTTGACGTCCTTTGGGTAGGCGCACGCACCGTGGCCAATCCCTTTGCCATGCAGGAACTCGCCGACTCGCTCAAGGGCGTAGACGTTCCCGTCCTCGTCAAAAACCCTGTCAACCCCGACCTCGAACTCTGGATTGGTGGTCTGGAGCGCATCAACGGCGCAGGTATCAAGCGTCTCGGTGTTATCCATCGCGGCTTCTCCTCCTACGACAAGCGTATCTACCGCAACCTTCCCATGTGGCACATCCCCATTGAGTTGCATCGCCGCTACCCCAATCTCCCCATCTTCGGCGACCCCAGCCACATCGGCGGTGCTCGCGAACTCGTTGCCCCGCTTTGTCAGCAGGCCATGGATTTGGGCTTCGACGGTCTCATCATTGAAAGCCACTGCTCGCCCGATACGGCATGGAGCGACGCCAAACAGCAGGTGACGCCCGACGTACTCGACTTCATTCTCGAGAAACTCATCATCCGCAACCACACGCAGAGCACCGAAAGTCTCGAAGCCCTGCGCCGCCAGATTGACGAAGTGGACAACTCCCTCATCGAACTGCTAGCCAAGCGTATGCGCATGAGCCGCGAAATCGGACAATACAAGCGTGAGCACGGTATGACCGTCGTACAGACCGGTCGCTACTCTGAAATTCTTGACAAGCGCGGTGCCCAGGGCGTACTCTGCGGCATGTCGGCCGAATTTATGAAGACCGTCTTCGAGGCCATCCACGAAGAGAGCGTGCATCAGCAGATTGAAGTAATGAATAAGGACTGAGAAATTAAGAGAACTGCCATGCTACAAAAAAGGGTAATACAAAAAAAGGAAAAATGAAGAATTTACTTCTTACAATTATCATCGACACAGGTAAGTCGTACTTCCACATATTTGCCAAAGATGCCAACGATTGGGAAGTTTTCTCTGATACCATCTGTGTTGATGATAAGGCACAACTATAAGGAGATAAGCGTATGGTAATCAAATGTTGTCCAAAGTGCGGGTGCACTGAACTCTACATAACAGAGAAAGGATATAGCGTTAAAAAAGGATTACTTGGCATTGCTGCCTTTGGAGTTGTTGGAGGACTATTTGGACTTCATGGCAACAAACGTATCCTATATGTATGCACTAATTGTGGTAAGCAGTTTACTGAACCCGCTCAAAAGATAGAAGTAAACTTGGAAAGCGGCAATCTCATTGTAAGTAGCCCTGTACAACACCATAATGAGAACGGTGATAGTCCACAAAATGAAAAAAACAAAGGAGGTAGCGTACCTCCAGTTGTAACGCAACGACAAATATGTAAATGTGGGGCATATAACTCTATATATGCCAAAGAGTGCTTTAGCTGTGGTGAGCCTTTAGATATAACTACCAGTGCCAAAGTGCCACAACTTCCACAGGTAGTCGTTACTTGCGCATGTGGAATAAATAATGCACTTACGCACAAGTATTGTATAGGTTGTGGTGCTTGGCTTGATTACTCTGCCTTGGAAAAGGTTGGAGGTAAAATATCTTATGAACAACAGGAGTGCAGAAATTGTGGACAAGACACTCCAAAGGCAAGCCGAAAAGTACATTTTTGTGCTCATTGTGGAAAGGGCCTGTAATGTGCGGGATGACCCAAAGGCATTCCGCGCCTTCTGAAATTTCTGAATAAAACGAAGTAAGTTATGCGTATATTGATATTAGGTGCCGGCAAGATGGGGTCGTTCTTTGTCGACCTCTTGAGTTTCGACCACACCACGGCCGTCTACGACGTAGACCCCAAGCGTTTGCGTTTCATGTACAACACCGAGCGCTTCACTGCGCTCGAAGAAGTGCGCGAGTTCAAGCCCGAACTGGTCATCAATGCCGTCACGCTGAAGTACACCCTCGACGTTTTCCGCGAGGTCATTCCCTACCTCCCCTCCGACTGCATCCTCAGCGACATCGCGTCGGTGAAGACCGGCTTGCAGGAGTTCTATGAGCAGTGCGGTCTCCGCTATGTCTCCACACACCCCATGTTTGGTCCTACTTTCGCCAATCTCGGCGCGCTCTCCACCGAGAACGCCATCATCATCACCGAGGGCGACTACATGGGTCGCATCTTCTTCAAAGACCTCTACTCCCGCTTGGGGCTCCACATCTGCGAGTACACCTTCGACGAGCACGACCGCACGGTGGCCTACTCCTTGGGCATCCCCTTCGTTTCCACCTTCGTCTTCGCCGCTGTGATGAAGCATCAGGACGCCCCGGGTACGACCTTCAAGCGCCACATGGCCATCGCCAAAGGCGTTTTGGGCGAGGACGACTGTCTGCTTCGCGAAATTCTCTTCAACCCCCGCACGAGCGGTCAGGTTGCGAAAATCCGCGAGGAACTGAAAGAACTCATTGGCATCATCGACAACAAAGACGAAGCCGGGCTCAACGATTACCTCAAGAAGATTCGCGAACACATAAAGTAACAGGGCAAGACCTTACCGATAGAATGTGGGGCGGCGCACTCAGAAAAAATTCTGGGTGCGCTGCTCTCTTTTTTGCCCGCCCAAGTCCTTTTCTCCCGCGCCCTTATTTCCCGCTAAACAATTCTAATTAAGGCTAATAGAGCGCGGATAGGAAAAATGAAATAAGTAAATTTACACCGCTTACCAAACGCAGTAACAATGAGAAAGTCTTTCGTAACAGCTGCTGCGATGGCATCCTGTGTATGTGCCGTTGCAGTGGCGAAGCCGGTGTCAGAGTTGACATTCGACGCTTCAAAAGGCGTGGCGGGGTCTGTCACGACGCCCATGGGGAAGGTCGTGAACTATACTGCCTACACAAAACTCTATTACGTTACTAACGTGGAGGACTCCACCTACCAGTACATGAACATTTTTGTACCGGAAGGCGCCGACCAGTCTTCACCCATCTTCATGCCCAACTATGTGGGCGGCTATATGGCAGCCGAGCCGCGTGGCATTGATGCCGGCGACGCTTCGGGTCGTGCTTTGGCGGAAGGCTACGTCGTGGCCATCCCCGGTGCGCGCGGCCGCAATTCGGTCGTGACCGATGCCGACGGCAATAAGGTCTACACGGGGCGCGCCCCTAAAGGTCTGCTCGACCTCAAAGCCGCCGTGCGCTATCTCCGCCTCTTCGACAAAGAAATTCCCGGCGATGCCGAGAAAATCATCACCGACGGCACCAGTGCGGGCGGTGCAATGTCCTCACTCCTTGGCGCGACGGGTAACAATCCCGCCTACGACAAGTACCTCAAGGCGATGGGCGCAGCCGATACGCGCGACGACATCTTTGCCGCCGTCTGCTTCTGCCCCATCATTGACCTCGACCATGCTGACATGGCCTACGAGTGGCTCTATGGTTGCACCAACAACGTCAGTCGTCCGGTCACTGATGAGCAGGCTGCAGTCTCCGCAGAACTTGCGGCGCAATATCCCGCATACTTGGCCAGTTTGAATCTCAAAACTGCTGACGGTACACCGCTCACTGCCGACAACTACCTCAACTACGTCAAGTCCTTCCTCATACAGAGTGCTCAGGAGGCTAAAGATGCCGGTGCCGACATTCCTGACTCCTTAGGTTTCTCCTTCAGCAACGCCAAGTCCTTCTCCGCGCCCGTCAATGGCGGCGAGAGCGGCCCCGGCCCGGGAGGTCCTGGCGGCAGCCGCCCGCCTATGGGTGAAGGCATGCAGCCGCCTTCGGGTGGTATGCCCCCAATGGGTGACCGTCAAGGCCCGCCTATGGGACGACCCGGTGATGGTGGACCGGGCGAAGGCGGTTTCACGCCCGACATCCTCAACATCATGAAGAGCATGAAAGGCGAGTACATCACCGACCTCGACATGGAAACCTATCTCAACTACGTCGTCTCTACCATCGCGCTCAAAACGCCGCCCGCTTTCGACAGTCAGGGCGTGGCTGGCGCTTCAGCCAGCGGTGAGAACGAGGAATTTGGTGACGCCACGGGCAGCAGTGTCAACTTCACCGACTACTCCCTGCGCAAAGTCACTGGCGATGCTTCCGCCACGGTTGATGCGCACATTGCCGAGCTCGTACGCATCATGAATCCGATGAATTTCATCACTGACGCAAATTCCAGCGTGGCGCCCCACTGGTACATTCGCCACGGTGCCCGCGACCGCGACACGGCGTTCACCGTGCCCATCAACCTCGCCACCAAGTTGCAGAACGCAGGCAAGGACGTCAACTTCAAGTTGCCCTGGAACCGCCCACATTCTGGCGACTACGCCCTCAACGAACTTTTCACATGGCTCAACGCCCTTGTAAAATAACATCTTTTCCTAATTTTAAAGTCGAGACCATCGGATTCGCGTCCGGTGGTCTCTTTCGTTTTTCAGATGGAAATCCATCATGGTAGAATTAATAGGGGAACGATATACCTGTTGTCCTCTTGCAAATTATTGGCACATAAATGGGCTATGAGCCCAATTTTTATAGGACTATCTG
>JAUNOO010000140.1 GCA_030531095.1 Bacteroidales bacterium
GATACAACTTCTTTTCTTTTTCTACCATCTTGTGTCTACTTTTTCAATAGCAACAGTTTGGCTGAGAATCGTTCTGCGCGTGCGATTTCCCCCTTCGCAGCCGCCTAATCTCGAAAAACTTGCGTAACTTCGCGGATTATATCAGTCAATGCATTAGCCAACGCACACAGATGATACGCAAGTTTGATTTTCTGGTAATTGGTTCCGGTGTGGCCGGAATGAGTTACGCCCTCCAGATGGCCGCCTCGGGCAAAGGCAAGGTGGCTCTCGTCTGTAAGACGACGATTGAAGAAGCCAATACGGCCAAGGCGCAAGGCGGCATCGCCTCGGTGACGAACCTCAAGGTCGACGACTTCGAGAAGCACATCAAGGACACGATGGTGGCGGGCGACTACATCAGCGACCCGCAAGCGGTGGAGCAGGTGGTGAAGAACGCACCGGCGGGCATTGAGCGCTTGCTGCAGTGGGGCGTCAACTTCGACAAGGCCGAGGACGGCTCGTTCGACCTGCACCGCGAGGGCGGACACTCTGAATTCCGCATCCTGCACCACGCCGACGACACAGGCTTCGAAATTCAGCGCGGCCTCATCGAGGCGGTGAAGCGCACGCGCAACATCACGCTGCTCGAGAACCACTTCGCCGTAGAAATCATCACGCAGCACCATCTGGGCGTGGAGGTGACGCGACGCACGCCCGACATCGAATGCTACGGCGCCTACATCCTCGACCCTGACACGAAGAAAATCGACACCTTCCTGTCGCGCGTCACTGTTCTGGCTACGGGCGGCTGCGGCGCGGTCTACGCCACAACCACCAACCCCAACATCGCCACGGGCGACGGTATAGCCATGGCCTATCGCGCCAAGGCGACGGTGAAGGACATGGAGTTTATCCAGTTCCACCCCACAGCCCTCTACCATCAGGGAGAGACGCACCCCGCCTACCTCATCACCGAGGCGATGCGCGGCTACGGCGGCATCCTGCGATTGCCCAACGGCGAGGAGTTCATGCAGAAGTACGACAAGCGCCTCTCGCTCGCCCCGCGCGACATCGTGGCACGCGCCATCGACAAGGAAATGAAGATTCACGGCATCGACCACGTCTGCCTCGACGTGACGCACAAGCCTGCCGAGGAGACCAAGCACCATTTCCCCAACATCTACGCCAAGTGCCTTTCCATCGGCATCGACATCACGCGCCAATACATCCCCGTCGCCCCCTGCGCCCACTACCTCTGCGGCGGCATCAAGGTGGACCTCAACGCCTGCTCCAGCATCCACCGCCTCTACGCCGTGGGCGAATGCTCCTGCACGGGTCTGCACGGCGGCAACCGCCTGGCGTCCAACTCGCTCATCGAGGCTGTGGTCTACGCCGACGCTGCCGCCCGCCACACGCTGGAACACATTGACGAATACACCTTCAACGACCGCGTGCCAGAATGGAACGACGAGGGCACGATGACCAACGAGGAGAAGGTGCTCATCGCACAGGACGCCCGCGAGGTGGGACAAATCATGTCGTCCTACGTGGGCATCGTTCGCAGCGACCTGCGCCTCAAGCGCGCCTGGACGCGCCTCGACCTGCTCTACGAGGAGACGGAGGAACTCTTCAAGCGCGTGAAGGCCACGCCCGACATCTGCGAACTGCGCAACATGATAAACGTGGGCTACCTCATCACGCGCCAAGCCATTGAGCGCAAGGAGAGCCGCGGCCTCCACTACACGCTCGACTACCCCAAGCACGCCTACGACCAAAACTGAGCGACATAACACCTATATATAATAAAGCATTGTGCCCCGGCCGTCCTTCTCGCGACGGTCGGGGCACTGCTTTGTCTTGCCCAACCCCGTCGGCCGGAACCCACGTCCGCGCCACCGAAGACTCCGTCCGAGCGTTTTTGAGCTTCACCAGAACTTTCAGAAATTAGTTCAGTGCAAATTTAAACTAGTCCTGAGCATTCTATGTCTCCAACCAAGCTTTTGCCAGTTTTTTAACT
>JAUNOO010000068.1 GCA_030531095.1 Bacteroidales bacterium
GGACTAATTTAAATTAGCCCAGAACTTTTTTGGAAAGGGAAAAACATATCTTTTTCCTCGTGCAAATTATCGGCACATATATGGACTATGCACACGAATTTTATGTGGACATCTCTATCTAATTTGAGTGAATCCGTGTGATATTTTCCATTCAGGGACAACTTGTATGTCGTTCCCAAAAAGAAAATACATATCCGTGGTCTTATTGTCTAGCGATTTTTATAGCAGTAAGTGTTTACTTATCTGGAATATTGGTATATTTATAAGGGACAACAAGTATGTCATTCCTAAAATAAATGGAGGGTAGAAATCAATCTACTCTCCATTTTTATGACAGGGACAAAAGTAGTCCCGTTTTCGCCCTCGGCAGTCAGAACCGCTTGATGAGGCGCGCAGGGTTGCCGCCTACAACGGTGTTGGGCTCCACGTCCTTCGTGACGACGGCGCCTGCTCCGACGACGGCGTTTTCGCCCACCGTTACGCCGGGCAGGATGCTTGCGCCTGCGCCAATCCAGCAGTTGCGCTTGAGGACTACTGGCTTGCAGGTGAGGATGTCGCGGTCGTAGAGGTCGTGGTTGTTCGAGATGAGTTGCGCGTTGGCTGCTACGCGCACGTCGTCCTCGATGGTGATGTCGCCGGCTGCCATGAAGAGGGCGTTGTTCATGATGACGACGTTGCGACCGATGTGGACGTTCTTTGCGCGCACCACGGTGACGGGCGACATTATGCGACTGCCCTCGCCGATTTGGCCTGCGAAGAGTTCGCGAACCAGTTCGTGGTATTCGGCGGAGGTGGGCATGGTGTGGTTGATTTTGAAACAGAGTTCGGCGCAGCGTTTGCCTTCCTCAATTTCGGCCTCGTCGGCCTTGCGGAGGTCTATGGTGAATGCTTCCATGTTTTTGTGGATGAGATGTTTATGCGGTGAACGAATGGTTGCGGTATTCCTGGGGCGTCAGTCCCACAATCTTCTTGAAGAAACGCGTGAAGTGGGCGGGATATTGGAAGCCCAACTCGTACGCCACTTCGCTGATGGAGCGCTCGGGGTCGAGGGTGAGTTCTTTGGCCTGGTCGATGACTTTGAACTGGATGAACTCTTGCGCCGTCCTGCCCGTTTCGCGCTTGATGAGGTCGCCGAAGTAGTTGGGCGAGAGGCAGAGCTCGCTGGCGCAGTGGCGCACCGTGGGCAGACCGTTGCGGCGCGCGTCGTGGCGGACGAAATAGTCGTCGAGCAGGCGTTCGAAGCGCGTGAGGATGTCGCGGTTGGCGGGTTTGCGCGTGATGAACTGGCGTTCGTAGAAACGCAGGCAGTAGTCGAGGAGCAGTTCGATGTTGGTGGCGATGAGCCGGCGGCTCAGGCGGTCGATATTGTGGGCGAGTTCGTGACTGATTTTGCTGAGGCAGTCGAGGAACACTTCGCGCTCCTGGTCGGAGAGGTGGAGCGCTTCGTTGACGGCGTAGGAGAAGTAGGTATACTCCTTGATGTGCCGCCCGAGCGACGTGCCGCGGATGAACTCGGGGTCGAAGCAGAGCGCCCACCCTTTGGGCTGGAACTCTTCGCCGGTGTCCTCCACGCCGATGACCTGCCCCGGGGCGAGGCACACCACCGAGCCTTTCTCGTAGTCGTAGCGCTGGCGGCCGTAGATGAGTTCGCAGTTCTTCTCGTCCTTCAGGTAGATGGTGTAGAAGCTGAACGTGTGGCGCATGTGGCGCATGGGCTTCGCCTTCGACAGGTCGATGACGCTCACCAGCGGATGGAGCGTCTCGACGCCGAGCATTTCGTTGTAGGCCTTGACGGTCTCGATGTTGAGTAAAGCCTTGTCCATACAGGGTCTTGGGTTTTGGTTTTCTGTAGCAAAGTTAGTGGTTTTCAGCGTAAGTTATGTCGCCCCTTTTTCAAAAAGCGTAATCGGGGTAACAGATTCAGTAAAACGTATAAGCCCATGCGCGGGCTGCGGGTGCTGCGGCGCAGAGCACTTTATCTGCGGCGCGGGAGGCTTTCGGCGAAAAAGTAATTCAGGTAATTCAAAATGTAATTCGGATAATGCGGTATGGGCAAATAGTTTCTAATTTTGCAGACATGAAACCTGCGCCATATTGGGCGAGGGTGGGGGACTTACTCCTATATATAATAATGTATGGCAAATATGAAGAAAGAAGTTTTGCTCTTGATAGGTGCAGGCCAGATAGGTGTGGCCATCGCCCGTCGCGTGGGCAGCGGCATGAAGATTGTGGTTGGCGACAAGAAGGCTGACCACGCCGAACAGATAGCCGACACACTGCTCAAGGCCGGCTTTGACGCTGAGCCCGTGGTGACCGACTTGGGCTCGCGCGAGTCGATACGCGCCACCATCGCTGGGGCACAGCTGTGGGGCGAGATAGCTATGCTTGTCAACGCAGCTGGTGTGTCGCCCAGTCAGGCTTCCGTCGAAGCTATCCTGCGCGTCGACCTCTACGGCACGGCCGTGCTGCTTGAGGAAGTGGGCCGCGTCATCAAACCCGGCGGCGTGGGCGTTACCATCTCCAGTCAGTCGGGTCACCGAATGCCAGCCCTCACCCCAGCTGAGGACGAACAGTTGGCCACGACGCCCACCGACCAACTCCTCGCGCTCGACCTGCTCCAGCCTGCCAACGTCCGCGACACGCTCCACGCCTACCAACTGGCCAAGCGCTGCAACGTGAAGCGCGTCATGGCCGAAGCCGTGAAATGGGGCGAGCGCGGCGCACGTATCAATTCAATTTCACCTGGTATCATCGTGACACCGTTGGCTCTCGACGAATTTAACGGCCCGCGCGGCGACTTCTACAAGAATATGTTTGCCAAATGCCCCGCCGGTCGTCCGGGTACGGCTGACGAGGTGGCCAATGTGGCCGAACTGCTCATGACTCAGAAGGGCGCCTTCATCACGGGCTCGGATTTCCTCGTAGACGGCGGAGCCACTGCGTCTTATTTCTACGGCCCGCTCCGCCCATGAGGCATCTCTCTGCAAAAGCGACGAAACTGAAAATCATTCAAACCCAAATACTTTCATATTATGAACAGCTTTGTTTACGACATTCCCGTCAAGGTCTATTTCGGCAAAGACCAGCTCCAGCATCTCCCCGAAGAACTGGCCAAATTTGGCAAGCGCGTGCTGCTCACTTACGGCGGCGGTTCAATTAAGAAGATCGGGCTCTACGACAAAATCATTGCGCTGCTCAACGCCGGCGGTTTTGAGGTTGTGGAACTCTCAGGTATAGAACCAAATCCGCGCATCGACAGCGTGCGCCGCGGCGCGCAGCTCTGCAAGAAACACCACATTGACGTGCTCCTTGCCGTGGGCGGCGGTTCCACCATTGATGCCACAAAGTTTATGGCGGCAGGGGCTTGCGTGGACCATGACCCGTGGGACTTCTTGAGCGAAAAGTGGGCGCCCATCGAGAAGGCACTGCCCATCATCTCTGTTCTCACGCTGTCGGCAACCGGTTCTGAAATGGATGCCGGCGGTGTCATCAGCAATCCCGAAACGAGTGACAAGATTGGCCGTATCGCTGCGCCCATGCTGCCCAAGGTGTCTTTCCTCGACCCCACCGCCACCTTCACCGTCAGCCCTTATCAAACGGCTTGCGGCGCGGCGGACATGATGTCGCACATCCTCGAAGTCTATTTCAACATGGAGCAGGACCTCTTCATGCTCGATTGTTTTATGGAAGGCCTGATGAAGACCATCATCAAGTTCGCCCCCATCGCCATGAAAGAGCCCGACAACTATGAGGCGCGCGCCAACCTGATGTGGGCGTCGTCGTGGGCCATCAACGGTTTTGTCAACGGCGGCAAGATGCAGGCGTGGAGTTGCCACCCCATGGAACACGAGCTCTCCGCCATCTACGACATCACCCACGGCCTCGGCCTCGCTATCCTCACCCCGCGCTGGATGACCTACTGCCTCGACGAGACCACCGTCTCCAAGTATGTGCAGTTTGGCGTCAACGTCTTTGGCATCGACGCCGCGCAGGAGCCTATGACCATTGCCCGTCAGGGCATTGCCCGACTGTCCGATTTTCTCTTCGGCACCCTCGGCTTGAAGTCAACCTTCACCGAAGTGGGCATTCTGGAAAAGGACTTCCCCGTCATGGCGCGCAAATCGTGTGCTGGCGGTGTCCTCCCTGGTTTCAAACCTTTGGCGCAGGCTGACATTGAAGCTATTTTCAAGATGTGCCTCTGAAAATACCCCTATTCTTCCGCTAAGACCCTTCCCTACGCAATGAAAAAACGGCACGCCCACCACAGCGCGCCGTTTTTCGTTATCCAATCCCCACTTCCATATAAACCATTGTCCCTCAAAGCCTTCTGCAAATCTCCCTCTCCAATCCTCTCCCTGAATTTTCAGAACTTTTGTAAAAAGTCCGCCAAATAATTTGTCAGTATAAAAATAAGCACTATCTTTGCACTCGCAAAACAGCAAGGTGCCATAGCTCAGTTGGTAGAGCAAAGGACTGAAAATCCTTGTGTCCCCGGTTCGATTCCTGGTGGCACCACGCTAAATATTAGGTAGTTACGATAATAAGTAACTACCTTTTTGTTTTATTGGCGCAATTGAGGCGGGGAGAGTATGACCACGGAGTATAAGTTGCAATCAAATACATGAAACAATAATGATTTCTGCCATTAATGGACGGATACGCGTACCTGGCTCTCGAAGATAGAATAAAACGAAAAGAAGTTATCGCACTCTGCGCGCGGTAACTTCTTTCTTTTTACCAGTATATTTCAAGATTGCCATTTTATAGACCACTTTCTTATCCCGAACTGGGGATAAGGAAAAGTTATAAGTGAGATTCCCAAGCGATTTTCTTATTGATGACCCACGTTCTGGGACAGCATCCACATACTTTTGCCGCTGATTCAAATAGGCAAAAGAATGGATTTGACAGGGAAAATAGTGCGAATGAAAAATGTGGAGTTTGACCCGCAGTTCTTCATCAACTACCTTTCCGGCACCCCATTGGACGAACTGCTGTGCAGCTACAAAGGATTGCCGAAAGGGGTGAACTATATGATTATTGGCGACCCCGGGGTGGGCAAGACTACTATCATTCTGGATATGATTGCCAATTTCAAGACCTTGCAACCTGATACGAAAATATTGTTCATCAGTGCCGAGATGAACGAGATAGACCTTGCCATCTATGTGCAGCGCTATCCGAAGTTTGCAGATATAGACATCCTCTTCATTGAGGGCGACTTTGAAGGCAACAGCCACAGCCTCGCGACCATCGAAAAAGTGCTTGCCGAGGGCTGGGACATCGTGGCCATTGACTCCTTCTACGAATTGCAGGGTATTGTGAAGGAAGAGGAAGACCTCACCATGCGCAAGACGGAAAGCATGCTACTCTCCATTATCAAGAAGCAGAACAAGGCACAGAACAACCGACAGGTCAACACGACCTTTCTCACCATTCAGCAAGTCACAAAATCGGGTGCCTTCATCGGGAGCAACCGCTTGAAGCATAGTATTACAGCCATGATGGAACTGCGTCTGGACAACCCGAGGAACATCTATTCAGATCGCTATGTGACCTTCTCAAAACACCGAAGGGGCGATGTGGGCGTGAAACTCTACTACAATCTCAGTCAGACTGGCGATGTCTTTTTCGACAAGGTACGCCTTGAGAATGACCGGCAACTGAAAAAATTGCAGAACGAAGTGAGTAGCAATCTTCACAACTATGCAGACAGATTCACCGAATTGTTCAACAACATAAATCTCAATCAAGATGACGCAGAATGACTATCAACAGAAACGAGACAAACTGCTTGCCGCACAAGAGCCGTATCGGGTATTTGCCAAGGAAGAGGTGTTTGCCCAAGGAGACAACATTTATAAAGTGTGTGGCACATCCTTCGCCGTCTCTGCTTATGTCCAGCAACAGTTAGACAGACACATCGGACTCAAAGCGCAGCAGAAGAAAGGTCTCAGACAAACTTATGGTGAGGAGACGGTTACAGATTTTCGCAACATGCTGGCCAGTTGTGTGAAGAAACCAGAGAAATTCGCGCTGATAGCCAATACGAAGGACGGCATTGTTGATGGCATCGTTCCTGTCAAGGACGAACCTGTGCCCATGGAAGCCTTTTTCAGTGTGTTGGAAACATTCGCCGACAAGAACAGTTATGAAATCAGAGAACTTCACCAGTACCAGCGCAGCACGATGGGAATAGTCGCAAAACTTTATCCCGTACATCCGGAATATGACGTGTTCTTCGAGGACGACGAGTTCATGAAGAACGGATTCTACATGCGTTGGGATTTGGGCGGAATGGAAATAGGCAACTATATCGAACGGCTGGTCTGCAGCAATGGGGCGACCGAATTGCAGGAGCATCGTCTGAACGCAATTACCAATATCGCAAGTGACAGCGTGCGTGACTTCATCAGCAATCCAATGGGGAGTGGACTTTACAACCGCAACATCAAAGAAATAAAGGAGAATGCGCTGATTGCCAACGCTTCAACAGCTTCGCTGAACGAGTTGTTCTTGGCGAGGCGGATGATGCTTCGCAACGGTGTAGAGGACGCTGTTGCAGAGGACGTAACAGGATTCAATGCTACGTCGGAAATGTACAAGCAGGCAGGAGTAGAGCATGGGCACAGTGAGAGGATGATGTCTCAGATAACAGTCTGGCAACTCTTCAACCGCCTGACGGACTTCGCTTCGCATACTGAAATCATGGCTCCCGACGACATTCGTCGCACAGATTTGATGCAGGGGGCTATGCGATTGCTTTTCAGCGAGCGTGACATCAAGCAGTATATCAACATCTTCAAATGAAGAAATTCCGCATTAGTCCGCAGTCCCGTCTGGCAACAAAATATCTCTGTATCACGTGGGAGGCTTGCCCTCCCGCATTTCTGGAGCGAATGAAGAGTCTGGCAGAAATGCCGAAGAACTGTTTCTCGCTAAACCGCTTGTGTGCCGTTGCCACTCATTATGCTGAAGGGCATCTGTTCTTCTACTATCGGGCGGATACAGATTGGGACAACAAGCGGTTGCAGTCGTGGTTGCGGTGCCAGATTCGTGACTACGTTTATACGGTTGCTGGCATCGTCCTTCCGCATCGGCTTCATGAATTTGAACAAAAGTATGGTTTGTATTCAAAAGGAGTAAGCGTCAAGAATTTGCGTGGGAGCACTCTGGGCTATTGCACGGCGTTCAACCATATAGCCCTCTCTCCCCGAATCATGTTTTTCAAGGAACGTGATATGGATAGCGTCATCCTCCACGAGATGGCGCATCTGCGTTACCGCCACCACAGAGCAACGTTTTGGAACTTCCTGAGCCTGCTGCTCGGTGAGGATTCTAGGATTCAGAAAACCAGAATGGACATGGAAAACATCAAGTTCTATGAGTATTCATTGTTTTTCTGTAGATAGCAGTCGTGTTTTTTGAGTGCCTCTATACCAAAATGATAGTGGCAGGGGTGGCGTGCGTCAGAAGAAAAACAGAAACAGGCAAATTCCCCTCAATTTATCCCCAGCGCCGTCTGCAGCATCTCGCCGCGCGTCACCTTGCGGCTGTAGGCGTCGAGGGCGGTCTCCATCCTCTGCCGTTCTTCGGGCGTGATGGCGGCGATACGGGTGGGGATTTCGGAGAGTGCGTTCACCGCGATGCCCAAGTGGTGGCGCGTCACGTAGTCGCTCAGACCCGACTTCGCCCAGACGATGAGCGGCATCCGCGCTGCGAGGTAGAGCGACAGTTTGTGGGAGGCGTTGTATTGCAGGTAGAGACCCAGTCCGTGGCCGCCGCGGCAAGTTGCCGTGTCCTCGCCATCCCACACCAGTCCCCAGTCGCCCGTCAGCGTCGACAGGTCGTCGGGCTTGAAGCGTCCGCAGTAGGTCACGTTCGCCCCCGTCACGCCCTCGGGGCACTCGGCGCCGAAGAGGTCAAATTGCAGCGTGCTCAGCGCCGTCTCAGTGTGCAACCGCTTCAGGAACGCGCTCTTGCAGAGGTTGCCAGCGAAAGCAATGCGTGTGCCGAACGCCAACGGCGCTTGCCGTTCGTGGCTGATGAGGTAGTCGAAGAAATGGAGCACCCGTATGCGTGCCGCGTCGAAGCCCTGCGCCGCCAGAAAGTCCTTCATGGCCTCGGTGTGCACCACGAGGCAGTCCGCTGCCTTCATCAGTTCCACCGACTCCTCCCGTCCACCGCGCAGCGCGTCGAGGTCGTGCACCAGCACCTGCAAGTGCGCTCCACACGCCAGTAGCCGACGGCTCAGGTAGCGTGCGCAGGGAATGTAGAACGGGTATTGCACGAAGAGTGTGTCGCCCGCCCCCAGACAGCGCGCCACGCGGCGGCACGCCGGTCGTGACAGCAGTCCGCCGAAGAGCTCGTTGGTCGAGACCGTCAGCGTCAGTGCCTCATAGCCCGCGCCCGACAGGATGCGGTTCACATCTGCCGGAGCTTTCCCTTCGGCGTTGAAGTCGTCCCGAGGGTAGTCCACCTTGAGGAAATAGCGTGTCATCTGGTCCTTCCGTGTTTTTTGAAGTCGAAATATATTTGAGGTCTAAAATTTGAGACCTATATATAATAAGGAGTGGGTGCCCATAAAATAAGGCGCAGGCGTGCGGCCAAATCGTCTGCCCCGCGTCGGCGCAGGCTCTACAAAGATAATGATTTTTATTAGAACAGCGACGTCGGGCACACTAATATTGACCCGAAAGCCCCGCCGGGCAGGGTGGGGGAGGAAAAACGCGCCCCTCGTCCGCCGCTTTCTGTAAAAATTGAAAAACCGTCCGCATTTAGGGTAAAAAACGTGTGGCGGCGCAGGCGTAACTTTGCACCAGCAAGTTACAACGAGCCGCGTGGTTCTTCCCCGCCGCCTCTTCCACCGCACTAGAGGGCATTGGGCAGGCAGACCGCACGGCCATTACAAAACGTAAAAGCGTAAAGACATGAAATGTAGAACATTGGGCATGAGTGGCCTTCGCGTCTCCGCCGTCGGACTCGGTTGCATGGGCATGAGCCACGGCTACGGCGCGCCTGCCGACAAGCGTGAAATGACGGAACTGCTGGCGGAGGCGTTCGATATGGGTTATACCTTTTTCGACACGGCAGAAATCTACGGCACTCCCCTCGCCCCGCACGACAATGAGGAACTCCTCGGCGAAGCGCTGCGCCCCTTCCGCGACCGCATCGTCCTTGCCACGAAGTTCGGACTCACATTCGACAATCCCACCGCCGACGGCCCTCACGCCCTCATCCCCGACTCGTCGCCTGCCACCATCCGCGCCTCGGTGGAGGCCTCGCTCGCGCGACTCCGCACCGACCACATCGACCTCTACTACCAGCACCGCATCGACCCCGCCGTCACGCCCGAAGTCGTGGCGGACACCATGGCTTCGCTCATCCGCGAAGGCAAAATCCTGCACTGGGGCATCTCCGAAACCACCGAAGACTACCTGCGCCGCGCCCACCGCGTCTGCCCCGTCGCCGCCGTCCAGAACCGCTACTCCATGATGGCGCGCTGGCACGAGGCGCTCTTCCCCGTTCTCGAGGAACTCGGCGTGGGTTTCGTGGCCTTCTCGCCCCTTGCCAACGGACTGCTTTCGGGTTGCTATTCGCCTGCCGACATCTTCGACGCCGCCACCGACTACCGCGCCGCCATGCCGCAGTTCCGCCGCGAGAGCTACGCCAAGAACCACGACCTGCTCGCCCTTGTCGACGCCCTCGCCGAGACCAAGCACGCCACGCCCTCGCAAGTGTCGCTCGCGTGGATGCTCTGCAAGCACCCTTGGATTGTCCCCATCCCGGGCACGCGCCATCTCTGCCGACTGAAGGAGAATATCGGTGCTGCCGACGTGCTGCTCTCGCCCGATGAGGTGGAACAGATTGACAGCGCGCTCAGCGCCATGACCATGAGTGACGTCTTCGGCGGGTCGGCTCTGAAAACGATGGACTGACCGCATGACGGATTGAAGAAACGGCTTCTGGCTCGTGGCAAAAAACTCCTGCCGCGCCCTGCCGCAGATTCCGCGAAATGATTAACTTTGCCCAAAACCTCTCTCGATGGAACAGTTTCAGCAAGTCAAAATAGCCGACAACCTGTCGGGCGTCGGCACACCGCCCTACGAGGACTATCTGGCCCACGCCCTATGCCTCGGCGGGTCGTGCAGTTTCCTGTTCAACGGTCGCCAGTTCACCCTGAGCCAGGGCGACGTCATGATTGTGCGCAAGGGCAAACTCATGGCGCGCGTCACGCCCTCGCCCGATTTCCGCGTCAAGGTCATCTACGTCACCACGGGCTTCATCAAACTCAGTACGCCGCAGAGCAACTACGGCACAAAGGGCTCGCTCGCCCTCTTCCTCAACCCCGTCATGCACCTCACGCCCGAGCAGCAGACCGTCTGCCGCCGCGATTTCGACGTCCTCGAACTCCGCCTCGCCACGCCCACCCACCGCTTCTACGAGGAAGTGATGATAAACGCCGTGCAGACCATGATTCTCGACTTCTTCGACTTCCATTCGCAACTCTACGACGAGCAGGACATTTCCACCCAGACGGCCACGGTCATGAACCGCTTCCTCGCCATGCTCGAGAACGGCGACTACCGCCGCCACCGCGAGGTGAGCTACTACGCCGACAAACTCTGCGTCACCGCCAAATACCTGTCCGAAGTGTCCAACAAAGTCAGTGGCTACCCCGCCAACTACTGGATAAACAGCTACACCTCGCTCGACATTTCCCGCATGCTGCGCGACAAGTCGCTCACCTTCGTCCAGATTTCCGACATCTTCGGTTTCTCCTCGCCCGCCTATTTCAGCCGCTACGTCAAGAACTACCTCGGCGCCAGCCCCACCGACTTCCGCGACTGACTTCATTCTTCTCCCCTATATATACGCGAGTTCGGGATAAGAAAATTAGAAAAGTGCGAGTTGTCTGGTTTCCTCTATGTGTACCGGCAGTGCCTCGGGCTTGTTGTCAAAGAAGCAATAGGCAGTCAGTGCCCCACAGATGTTCATTATGAAATTGTGTATGGAGCGGTGGCGTGAGTGCCCAGATTCGCCTTGTTCTTCAACAGTTCGTTGATGCACTCGATAATGTAGCGCTT
>JAUNOO010000069.1 GCA_030531095.1 Bacteroidales bacterium
AATTAGTCCTGAGCTTTTTAGAATTAGTCCTGAGCTTTTGGAGAAGTATCACAGAGATATTTTCCAAAAACTCAGGACTAAGTTGCAAAGACCCTGCTCTAAGTTGCAATTTCAGAAGGAAAAAATTTGGTTTTTCACTTAGTGTTTCCTTTCCGACCAGTCGCAATAGAAAAAGAAAACGACCGAGTGGCTTGTGGCTGCTCGGTCGTGTGGGGTATCAGTGTGCAATCAGCGAATCGCTTGGGGCGTGCCTCTCTGCTGTCCCGACGGTGTGGGAGGAGGTGTGCGGCGCGACGGAATCGTGGGCAGTAGCGCCCGACTTTTTGTCGCGGTGGGCAGAGTGGGCGGCGTGCGTCGCCGAATCGGTGACGTGACCCAACGAGTCAGTGGGATGAACGTGGGCGGTGGAATCGGCAGCGAGCGTGGAGTCACGTTTTGTTTTGGCGTGTGAAGTCGTGTCCACGGGGAAGTCTTCGACCACCAGTTCGGGCATGGCGCGCTGGGCGTCTTCGGAAGCGTCGTCGGCGGCGTCGCCCGCAGTGAGCGCGCCGGTTGTTTCGCCTGGGAGCGATTGTTCCGCCTGCGCCTCGTCAGAACCGCCGAAGAGGATGGCGCTGCCGCCGATGAGTACGACTGCTACCAGTCCGACGAACGTCAGAAGGTTGCAGACGATGTCCTGCCCCTTCGATTTGGGTCGGTGCTCGGGTTGGGGATTGGAGTTTTCTTCCTGCATGGCGTTTTTATATAGAATGAGGCTATATATTAATAAGGAGTGGACTTATTCTTCCTCCTCGTCGTCGAAGTCGAAGCCGAAACTGAAGTTGAGCCCCGTGTCGACCTCGTCGCTGAGCGAAGTGGGACCCGTGAAGTCGTCGAGCGCGCGGCGGTCCTTCTTGGTGGGGCGGCCCGTGCCGCGGGCGCGGTTCACGAAACCGCTGATTTTGCTCATTTCGAGCAGCTCGTATTGCTCGGGCGCGGTGATGTTCTCGAGAATGTCGGGAAGGAGTTTGGCGCCCACGCGCTTCTCGATGGGCTGGAGCACGCGGAAGGTGTAGGTGACGGGCGACTTGCGCACGCCCACCTCGTCGCCCGCTTTCACCGTGCGCGAAGGCTTGGCCTGTGCGCCGTTGATGGTGATGCGGCCGTTCTTGCAGGCGTCGGCGGCGAGGGTGCGCGTCTTGTAGATGCGCGCCGCCCAGAGCCATTTGTCGAGTCGGGCTTCCATGAGGGTGCGGTTTGGTTATTTCTTGTTGAAGTGGTTCATCGTGAACTGGATGCCGGAGAGGGCGAAGCTCTTCACCATCTCGCACGCCACGTCGAGGCGCGCGTCCATCGTCTGGAGGTCTTCGTCGGTGAACTCGCCGAGCACGAAGTCGATTTGTCCGCCGCGCGGAAAGTCGTTGCCGATGCCGAAGCGCAGGCGGGCGTACTGCTGCGTGCCGAGTACGGACGTGATGTGCTTGAGCCCGTTGTGGCCTGCCTCGCTGCCGCTGGGCTTCATGCGGAGCTGGCCGAAGGGGAGGGCGAGGTCGTCGACCACCACGAGGAGGTTCTCGAGCGGAATCTTCTTCTCGTTCATCCAGTAGCGCACGGCGTTGCCCGAGAGATTCATGTAGGTGGACGGTTTGAGCAGGATGAGCGTTTGGTTCTTGACTTTGAGCGTGGCGACTGCGCCGTAACGCTTGTCCTCGAATACGAGATTGGACGCCTTAGCCAAGGCGTCCAATACTCTGAATCCTATGTTGTGGCGGGTGCGGGCATACTCGTTGCCGATATTTCCCAACCCCACAATCAGAAAGTTCATTTGCGGGTCTTCTGTTACGGTGTCAGCCCCTGCGCGTCGGTTGCTCTTCGGGAAGAGCCATCTGAAAAGACTTTTCACGTCGTCAGGGGTGAAACTTATTGTCGTTCGGATTATGCCTTGGCAGCGGCAGCGGCGGCACCCATAGCGGCGCGCGTCATCTTGACGGTGCAGACAATGACTTCCTTCGGGGTAACGAGTTCGAGACCTTCGAAGCTGAGGTCGCCCACCTTGATGCTCTTGCCGAGCTGGAGCTTCGTCACGTCGATGTTGAGCTTTTCGGGGATGGCGCTGTAGAGGGCCTTCACGTTGAGCTTGCGTACCATCGTGATGAGGCGACCACCGGCGCGTACACCGTCTGCCAGACCCTGAGGAGCGATGGGCACACCCATAACGATGGGCTTTTCGGCGTGTACTTCGTAGAAGTCAACGTGGAGCACGTTGTCCTTTACGGGGTGGAACTGGGCTTCCTTGAGGATGGCCTTGTGGTCTACGCCGTCGATGTTGATGTCAACGAGGTAGATGTGGGGCGTGTAGATGAGCTTGTTGATTTCCTTTTCGTTTACGGTGAAGTGGATGGCTTCGGGCAGACCGTTTTCGCCTCTCTTCTCGCCGTAGATTACGCAGGGGATGTTGCCACTGTTGCGGATGGCCTTGGCGGCCTTCTTGCCGAGGTCGGTACGAACCGTACCGTTGATTGAAATTTGCTTCATGATTTAATTGTTTGTGTTACTCTAAATTAAGTGGTTGATTGCTTAATTCGCCATCACACGCGGGGCCTTACCTGGCCTCGGGAGGACAAATCGGGTGCAAAAGTACGCATTTCTCTTCAGACGCGCAAACTCTTGCCGAACTTTTTGTGCCGCACGGGCTGAAAAAGAAAGGCTTAGGCACTCGCGAAAGGAACTTTATGAAAAACGAATGCCCAAGCCTGAAATATAATAGATATGATGTGTGCGGATGCTGTGCGCGCCTCAGAAGTCGATGTCGAGGCGGAAGTCGCTGGCCGACTTGTGGAGCAGGTCTTCTTCGTCGTCCTCGGGATCGCTGGCGCTCGAGTTGGAAATCTGGCCTTCGGAGTAGAAGTCGTTGTGGCTGCTGCTGCCGAAGTTGCGCGACAGTTCGCCGCAGTTCTCCTGCGTGAACTGGATGGCGGCTTCCATGGCGTTCATGAACTTCTCTATGTCCTCGCGATAGAGGAAAATCTTGTGCTTCTCGAAGACGGGGCGCGACTCCTCAGTGCCTTCCTTGACACGCTTGCTTTCTGTGATGGACAGGTAGGACTCGCCGTGACGGTCCTGCTTGACGTCGATGTAGTAGATGCGCTTTCCGGCCTTGACCGCTTTTGAGAAGAGCATGTCGCTCTCTGTTTTTCCCTTTACCTGCTCGTTCATATAAGATTCGATGAATTAATAAAAATAGAGATAGAAATGTTGTGTTGCTTTGGACAGTGGACGGCTTCGTCGCGCTTTGAATGCCAACCCAGAACCACTGTTTTGTAGTGCAAATTTGCGAGCAATTTCCCAAAACACCAAAAACAAATGCCTAAAATCGCCCAATTGGCTTTTTTTGTATATGGTTGCGCCAACTTTCGGTCAAATCTTAAATCATGTAAAAACGGTTGTACGCCCCTGGGTTCGGCTTTCTTTTCAAGATAAAAGCCCTTTTTTAGGTCTTAAAATATGGCCAATCATAGTTGGCACAGAAAATATTTGTATCTTTGCACAAAATATTTAAGCCAGTATCACACACGGTATGATTAATAGAGAATTGATAAGGCTGAAGGTCGTTCAGCTTATTTATGCCTATTACCAAAACGAAGGCAAGACAATAGAGGTTGCCGAAAAAGAACTCATGTTCAGCCTGAACAAGGCATACGATTTGTACGAATATCTGCTGACAATTCTGATAGATTTGAAGAATGTGGCTGAGAAAAAAGAGGAAGTCAGCCGTGCTCGCAACCAGCGTCTTGGCACAAATTTGCAGGGACTTTCGGTCGACGGACGTTTTGCTGCCAACCAGTTCCTCGTGCAGCTGGCCGCCAACAAGGTGCTCCTCGACTACCGGACGAGCCAAAAGAAAGACTGGGTGGAAGAAGAGGCTTTCATCAAAAAACTCTATACGCAATTTCTCGAGAGCGAGATTTTCCAGTTCTATCTGACGAAAGAAGATTTCTCATACGAAGCCGACCGCGAGGTGATACGCAAACTCTACAAGACCTGCATCTGCAACAATGAGGATTTCGACAATCTGATTGAGGACCACAGCCTCTATTGGAACGACGACAAGGAAATCGTGGACTCTTTCGTGCTCAAGACCATCAAGCGCTTCACCGAAGAGTCGACCGAAGACCAACCCCTGCTGCCCGTCTTCGCCTCCGACGAAGACCGCAAGTTTGCTGTGGAACTCTTCCGCACCACTATTGAGCGCAGCGGCGAGACACGCCAGCTCATCAAGGAAAACTGCCGAAACTGGGAGTTCAACCGCCTGGCGTTCATGGACGTCATCATCTCTCAGATTGCCCTGACGGAAATACTTACTTTCCCGACCATTCCGCTCAGCGTTTCGTTCAACGAATACCTCGACATCGCCAAGGTGTACAGCACGCCCCGCAGTGCTTCCTACATCAACGGCATGCTCGACCACGTTGTCAAGAAACTGAAGGCCGAGAACAAACTTTTAAAATAATATCAATAAACCCAGAAACCAATGAACACACTAATGTTAGCATTACTCGACGGTGCCGCTACGACGCAGTCGGCCGAGGGTCAGAGCATGATGCCCACCATCATCATGATGGTTGTGCTTTTTGCCATCGTCTATTTCTTCATGATTCGTCCCCAGAGCAAGAAGCAGAAGGAAATCCAGAAGTTCCGCAACGCGCTCCAGAAGGGTCAGGACGTTGTCACCATCGGCGGCATCCACGGCACAATCAGCAACATCGACGAGAACGACAACACCGTGACGCTCGAAGTGGCTACCGGTACGAAAATCAAGTTCGAGAAGAGCGCCATCATGCCTAACGGCGCTGCCGCTGCCCAGCAGAGATAATCTCCCAAAATGCGGCGCGCCCGTTTCTTGTTGCGGCGTGCCCCATTCCATACCCATAAGCCAATGTGCCGAGCGCGAGGCGGAGCCATTCCGACCATTCAGCCTCGTCACCTTGGCTTTGTTTTTACCCCAAGTCCTCGTGTCGGCATTGGGGCATATAGGTCAAAACTTCCATCACCGCCATGTCGAGTTTGAAATCCTTTTTCTACGCCCTGCTCAAGAAGTTCTGGAGGCGTCAGTCCATCCCCTTCCTCTTCTTTCTGGCTCTGTCCACAGCCTTCTGGTTCTTCCAGGCCTTGAATGAAGTTGACGAGGCAGAGTTCGACGTGCCCGTAGAGTTCAAGGACATGCCCCACGGCGTGGTCATCACCAGCGACACGCCCACTTCGGTGAAGGTGACGCTACGCGACCGCATCATCACGCTGCTCAACTATAAATATGGCGACCAGCTCCCCACCATCTCCTTCGACCCGAACGTCTTCGCCCAGTCGGAGGGTAGGGTGTTGCTCCTCGCGGCGGACATCCAACGCCAAATCCGCGCCCGCCTAGCCTCGGGTACGCAAGTGTTGAGCGTTAAGCCCGACACGCTGGAGTACTATTACAACCACGGCAAATACAAGCGCGTCCCCGTGCGGCTCAAAGGTCAGCCCACCGCCGCCACGGGCTACACGATAGCCGGTCAGCACATAGAGCCCGACTCTGTTTCCGTCTACGCCGCCAGTGCGTTGCTCGACACCATTAAGGCCGTCTATGCCCGCGTCGACCAGCTTCACAACATCACCACCACGACTTCCGTTGAGGCACCGTTGCAGTCGATGCGCGGCGTCAAGCTCCAGCCCTCAAAGGTGCAGGTGCGCTTTGGCGTAGACCGCCTTGTGGAGAAAAAGGTGACCGTCCCCATCGTCGGCGTGAACTTCCCCGAGGGCATACAGTTGCGCACCTTCCCCTCGCAGGTCGAGGTGACCTTCCAGGTGCGCATGGCACTCTACCGCAGCGTGCAGGCTGGACAGTTCACCGTGCAAGTCGACTACAACAAACTCCCCACCGACGGCACGACGAAGTGCACGCTCGAAGTCAAAGCCAACACCCCCGCCGTCAGCTATGTCCGGTTGGCTTCAAATGAAGTGGAATATGTGCTCGAAACCGACCACCAATAAGTCTCTTTCGCCCCGTCCCACCACTCTCCGCGTCGCCATTACCGGCGGCATCGGCAGTGGCAAGAGTTTCGTGTGCAAGCGCTTGGAGGCTGCCGGCTACCCCGTCTTCTATTGTGACGACGTGGCGAAGCACATCATCCGTACTTCCCCCATTGTGCATGACGCCCTCGTCGCGCTTATTGGTAGAGACGTCTACGACGCCGATGGTCGTTTGGTGAAGCCAGTCCTCGCCGCCTACCTCTGCGCGTCGCCCCAGCAGGCCGCCAAAGTCAATGCCATAGTCCATCCGCGCGTCGCCGACACTTTCAAGGCGTGGACGCAGCAACAGACTGTACCCACCGTCTTCATGGAGTGCGCACTGCTTTTCGAATCGGGATTCGACGCCCTTGTCGACCTCACCGCCCTCGTCGTCGTCCCACAAGCCGTCCGCCTGCAACGCGTCATGGCGCGCGACCATGTTTCGGCAGAGAAGGCACAATCGTGGATGGACCTCCAGATGTCCGAAGCCGAGAAGGCTGCCCGTGCCGACTTTCTCCTCCACAACGACGACAGCGGCAGGCTCGACACCGAAATCGCAGAACTGCTCAAACTCTGAAAAACAATCCACCACTCATATTATATATAGGTCTCGAGAATTTTAATCCTAATCCTATACGGCTGCGATGGATTAAGGATTTTTAGTTTCGCCGCAGTCGGGCGAACGCCCCAAAACCATTACCTTTGCAACCAATTTGTAACAACGAAAAGAGAAATGAAAGATACAATCTTAGCAATTTCCGGCAAGCCCGGTCTTTTCCGTCTCGTTTCTCAGGGACGCAATATGCTCATCGTAGAAACTATCGACGCTGACAAAAAGCGTGTGCCTGCAGGTGTGCGCGACCGCGTCACTTCGCTCAACGATGTGTCGATGTACACTGACGAGGAAGACAAGCCCCTCATGGAAATTTTCGACGCCATCAAGCAGAAAGAGAACGGCAAGCCCGTTGACATCAACTGCAAGAAGGCCTCTGCCGCCGAACTGACTGAGTTTATGGCTGCTGTGTTGCCCAACTACGACCGCGACCGCGTCTACAACACCGACATCAAGAAGTTGATTCAGTGGTACAATATCCTCATCAACAACGGCTACTCCGATTTCGTTGAGCCCCAGGCTGAGGCCGAGGAAGCGCCCGCCGCTGAGGCTGCCGCCGAATAAGCACTGCACGACAACGATTTTACCCATACGCCGCCGTCCACTCCGCGTGGAGGGCGGTTTTCTTTGCCCGCCATCCGCGCTTGCTCATGACGGAAAAAATCAGTAAGTTTGCATTCCCAAACAACCTACTCACAAGAAAATATGACAGAAGCAAAATGGGAAGAGAGCGTCATCCTCGTCGACGCCGACTTTCTCGACAATGTCGCTTTCGATCTCATCGTCAATTTCGAACGGATGATAAACCGCCGCATCCCCGCGGCTGACCTCTGCCATTGGCTCGACTGCATCGCCCTCGATGGTGGATTGCGCCCGGGCGGCAATGCCCTCCAAGCCGTATTTCTTCACGGTCGCAACCGCAAGGCTTTCAAGAACTTTGCACCCGCCGACTTTGCCGACGAACTCAACGGCAAGGCGTTCAAGGACAACATCGGCGAGTTCGCCCTCTTGTCGTTCCCTGTGGAGGAGGTGGTGAGCCTTGCCGATTTCTTTGAACAATCGCTCGAGAACATCCTCGCCTCCGCCGAAGTGAAGCGCGTAATGGTCGTGGCTGACCTCGACAAATACGGCGACCGCGTGAAGCGACTGGCCGCCCAAGCCGAAGGGAAGGACATCACCCTCTTTGCCATGCAACCCATCACGGGGCGCGGCTTTTCGCAGGAAATCCTCGGCTACTCGCTCATGAGTGCCCTCGGCATCCGCGGCGACGAAATACAATAAGTCTCTCCTCTCAAAACTATCAGACATAACAATGCAATTATATCCCAAACTTATCACAGACGCCCTCGCCACAGTCCGCTATCCCGGCAGTGGCAAGAACCTCATCGAGGCAGGAATGGTTGAAGACGACCTTCGCATCGACGGCATGAACGTCAGTTTCTCGCTGATTTTCGAGAAGTCCACCGACCCCTTCATGAAGTCAGTGGTCAAGGCCGCCGAGGCCGCCATCCACACCTACGTGGACAAAGGCGTCAACGTCAGCATCAGCACCAAGAGCACGCAGGCTGCGCGTCCCGAACCCGGCAAGATGTTGCCGCAGGTCAAGAACGTCATCGCCGTCAGCTCCGGCAAGGGCGGTGTCGGCAAGAGCACCGTGGCCGCCAACCTCGCCGTCTCGCTCGCTGCACTCGGCTACAAGGTCGGTCTGCTCGACGCTGATATTTTCGGTCCCTCTATGCCGAAGATGTTCCACATGGAGAGCGAGAATATCTTTGCCGAAATGAAGGACGGCAGGCAGGTGCTCATCCCCGCCATGAAATACGGCGTCAAACTCCTCTCCATCGGCTTCTTTGTCAACCCCGCCACGGCAACCCTCTGGCGCGGCGGCATGGCGTGCAACGCCTTGACACAACTCATCGCCGATGCCGATTGGGGTGAGCTCGACTACTTCATTCTCGACACGCCCCCGGGCACGGGCGACATCCACCTCACGCTCCTGCAAAACCTTGCCATCACTGGTGCCGTCATCGTCTCCACACCGCAGGAAGTGGCTTTGGCGGACGCCCGAAAGGGAATAGATATGTACCGCAACGAGAAGGTCAACGTCCCCATCCTCGGCTTGGTGGAAAATATGGCTTGGTTCACGCCGCGCGAGTTGCCCGACAACAAGTATTTCATCTTTGGCCGCGAAGGCGTGAAGCGTCTGGCCGCCGAAATGGAAGTGCCCCTCCTCGGTCAGATTCCCCTCGTGCAAGGCATTTGCGAGAGCGGCGACGAAGGCGAGCCCATCGCCACGCAGAGCGAAAGCCTCACGGCTCAAGCCTTCCGCGAGTTGGCGCAGAGCGTCGTCAGAGAAACGGAACGCCGCAACCGCGACGAAGCCCCCACGCAGATTGTAGCGGTGAAGAAGTAAGACCACTTCTTCGCGAACCCATACAAAACAATCCCCCTGCCAGAGCCTTGCGACCGACTGGCAGGGGGATTGCTTAAATCTTTTTGTGGGCGACTGGACTTATTTTGTCAGTGCCACTTCGATGTAGTTCTGAATGACGTCGTTGCCGGGATAACCGCCCTCGCTGAGGTTGCTGAAGGCAACGGATCCGTCTTTGTTGAGGAGCAGATAGGCAGGAATGCCCGGTACGCCCAATTGCGTGAGCAGGTCGCCCCACTGTGCGTCCGTCAGGCGGTAGTGGTCGCCGGCAATACCCGGAATCATCTTGTTCCAAGCCTCCAGCGGTGAAGTTTCGCCCGTGATGTAGACGAAGGCGCAGCCTTTTTTCTGCAATTCAGGCTTGATGGCGTCCACTTCCTTCATGGCCATGCGGCAGGGACCGCACCAGGTGGCCCAAAAGTCGATGAGCACGACCTTGCCTTCGTAGGCTTTGGTGATGGCGGGCAGAATGTCTGCGCCGCGCAAGTCTGCGCTGATGGTTTTTACCGTATATGCCACGCTGTCTTCAGCCGTTTGTGCCGTCTGTGCGGTAGCTTGTTCAGCCTCCTGTCCTTTGTTGCTCGTGCCGGCGCAACCCATCCCTGCGAAGGAGAGGAAAGCCGTGAGCATAATCATGATTTTCTTCATTTGTGTAGGATTTTAGATAATGGATTTCCTGCCGCAAAGATACCAAATTTGCGAGAACAGACCAACGCTTTCCCTTTTTATTCCCCGTTATTCTCCGCCCGAGCCGTTTTTGGAAGAATTTTCAGCCCGATATACAGAAATAATTGCTACATTTGACCACCCAAATTTTCAGTGAAATGAAGACATTCCTCCATGTAGCCGACATAGGCGACCTTCAGACGGCCTTGAACGAGGCTGCCGAAATCAAGCAAGACCGATACAAGTACGAACACCTCGGACACCACAAGACGGCCCTGCTCATCTTCTTCAACAACAGTCTGCGCACCCGCCTCTCCACCCAAAAGGCGGCACGCAACCTCGGTCTCGACGTCATTGTGCTCGACGTCAACCAGGGCGCGTGGAAACTCGAGACGGAACGCGGCGTCATTATGGACGGCGACAAGAGCGAGCACTTGCTCGAGGCCATTCCCGTCATGGCTTCCTACTGCGACCTCATCGGCGTGCGCACCTTCGCCGGACTCGTTGACCGCGAGGCCGACTATACCGAGAAGATTCTCCGCCAGTTCATCGAATACAGCGGCAAGCCCGTCTTCTCGATGGAGAGCGCCACGGCGCACCCGTTGCAGGCATTTGCCGACCTCATCACCATTGAGGAGCACCGCACGAAGGCGCGCCCCAAAGTGGTGTTGACCTGGGCACCCCACCCCCGTTCGCTGCCGCAAGCCGTGCCCAACAGCTTTGCCGAGTGGATGCGCGCCGCCGACGTGGACTTCGTTGTGACGCACCCCCACGGCTATGAGCTCGACCCGCTGTTCGTGGGCGACGCCAAGGTGGAGTACGACCAGTTCAAGGCCTTCGAGGGCGCCGACTTCATCTATGCCAAAAACTGGAGTAGCCCTGGCGTGACCAATCCTGCCGACTACGGACAGATTCTCTCGAAAGACATGTCGTGGACAGTCGATGCCGCCCACATGGCGGTCACCAACAACGCCTGCTTCATGCACTGCCTCCCCGTGCGCCGCAACATGATTGTGTCTGACGACGTTATCGAGTCGGAGCGCTCGCTCGTCATCCCCGAAGCCGCCAACCGCGAAATCTCCGCCACGGTGGTGCTCAAGCGTCTGTTGCAGGACAATTTCTAAACAACGATTTCCTGTTTTTCCATAAGTTGTTCCGCCCCTCGCACGTCTTTTCACAGCGTGCGAGGGGCGGTTCTGGTCAAGGCAAAGTCGGAGAGCCTGCGCTCAACATCTTGTTTGTGAGGTATTTATCAAAGCTACAGA
>JAUNOO010000070.1 GCA_030531095.1 Bacteroidales bacterium
AATTTTCAAAAGCCTTGGACTAAGTTGAAAAAGCTCAGGACTAATTCTCAAAAGCACTGGACTAATTTTTTGATAGTCCGAGCGAGAAACGAGAGAAAACGGGGTGGGAAATGCGAATAAAAAAAGGCGTCCGAAAAAAAACTTGAATGTCTTTTTCGGACGCCGATAGTATTTGCCACTTTTACTTATGCCGGACTCAATTCCTGTTGAAGTCGGACTCAAATTCTGTTGAAAAGCGGTTCAGAAAGAAACTTTACGACTTCGTTTATCTGTGTTTGCCTTCTCGTGTATTCATGTCGATATTGCAGAATGCGGAAAGGGCTGTTTGTAGATACAGATAATAGATGCGGTGCGCTTTGTGATGTCGTTATTTTCGGTCATATTTTCTTAGATGATTAAAAGGGGGCTGCTGTTCTACTTGCAAAGATACGTTCTGCTCGCATAGGGGTTCACCATTCCTAACCATTAAATATGGGCTGCGCCAGAAATTTGCATTCTGATGCAGCCCCAATTTTCAAAAGTTCAAACACGGCTATGCGAGGACGTAGAAGCCGTCTTTCAGCCTCACTTTGTCTTCGCCGACGAGGTAGGCGAAGGCGGCGTCGCGCTGGGCGGTGGTCACGTTCTGAAGGTCGAAGTCGGCGGGGCGGCGGGGTGTGCCGTCGGCGAGTTGGGCGAGGATGCTTTCTGCCACGGGCATGAAGTCGGGGGCGTTCTGCTTGCGCGACAGGCAGACGTCGCAGTGGCCGCAGTCGGTGGCGGCGGGGTCGGCAAAGTATTCGAGCAGGAAACGGCTGCGGCACACTTCGTCGCTCCCCGCATAGTCGAGAATGGCCTGCACGCGCTTGGCATAGTTGTCGCGGCGCACTTCATAGACTTCCTTGGGGAGGCTGACGCGCTCCACGCGGCGCGTGAGGTAGGTGATGTAGGGCGTGGCTTTGCGGGGAATGTAGTGGAGAATGCGGTTGCGCGACAGGTCTTTCAACGCTTCGTAGACGTCGTTCTCCGTCAGTCCGCACTCGTGGGCGATACGGCTTTCCTCCACAAAGACGTAGTCGGAGAATATGCCGCAGTAGAGCCTCAGCACGGCTTGCACTACCTTGTCGAGATTGCCCGTGAGCATGCGCAGGTAGTAGAGGTCATCGCGGGTCGTGAGGAAGAGCAGGCGCGAGGTGCTCTCTTCCTCCTCGCGGTAGTCGATGTAGCCCGCGCGGGTGAGGATGTTGAGCGCACTCACCGCGGGAACGGGGAAGAGTTTGAAATTGACGCAGAATTTTTCGAGGTTGAACTCGTAGGTGACTTGGAAACCGTCGCCCACGGCGAGTTGGAAGAAGTAGGCCAACTTGTCGTAGACGTCGGCGATGTAGTCTTTTTCGGGAAAGGTTTCGGGTATGCGGCGGAGCATCTTGCCGTGGTCGCCGTTGTTGTAGAGGAGGACGGCATAGGAGGTCAGTCCGTCGCGTCCTGCACGCCCGGCTTCCTGGAAATAGGCTTCCACCGAGTCGGGCAAGTCCATGTGGACGACGAGGCGGACGTCAGGCTTGTCGATGCCCATGCCGAAGGCGTTTGTCGCCACGATGACCCGCGTATGGTCTTCCTGCCACGCCTTCTGCCGCACGTCTTTGTCGATGTTGGTGAGACCGGCGTGGTAGTTGAGCGCGGGGATGCCTGCATCGCACAACATACGCGCCACCTCGCCCGTGCCTTTTCGGCTGCGGGTGTAGAC
Source organism: Bacteroidales bacterium (assembly GCA_030531095.1). Lineage (GTDB taxonomy): Bacteria > Bacteroidota > Bacteroidia > Bacteroidales > Bacteroidaceae > Alloprevotella. Next base: position 1,727 of record JAUNOO010000070.1, read on the forward strand.
AATGGCGGCACCGGGCACGCTCTGGAGGATGTGGACGAGTTCTGCCTCCTTGTCGTTCGTGCGGCGCACAATGTAGCGCAGGTTCTTGCGCGCAAAACTCATGCGGAAGACGGCGCGGCGCTCGGGGTCGAAGCCGAGGTTGTTGCAAATGTCTTCGATGACCGGCGGTGTGGCGGTGGCGGTGAGTGCCAGCACGGGCACGCTGGGGAGGAGTTCGCGGATTTTGGCGATTTCGAGGTACGAGGGGCGGAAGTCGTAGCCCCATTGCGAAATGCAGTGGGCTTCGTCGACGGTGATGAAGCTCACTTTCATGCGGCGCACCTTGATTTGGAAAATCTCTGTCGCCAAACGCTCGGGCGAGACGTAGAGGAGCTTGTAGGCGCCGAAGATACTGTTGTCGAGGTGCTTGAGGATTTCCTCGCGCGACTGCCCCATGTGGATGGCGGCGGCGGTGATGCCGCGACGGCGGAGGTTGTCGACCTGGTCCTTCATCAGGGCGATGAGGGGCGTGACGACGATGGTCATGCCCTCCATGGCGAGGGCGGGAACTTGGAAGGTGATGCTCTTGCCGCCGCCCGTGGGCATCAAGCCCAACGTGTCGCAGCCCGACGTGATGCTACGGATGATTTCGGACTGGATGCCGCGGAAATCTTCGTAGCCCCAATACTGGCGCAGTATGTCGCGAAAGGCCTTCAATGTTTAATCCCTCTATTCTGCCAAACAAATTTCGCCCGCTTATTCGCAGGGGCGGATGTCCTCTATCTGGAGCTGCACCTCGCCGCGTTTGTGGGAGTTTTCCTCCACGGCATAGCAGATGTCGAAGGCGCGCTTCGTCTTGATGTAGCGGGCCTGCGAACTCTGGCCGAAGGCGATGCCGTTCATGACGTTGTTGGTCTTGTTGTCCACCAGTTCCAGCTTGATGTGCTCCTGTCCGCGACCCACCACCTTGCTCGTGCCGTAGTCGTAGACGCGGCGGGTGCAGAAGATGGGGCGGTCGTTCGAGGGGCCGAAGGGGGCGAAACGCTTGAGTTGCTGGTAGAAACGGAAGGTGACGTCCTTGAAGTCGAGGAAAGCGTCGATGTTTAGGCTGGCCTGGCGCTGCTCGTCCATGATGTGCTCCTGGACGTAGGCTTCAAAGCGGCGGCTGAACTCGGGCACGTTCTCCACGCGGAGCGACAGACCGGCGGCGTAGGTGTGCCCGCCGAAGTTCTCGAGCAGGTCGGCACAGCTCTGCACCGCCTTGTAGACATCGAAGCCCGACACACTGCGTGCCGAGCCCGTCGCCATGCCTTCAGAGCGCGTCAGGACGACGGCGGGGCGGTAGTACTGCTCCGTCAGGCGGGAAGCCACGATGCCGATGACGCCCTTGTGCCATTCCTCGTTATAGATGACGACGCTGCGCAGGCGGTCGAGGTCGGGCATCTGCTTCACCTGCTCGATGGCCTGCTCGGTCATCTGCTTGTCGAGGTCCTTGCGGGCTTCGTTGTAGAGGTTGATGCGACTGGCTTTCTCGAGCGCCACCTGATAGTCTTTTTCCACAAGGAGGTCGACCGCCTCGCGCCCGTTCTGCATACGCCCCGAAGCGTTGATGCGCGGTCCAATCTTGAAGATGATGTCGCCCATAGAAAGCTCGCGGTCAGTCAGTCCGCACACCTCAACGATGGCTTGCAGACCGATGCTCGGGTTGGTGTTGAGGCAGCGCAAGCCATGGCTGGCGAGTATGCGGTTTTCGCCCATGATGGGGACGATGTCCGACGCGATGCTCACCGCGCAGAGGTCGAGCAGGGCGGTGAGCTTGTTGAACTCGATGCCGTTGTTGGCGGCGAAGGCCTGCATGAACTTGAATCCCACGCCGCAGCCCGAAAGGTGGGTGTAGGGGTAATGGTTGTCGCGGCGCTTGGGGTTGAGGATAGCCACAGCGCAGGGCAATTCCTCGTCGGGCACATGGTGGTCGCAGATGATGAAGTCGATGCCGAGCGACTTGGCATAGGCGATTTCCTCGATGGCCTTGATGCCGCAGTCGAGGACGATAATCAATTTCACGCCCGTTTCGGCGGCGAAATCCACGCCCTTTTTGGAGATGCCGTAGCCTTCTTCGTAGCGGTCGGGGATGTAAAAATCGATGTTGGAGTAATATTGCACCAGAAACTTGTAGACCAGTGCCACGGCTGTGCAGCCGTCCACGTCGTAGTCGCCATAGACCATGATGCGCTCCTTGCGTCCGAGTGCCTGGTTGAGGCGGTCGACAGCCACTTGCATGTCATCCATGAGGAAGGGGTCATGCAGGTCGGTGAGCTGCGGACGGAAGAAGCGCTTGGCCGCCACCGGCGTCGAGATTCCGCGGCGAAGCAACAGCTGGCCGAGGGCTGGGTGTATGCCCACCTCCTTGGCCAGGTTGGTCGCCGCAGCCGCCTCCGTCGGTGCTGGCTCTTCGTAAATCCATTTGTAATTCATTGATATGTTGTTTTTTATTATTCTGACACAATGGGGCATGCACGTCTCCTCGACGCGCACACCAATTGAGAGGAGTGTACACTCCCCCAAATTAGTTAGCTAAGGTAGAGAAAAAAAACGAGACTGCAGCCTTGTTTTTAGCTAAACAATATGAACGGGGCGAAATTGTGGGAACGGGGACGGCGGGCGGTTATGAGGGCGGCGGGAGAGAATGGCGGCAAAAGTACTTGTTTTCAAACCGCGTCGGCGGCTTTTGAAACTTCTACTTAGGCCTTCAAAAATTTGCCTCGCACTTTTGAAACTTATATCCCATAAAACTCGTGTGCATAGTCCATATATGTGCCGATAATTTGCACGAAGAAAAAGATATGTCTTTCCCTTTCCAAAAAAGTTCAGGGCAAATTTAAATTAGTCCTGAGCTTTAAAAAATTAGTCCAGGACTTTTTACCAAAAGCTCAGGACTAGTTTTTGATGGCTCTGACGCGCGTTCTAAATGTTCTCCTCACGCATTAGGGGTTTCAGGGTGCGCTCGGGGCAGCGCGGTTAGATGCCGCCAGTTATTTGCGAAACGTCCGTCTCTGAGAAATTGCCGACGAATTGCAGGATGAAGCAGATGTCGTCAATCTTGTAGTAGGCGATGATTTCCTTGTAGGCGTTGCCATCCTGGCGGACAAAGATGTTTTTGTCCTCGATGGAGGACTGAGAGGAGACCTCGTTGTATTTCTTGCTCTTCCTCAGTGTCTTGAGGTCCTTCTGCATGACCTTCATACAGGCCTCACTGTCGAAAATGACGATGTGGAAGTTGTCGAGTTTCGTGAGGAGGTCGCCGCTCAAGCCGTAGGTGGTCATTTCGGGCGCGAGGGCAGCGCCTTGCTCAATCATGTCGCGCGTGATGTTCGTGTTAAAGTAGACGTCCAGTTCAGCGTATTTGCTCAAGTCGAAGGCGGAATCGTCGGCAGGTTTGGAGGCAGACTGCACGGTGGCAGACAGAGCCGGCACAGTGGCGTTGGTAGCTGGAGCAAAGCAGGGCAGAACCAGCGCGAGGAGGATGAAGAACTTTTTCATTGGGGCTATAGTTGAAGATTATGTTGTGCTGCGGGACACAGGGCGGACAGGTCACTGAGGACGCGAGGCACTGGGCGGGCGTCTCGGGGTGAAGCACTTATTTCTCGGCCACGGCCTTGACGATTTGGGCAACGTCTTCGGGCGACATCTGGCCGGTGATCTGTCCGACTATGGCAACGTCCTCATTGTCCACGAAGACGAGCAACTCGGTGATGTATTCGCCTTCGACGTGGGAGAACAGGTTGACCTTGGTCTGCGCCTTGGCGGAGGCGGTCATGGAGCCTTCTTCGTAGTCGAAGTTTCCGCGCAGGGTCTCGATGTCGGCGGTCATCCGTTCGCGGAAGTCGTCGCGGCGCGAACTATAGAGGCGGACTTTGTCGAGGTCTTCCAGAATGGTGGCGTCGAGGCCTTTCATCTTGAAGAGCGCCCCCGTGGCGGCGGCGAGGCGCAGCATGTCCTTGTTGAGGGAGATGGCGTTGACGTCGGGATAGTTGCCGTAGAGGCTGACGTCGAAGATGTCGGCAGACGCGGCGGGCTGGGCGGCTACGACGGCGGGGCGGTCTGCCGACAGGGGCGGCACGGCGGCGCAGAGGGCGGGCAGAGCCAGAAACGAGAGGATGAGCAGTGACTTCATGTTTTGAGAAACTGATTCGTTTTGAAATTTGAAAAGACCCGCACCGCGGGCGAACCACATCGGTGCGGGTCTTGTGGAGGGGAAGATTTACTTCTTCACGGCGTTGAGGCGCACCTTATAGTTGAGGGTGCGCTGCGGCACGCGGTACTTTGGCATGGTGTCGGCCTCAGGACCGCCGCAGCTGGCGTTGCCCACGCCGCGCGTCCAGGCGTCGAGGTGGAGCACGTTGTAGGGGCGGGCCTTCATTTCCCAATAATGGAGGCCGTTCATGAGGTCGGCGTCAGTGTAGGGCAGGATGGAGAAAGCGACGTTGCCCTCGGTGGCGATGTGCAGGCCGAAGCCGTCGGCGGCGGTGAGCGTCATTTCGCGCAAGCCCTCACGGGCACCCGTCGACTGCGGTTTCTGGTTGTATTCCACCATGCCAGCTACGCTGCTCGTGTAGCGGCCTACGGGGCAACCGTCGAGGCGGTCACAGTAGTTTTCGAGCGGGCCGTGGGCGTAGTAGTCCACCGTAGAGAGGGCGGAGTCGAGCATACAGACGAGACCGGCGCGGCGCAAGTCTTCGCCCTTCGGCGTGAAGCTGGCGGCGATGTCGATGTAGCCTTCAGGGTAGATGGTGTAGTCGATTGCGGTGGCGCAGAGCGAGCCGTCGCGGGTGGTCTTCACGATGGTGACACCGTCGGCGTTTTCCACCTTGAGCGTACCCTTGGCTTCAAGACCGTTGGACGTGTTGCTGAAGCGGTCGTTCTCGTTCCAGCGGTGGTTGTCGTAGAGGAAGCCCTGCTGGTCGGCGATGACGTTGCGGCCGTTGAAGGCGAGGGCAGTGAGCTGACCCGTCTGTTCGTCGAAGGTCGCCGAAATGCGGTCGTTGCCAATCGTCACGAGACCCGCACCGTCGGTCATGGCGAGCGGAGCCTTGCTCTTGCTTTCGATGGCTGGCAGGGCGGCACGCTGAGTGAGGACAAACTGAGCCTGGGCGGCTTCGAGACCGGCGTCACCGTAGATGGGTGCGTCGATGTGGAGGACGCGGAGGTTGAGGAGGGTTTCGATGCCCTTCTTCGTCAGTTTTTCGAGGTTCGTCTTGGGGAGTTTGAGCGTGAGCGTCAAGCTGTCGCCAGCCGTCACGTTGTCGAGGATGAGACTCTTCGTGGCAACAACTTTGCCGTCCTGGAGCACGTCGTAGGCCAAGGAAAAGCCTGCCAGGCTGCGGAAGGCGTAGCCGTTGCGGACGCGGACGGTGGCGGTGTTGGCATCCTTGTCAACGTCGACCAACGAGAACTTGACATACTGGTAGGCGGCCTTCACCTCCTTGAGCTTGGCGCTTTCGGTACGCGTGGCGGGGATGAGACCGTTGCAGCAGAAGTTGCCCTGATGGGGGCCGGGGAAGTCGTAGCCCGTGTGGAGACGGCCCTTATAGGTGCCCGCCTTGATTTCTTTGGGCTCATAGATGGCCTGGTCAATCCAGTCCCAAATGGCGAGGCCTACCACAGATGTACTGCTCTCCGAGCTCTCGCAGAACTCGCGCATGTTGCCTGTGGAGCTACCCATAGAGTGCGCGATTTCGCAGATGAACATGGGGCGGTCGAAGCTGTTGCGATACTGCGCCATCCAGTTCATGCCCGGATACATCTTCGAATATAGGTCGGAGAAGCGGTTGCCGCCGTAGCTGAGTCCGTCGCGCGTACCCTCATAGTGAACGGGGCGCGGGTCGAGGCTTTTGGCGGTTTCGTAGCAGTACTTGAAGTTCTCGCCACTGCCGCCCTCGTTGCCGAGGCTCCAGAAGATGACCGACGGGTGGTTGCGGTCGCGGCGCACCATGCGGTCGATGCGGTCGTTGAACGCCGGAATCCACGACGGCATGCCGGAGATGGTCTGGTTGGCGTGGTCTTCAATGTCAGCCTCGTCCATACAGTAGAGGCCGTAGTAGTCGAACATGGCATACATTCGCGCGTTGTTGGGGTAGTGGGACGTGCGGATGGTGTTGATGTTGTTCTGCTTCATGAGCAGCACGTCGCGGAGCATGGTCTGCGTGGTGACGGCGCGGCCATAGAGCGGGTCGGAATCCTGGCGGTTCACGCCTTTGAAGAAGACCGACTTGCCATTGATGTAGACCTTAGAGCCTACGATGCGGATTTCGCGGAAACCATATTTGGTGGAGAAAGCCATCTGCTCGTGACCCTCGTTGTCCTTCTGGATGAAGCGGACGGTGTAGAGCGCGGGCGTTTCGGCTGTCCACGTCTTGATGTCGCGCAACTCGAAGTTGAACATCACGGAGTCGCAAACCGTGCCGTCGGCAGCGAGTGCCTGTGGCTGTACGTCAATGGTCTTTTCTGCCACTTGCAGACCTTCTGGGCTGAACACTTTCGCCGTAATGCTGTAGGGCTTGCGCTCCTCCTGCGGTGCCTGCCCCTTCACGGCGAGACGTGCCGTCAGCGTGGCGTTGCGGTAGTTCTCGTGGAGCGTCGAGGTGAGATAGTGGTCGCGGATGGAAGCCTCGGGCACACTATAAATATAGACATCGCGATGGATACCGCTCATACGGAACATGTCCTGGCACTCCAGATATGAGCCGTCAGACCAGCGGAATACCTGCACGGCGATAGTGTTGCGGCCGGCCTTGATAAATGGCGTGAGGTCGAATTCAGAGTCGTTGTTGGAGCCCTGAGTGTAGCCCACATACATGCCGTTGAGCCAGACGAAGGCGGCGGAGTAGATACCACCGAAGTGGATGAGCGTGCGGCGTGAGGTCCATGCTTCGGGCACGTTGAAGTTGCGGACGTAGGAGCCTACGGGGTTGATGCCGTAGTTCTTGCCGTTGTCGTTATAGCCCGGGCGCGCCTTGATGTAGGGCGGCGTATTGGAGTGGGGGTACTCCACGTTGCAGTAGATGGGGCGGTCGTAGCCCTGCATTTCCCAGTTTGACGGCACGGGGATGGTGTCCCATTCAGACACGTCGTAGCCTTCTTCATAGAAATAGAGGGGGCGCTGCGAGGGTTCGGGAACAAACTTGAAGCGCCAAGTACCGTTGAGCGAAATGACGCGGCTGCTCACGGGCACTGTCCACGGCGTGGCGTAATAGTTGGCGTCGGCAAGCATTTCCGCCTCGGTGGCATAGGGCAGATAGGTGGCTACGCCCTGCTCCTTGTTTTCTTCAAAGACAGTCTCGTCTTCCCAATAGGGCGACTTGATTTTGGGTTTCTCCACCTGCTCGAAGGCAAACCACGCCGCGCGGTTCGAGGCGTCCTTGTCGGTGAGGACGAGGCGGTTGTCCTTGAGGACATACATCTTGTCCTGCTTGTTGTTCGAGACGATGAGGTAGGCGCCGCTCTGTCCCTCGACGGGCTCGAAGCGGAACTGTGCATTGTTCCACACGCCGTCTTCTGCGGGCCACTGGAGCAGGTGCTGGATGCTGGCGTTGTCGCCGCCGTCGTCGAAGTTCTGGGCGTAGAAAGCATTCTCCACCACGCGGCGCTCCAGGTCGAGCATCTTCACGGTCCAGTACTGGCCGCGGTTCTGCGTGTCGGCTTTCTCGCCCACGATGGCGGCGTTGTTGTCGCCCGAGTCGCCGTTGCCGAGCACGAGGTCGGGACTACCGAGCGAGCGGATGTGGTAGGTCAGACTGATGTCGAAACCGGCAATCTCGGCGGGGCGCACATAGAACTGCGCCGCCTTGTCGGCAGCAGCTTTGGCCTTGTCGACGAGAGCGATGCTGCCGTCCTTGTTGACGTAGGCAGCCACGTCGGGGCGGTTGGAGGGCACGAGCAGCACTGCGCCGCCTGCCACTGGTTCGGTTTTCCAGAGTTGTGCCTCGTCCGAACCGTTATTCTCGCCCATGGCAAGGGCAGTGCCGACGGCGCGGACGGCCAAGTTCGAGAAGGGGTTGATGATGCGCCAACTGCCAGCCAGTTCCGTCACGGTCCAGTGCTGTTCGGCGCGTTTGTCTTCTGTTTTCTTCACGCTGACACGACCCGTCTTGGCGTCGTAGTCCATCGTTTTCGCCGTCTGTGCGGCGGGCACAATTCGGTAGAGCGTACCGCGAGTGTAGCGCTGTGCCTGCACACTGCTTCCCGTCAACAGCATCACTGTCAACAGCATCATCAGGCGGGCAAAAATCCTCAATTGGTTCATGCTTGTCTGTGTTTTTTGGGGTTTTGAATGTAGTTAGGTGAGAAAATGGATAAACCCGTTCCGCCGCCTCTTTCATAACGGAGAAATGGCGCAGAGCGGTAGGAGTTGTGCAAAGTTACGATTTTTATCTGAAAGCCACGGCGATGCAAAGACTTTTTACAGCAATTGACAAAGAATCAGATAAGTGAACAGACGGCAATTCCACTCCGCCGAAGCGTGCAATTTGCGCCAATTTCCTAACAATTTTACAGAACAGAACTGAAATATCTGACTAATTGTTTGTTTTAAAATTATTTATGACTAAACGGGGGGGGAATTTACCTTGTTGCAAGTTTTGCAAAAGAAAAAAATTGCTTACCTTTGCAGGCAGTTAGATAACGACTTTACATAGAAACTAATTTTACGACGATGACTGGAAGAAAGAATATTCTGAACCAGCGACTTTCCCGTACCCAATACGTTGTGCGGATATGTCTTACGCTGGTTGCGGCTTTTGTAGTCTTATTCTTTACAGGGGGTGGATTAAACCATAGGGTTGAATTGCTCCAAAAAACACCCAATGTTATTCTCCTCGCTGTGTGCGCGGTGGTTATAGCCGTGCTGATGGTGCGTTGGACAATGCAACGCCTGCGCGACTTTGAGGAGCCGGGCTGGAAATGGGTGTTCCTTATCATTCCCATCCTCAACATTTTCTGGTTAATCATACTTCTCACGACCGACGGCACAGTGGGCGACAACAAATACGGGGCTGACCCGCGCCACCGCCTGCCCTTCTACGTGGACACGCCGAGGGCCTGATTCGTTCAGAAACAATACGACTAGCATAACGCTCAGCGGGAAGAGGCTACGAGACTTCTTCCCGCTGTACTTATATATATATGTGTGCCTCCACCTAGGCTATCAAAAACTAGTCCTGAGCTTTTGGGTAAAAAGCTCAGGACTAATTTTCAA
>JAUNOO010000071.1 GCA_030531095.1 Bacteroidales bacterium
TGAGCTTTTTAAACTTAGTCCTGAGCTTTTTGAGAATTATCTCTGTGATATTTTTTGAAAGCTCTGGTGTAGTTCTTAATAAATGCGGTAGAAGTTTTGAAAAACTGGGGACTATTTCTTTATGCCTCACCAGTTCTTTACGGTTGTATTGCAAGTTTCCTTTTTGGCATAGACGAAAAAACGGGCTGCAAACATTGCGCTTGCAGCCCGCTTTTTATAGTGATTGGAAAAATGCTTAGTATTTCAAGATTTGTTTGGGGCGAATCTTTGAATTCTTGTTCAGGTTGTTCGTCCTGTAGAGGGTGCTGAGGCTGATGCCCAACTTCTTGGCGATGCCAGAGAGCGTGTCGCCCTTCTTGACCTGATAGAAGTGGCTGCCCGTGCTTGTCGTGTTGGAGGCCAAGCGGCTGTTGCTGGAACTGCTCGAAGAAGACTTCGATTTGCTCTTGTCCTTGTGGTAGACATAGTAGTCCGCCGTCACATCCTGGTTGGCGAAGTCGAAAAGCAAGGAGGGGTCGATGGCCTCACCGAGGAGACGGGTCTCGAAATGCAGGTGAGAACCAAAGGAACGACCAGTGTTGCCACCGAGGCCGATGGGTTCACCGGCTTTGACTTCTTGGTCCACCTTGACGAGCTGCTTGGAGAGGTGACCGTAGATGGTCTCGAGTCCGTTGTTGTGGCGAATCACTACATAGTAGCCGTAACCACCGCGGTCGTATTTCACAACGCGCACTTTGCCGTCGAAAGCAGAGCAGATGGTGTCGCCCGTGTAGACCTTCACGTCGAGTCCTTTGTGGACGCGGCGGAAGCGGGGGCGATAACCGAATTGGCTCGTTACGTTGCGGCTGGGTGTCGGCATGGCGAAACCGCGCAAGTCAATCTTGAAGCTGTCGGGAAGCGATTCGGACGAATAGCAGTGGGCAGCATCGTTGTTCCAAGAGTCGTATAAGTCTATGCCAAGGTCTTCTTCGTTGGCCTCGATAAGTCGTTGTAGGGCAACGGAATCGACCGCCTTGAGCTTGCGGTCGATAGACGCCTGACTGGCTATGAGGTCCTGCCCATAACCAGACGTTATACTTGCTGCAAAGCAAAGAAGTCCTGCAGCAATACTCTTTATTGTTTTCAGATTCATTGGCTCGTAGTGTTTCGACGCGTGCAAAGTTAGTGAAAAAACCGAGAGTTGACAAATCCACTTGACAAAATTATTTATTAAAAGTTGTAAAGTGAGGATTGCATATAAAAGGAATCTGTGCAAAAATTACGGTTTTTCGAGGTAGAAATCAGCCGTGAGTGCTTTGTAGGCGGCAGTTTGCTGTCCGTCGCCGTCGCGTATCGTTAAAATGTCTTGCACTGGCTTTGTGGCTGCAATGTTGTTCACGAAGTGGAGCAGAGAGCGCTTCGGTGTGGCGCCGACTTTAGTGGCTACGTCAGTCTGGCGCGCGAGAGAAAGTCCGTGAAGGGCGCAGAGCGACTTGATGGTCTTGGCGTTGGCGTAGGGGACGATGAGTTGGAAATCCGCGTCGGGGCGCATCAGTCGCTTGGCATTGACCACGAGTGCCTCATAGCTGAGCGTGTCGGTGTGACGCGCCATAGCGCGCTGGGCATTGGGCGAAAGGGTCGTCTCCACAAAGAAGGGCGGGTTTGTGATGATGCAGTCGAAAGGCGCGTCAGGCTGAAACTTCTTCACGTCCCCCTGTATGATTTTTATGTGGTCGCCAAAAGGTGAGGCCACCGCGTTTTCTGCCGCCTGCGCCGCCGCTGCGGCATCGATTTCAAGTCCCACAATTTCAGTTTCGCTCCCGCAACGCTGTGCGGCCATAATGGCGATGAGACCCGAGCCGCAACCGATGTCTAATATCCGGCGTGCTTGGTCCACTTTCGCCCATGCCCCGAGCAGCACGCCGTCGGTGCCGACCTTCATGGCGCATTTGTCGTGGTAAATCCGAAATTGTTTGAACTCGAAGTAATCCATCAGAAAATATTTAACGACGTTCGTACTTGCGGACGAAAGTGAGGGTGAAGCAGAGCGAGCAGCAAACCAGTATGGCACCGACAAGCGCGGGATATTCGTAGGTGAGGCCTTGGCGGAGCGGTAATGCGCCGACCTGTGCGCCGATGGCATTGCCGAGGTTGAACGCCACCTGTATGCAGGCGCCGCCGAGAAGTTCTCCACCCGGCGCGTGTTTCACAATGAGCGTTTGTTGCGGACTCGATACGGCGAAGAGGCCGAAGGTCGCCAATATCATAAACACGACGGCGACAATGGGCAATTGGCAGAAAAAGAACAAGATGAGCATGGCGCAGATGACCGTCACCTGCACGCCAGATATGACGCGGCCGGGCGTGAAGCGGTCGCTCAGTGTGCCGCCCACGGCGTTGCCCAATACCATACCGCCGCCGGCAAGCACCATCAGGATGGAGACGGCTGAATCAGAGAAACCTGCAATCTGCGTGAGCATCGGGTTCACATAGCTGTACCAGGCAAAGATACCGCCGTTGCCCAGCATCGTCGTACAGAGAATGAGCCAGGGCGCGGCGTTCTTCAGAAAACGGAATTGCGACTTGAACGTGCTGTGCGGCAGCGGTTCTACTTCGGGCACCCAGCGGTGGATGAAGAAGAACACGATGGCAGCCCACAAGGTGACGAAGCAGAACACCATACGCCACGACAACGCGTGGCTAATAAACGTGGCGAGCGGCACGCCTGCGAGATTTGCCACCGTCATGCCTGCCACCATACCGGCTACTGCCGATGCGCCTTTGCCCTCGGCTGCCAACTTGATGGCGACGATGGAGGCGACACCGAAGTAGGCACCGTGAGGCAAACCCGAAATGAAACGCGCCACCATCACCACTGCGTATGAGGGCGAGAGTGCCGCCATGAGGTTGCCCACCAGCATGAGCGAAGCCAGTAAGAGCAGGAGAAATTTCAGAGGGCGGTTGCGGAGTATGACGAGGAAGGGCGCGCCGACGCAGACGCCGAGGGCGTAGGCGGAAATGAGATTGCCCGCCGTCGGGATGCTCACGTTGAGGTCTTGGGCCACGTAGGGGAGAATGGCCATCATTGAAAATTCGGCCACGCCAAGTCCGAACGTGCCGAATGAAAGCGAGAGGAGAGCTTTCTTCATATTTTGTGTTATCTACAAAAAGTCTTCAGTCTAGTATCTGTGGTTTATAACATGTCTCAGCAGGCGCGCCGCCTTTAATGATTAAAGGTATTCGGGAAGTTGGAACAACTTGGTGCCATTGCTGCCCTTGATGAGGATAAGGCGCTGCGCGATAGGCTCTTTCTGCACCGTAGCCTTCACGGCTTCGACGTCGGGGAAGAAGCGGTGCGCTTTTGCGAAAGGCGCAAAGTTCTCGCCCACCAACCAGAGCTCACAGCCCACGGCTTCAGCCTCTTCTACCACGCGGCGATGCTCCTCCGCCGAGGCTTCGCCCAGTTCGCGCATCTCGCCCAGAATGGCCAACTTGTGAGGATGGTCGATGAGGCGGAAATTGTCGAGCGCCGCCTTCATGCTTGTGGGGTTGGCGTTGTAGGCATCGATTATCAGCGTATTATTGGCTGTCCGCTTCAGTTCGGAACGATTGTTCGTCGGTTCATATTCGCTCAGCGCCGCCGTGATGTCGGTCGCTGCCACACCGAAGTGCGTGCCCACAGCTGCTGCCGCGAGGGCGTTGAAGACGTTGTACGAACCGATGAGGTGCGTCTGTACTTCCTGCCATTCGCCACCTGCTACGCGCCAGCGCATCTTCATAAACGGCGTGCATGCCACCACTTCGCCCTCCACGTCGTAGCCCTTGCCCGGTTCGCCATAAGTCACCGCCTTCAGTCCCTCCGCAATCTTTGAGAGGTGGGGATTGTCGGCGTGCAGGAAGATGACAGACTCCGGCTTCTGGCGCAGATAATCATAGAGTTCGCCCTTCGTGCGGATGACCCCTTCGAAAGAGCCGAACCCCTCCAGATGCGCTTTGCCCACGTTCGTGATGAGACCGCAGTCGGCGTTCACGATACGGCTCAGGTCGGCAATTTCACCGGGATGGTTGGCGCCCGTCTCAATCACCGCGATTTCGTGTTCAGGGCGCAGGCGCAACAACGTCTTCGGTACGCCGATGTGGTTGTTGAAGTTGCCTTGCGTGAACAGCACGTTGTAGCGCTTGCCCAGCACGGCGGAAACCAGTTCCTTTGTCGTTGTCTTGCCGTTAGTGCCCGTGATTTGGACAATCGGCGTGCGCAGTTGCAGGCGGTGGTAAGCGGCGAGGTTTTGCAACGTCTTGAGTACATCGTCCACGTGGATAATTCGCTCGTCGCCAATCACGTTGGCATCGTCAACCACCGCATAGGCGCAACCCGCCTCGAGTGCCTTCAGAGCGAAGGCGTTACCGTCGAAAGACGCGCCGCGCAGGGCGAAGAAGATAGCTCCCGCGGGGCAGTCGCGCGTATCGGTCGTGATGACAGGGTGGGCGCAAAACAGTTGGTATAAATCTGGAATGTTCATCGTCTGGTTTGTGAGATTTTGCCCGCAAAATTAGTGATTTTTCGTGAGAGTGGCACGGCGTAAAAAATATTCTGTGTATTTTTGTGCTATCAATCAAGTGCCGAGACGGGACAATGCCAGTTCTGTCGTCCCACAACCCGTTTCCGAACGGGGCAGAAAGGCACTGACATACCACATAAACCTCACACCAAAGTGACCACACATACACTGAATTGCAGCGGCCGACTGGTGACGCTTGACCGCCCGCAGGTGATGGGCATCCTCAACGTGACGCCCGACTCTTTCTTTTCAGACAGCCGCAAGCAGACTGAGGCCGACATCATTGCCCGTTGCCGCCAAATCGTAGACGAGGGCGGCGACATGATTGACATTGGCGCCTACTCCTCGCGCCCCGGTGCTGACGACGTGCCGCCCGAGGAAGAAATGGCGCGCTTGCGCTTGGGGCTCGGCATCATCCGCCGCGAAGTGCCCGACGCCATAGTCTCTGTCGACACCTTCCGCGCCGATGTGGCGAAGATGTGCGTCGAAGAATTTGGCGCCGACATCATCAACGACATCTCCGGCGGTCTGCTCGACAAGCGGATGTTCCGCACCGTGGCGCGCTTGGGCGTGCCCTACATCCTCATGCACATTCAGGGCACGCCGAGCACCATGCAGGCTGCGCCCCACTACGACGACCTCATGCGCGAAGTCTTCCTTTTCTTGGCGGAGCGTGTGGCGCGCCTCCACGACATGGGTGTGAAAGACATTATCCTTGACCCCGGCTTCGGCTTTGGCAAAACGCTGGCACACAACTACGAGATGATGAACCATCTCGAGGAGTTCCACGAGTTTGACCTCCCGCTCCTGGTGGGCATCTCGCGCAAGTCTATGATTTACAAACTGCTTGGCGGCGGCCCGTCCGATGCGCTCAACGGCACCACCGTGCTCAACACCGTTGCCCTCCAGAAAGGGGCGCACATCTTGCGCGTCCACGACGTGAAACCCGCGGTCGAAGCCGTCCGCATCTTCGAGGCGCTGCGCCAAAACTGAGACAGAGAAGGAGAATTGAATAAAACCTGAATCCCAAACGAAACAAAGACGGAATGATTAACTTCGGCATCATCGACATCATCGACATCGTAGCGGTAGCCAGTTTGCTCTACTACATTTACAAACTGATGAAAGAATCCAGTTCGGCCAACATCTTCTATGGCATTCTGGTCTTCATCGTCGTGTGGCTGTTGGTGACGCAGGTGTTCGAAATGCGTCTGCTGGGCGGCATTCTCAACAACCTTGTCAACGTCGGCGTCTTGGCGCTCATCATTCTGTTTCAGGAAGAAATCCGCCAGTTCTTCTCCAGCATCGGCACGCGCCGCCGCGCCAATTTCCTCATCCGCTTGTTCTCCAAGAAAAAGAAGGAGGACATGGTGCACCGCAAGGACGTCATCCCCATCGTGATGGCCTGCATGAACATGAGCAAGCAGAAGGTCGGTGCCCTCATTGTCATTGAGCGCAACGTGGGGCTGAACGAAATTATCCGCTCGGGCGACATCATCAACGCCGACATCAACCAGCGGCTCATCGAGAACATCTTCTTCAAGAACAGCCCGCTCCACGACGGCGCCATGATTATCAGTCACAAGCGCATCAAGGCTGCAGGTTGCATCCTTCCCGTCTCGCACGACCTCGACATCCCCAAGGCTCTCGGTCTCCGCCACCGTGCCGCGCTCGGCATTTCGCAGAAGAGCGACTGCCTGGCCATCATCGTATCGGAAGAGACGGGCGGTATCTCCATTGCCGAGAACGGGCAGTTCCACCTCCGCCTCACGGCAGAGAATCTGGAAAGCACGCTGACGAGCCAGTGGGAGGATTGAAAAAATGTGGTTCCGCTGCCCCCTGCGGGCGTATTTATAGGTGTAGATTTGGGCTTTAGCTTAAAAAATGCTATCTTTGCACCCAACAAATCCAACGAAAACGGAAACCGAAAACACGAATGGGAAAAATCCGAAATATAAAGAAACCTCGGCTTCACAGTGAAGGTACAACCACCCTGCAAGTCGGCTTCTTGGCTTTGCTGCTGATAAACGGTCTGCTCTTCTACCTTTTGCGCGAGGTGACCCTTTTGCCTTTCTACGTTGTTCTGATTGTTACGGTTGTGGCTTATCTGATAATCGTGAACTTCTTCCGTTGCCCCATCCGCATATTCAATGGCGATAGCGAAAACACGGCAGTGGCCGCCGCCGACGGCAAGGTTGTGGTCATAGAGGAAGTGGAGGAAAACGAATATTTCCGCGACCGCCGCATCATGGTTTCCATTTTCATGTCGGTCACCAATGTGCATGCCAACTGGTTTCCCGTCGAGGGCTTTGTCAAGAAGGTGGAGCACCACAATGGTAATTTCCACAAGGCGTGGTTGCCCAAAGCCAGTACGGAGAACGAGCGTTCCACCATCGTCATCGAGACACCCGCGGGTCAGCAAGTGCTCGTGCGCCAAGTGGCAGGTGCCGTTGCCCGCCGCATTGTGACCTACGCCCACGCTGGCGAGGAGTGCTTCATCGACGAGCACCTGGGCTTCATCAAGTTTGGCTCACGCGTAGACGTCTATCTGCCGCTCGATTCCGAGATTCTCGTCAAGATAGGCCAGACCACCGTGGGCAACCAGACCGTCGTGGCGCGTCTGAGCGGAAAGGCGTGAGGCGAAAGATTTACCCGAACAGTAATGAAAAGACATATTCCCAACACAATTACTTGTTGTAATCTGCTGAGCGGCTGCGTGGCCATCCACTTCGCTTTGCAGATGCACTACGACTTGGCGCTCTACGCCATCATCATCGGCGCTGTGTTCGACTTCTTCGATGGTTTCGCCGCGCGCCTCTTGGGCGTGTCCTCCCCGATAGGCAAAGAACTCGATTCGCTCGCCGACGACGTGACCTTCGGCGTTGCACCCGCCACCATTGTTTACGCTCTTTTGAGTGAAGTCGTCGACGGCGCACTGCCAGGTTCGTCGCTCGCGCTTTATTTGCCCTATGTGGCGTACATCATTGCCGCCTTCTCGGCACTCCGCCTTGCCAAGTTCAACCTCGACGAGCGTCAGACCACTTCTTTCATCGGTTTGCCCACGCCTGCCAACACCCTCTTCTGGGCGGCACTGGCCGTAGGCGCGCACCAATGGTTGGTTGCCAATCCCGCCTGCAGCTTCTGGCTGCTCATTATCGGCATCGTGCTGTCGAGCTGGTTGCTCGTTTCCGAGGTGCCCATGTTCGCCCTCAAGTTCAAGAGTTTCGGCTGGAAAGGCAACGGTCTCCGCTACGTCTTCGCCCTCGTGAGCATTCTGCTGTTGATACTTTTCGGCTGGGCGGCTTTCTCTTTCATCATCATACTCTACGTCCTCGTGTCGGTCATCTCCAATTTTGTGGAATCCCGCGCCTGAGGTACGCTCAATATTATATACACTGTAACCCATGGGATGTATTTATGGCCTTATCG
Organism: Bacteroidales bacterium; assembly: GCA_030531095.1. Lineage (GTDB taxonomy): Bacteria > Bacteroidota > Bacteroidia > Bacteroidales > Bacteroidaceae > Alloprevotella. The sequence continues at coordinate 7,968 of JAUNOO010000071.1, forward strand.
TAGCCTTCCTTTTCATCTTCATATCCTTTGCGCTTGGTCTTTTCCGTCTGCTGTTCGGTGCCGGTCGAGCCACCCGACGTTTCATAGACGAAGCCACCGGCAATAGCCGTCAGGGCGGCGCGTCTGCAAGCGGTCAGCGCCAGTCGTCCAGTACCGACGCTGGCAGCCAGTCCACTGCAAAAGGTTCGCGCGGCGACAAGAACGGTCGTTTCTTCGACAAGAACGAAGGCGACTACGTGGACTTTGAGGAGGTGAAGGAATAAGCCCATCCGCCCTGCCAGCACGGGTGCCCGAGGTGGACGTGACGCCTTTATGTGTGTAGACTTGAATAAAACTTAGGTGTAACCTGCTCAGTTCAGACAAAAAACACTAACTTTGCACCGCAAAAATCAAAACATATAAACTCAACAGATATGATCAAATCTCAAGACATCAAGAAAGGTACCTGCATCCGTATGGATGGCAAGCTCTACTTCTGCATCGACTTCCTGCACGTAAAGCCGGGTAAAGGTAACACCATCATGCGCACCACCCTCAAGGACGTTGTGTCCGGTCGCGTGATTGAGCGTCGCTTCAACATCGGCGAGGCCCTCGAAGACGTGCGCGTGGAGCGTCGTCCGTTCCAGTACTCTTATGCCGACGGCGACCAGTATCACTTCCTCAATCAGGAAACTTGGGACGACGTAGTAATCGAGAAGGGGCTCATCACGGGTGTGGCTTTCATGAAGGAAGGTGACGTAGTAGAAGTGGTCAGCGACGCATCCAGCGAAACTATCCTCTACGCTGAAATGCCCGTGAAGACGCAGCTCAAGATTGTCTACACCGAACCGGGTCTCAAGGGCGATACGGCAACCAACACGACGAAGCCCGCCAAGCTCGAAACTGGTGCAGAAATCCGCGTGCCCCTCTTCATCAACGAAGGTGAGATCATCGAGGTGGACACCCGCGACGGCTCCTATGTGAACCGTGTGAAGGCATAAGCCTGAGTCCGCCTCCTGACAACAGCAAAATTATCGTTCATTTTTAGCCCCGCCTACGGCTTCTCGCTGTGGCGGGGCTTTTTGTGCAGTCAGTGTGGCTGATTTTCCTTTAATACTGGATTTATTTCATCTTTTTCGTGGTGCCATCCTTGTAGCGCACCACGTTCAGTCCGCGCTGCATCGCCTTCTGCTTACGGCCTTCAAGGTCATAGCACTCAGTTACGGCCTGCGTCCCATCAGTTGCCACGTTTGCAATACCCACGCTCGCGTCAAAGCCTTCCACAGTTTTGAAATCCTTCATTTTCATAGTGTTGCGTGGCGGGTTTTGTGAGAGATTTGCCGCGCGGTTGGGAGAACCCTTTACCTAACCAGCGCAGATTTGTGAGATAGTGGTGTGAAGATACAAAATTCCGACCGCATTTGTTTAGTTTGCTTTTAACGTAAAGTTTAAACAAACTTATGTGGTTGGCGCAATGTGGGAGGTTGAAAAAGGGCTGCACCCAAAACTTTTTTGGTACAGCCCCTTCCAATTATTTTAGATACTGGATTTATTTCACTAAAATCTTCTTCGTGGTACCATCCTTGTAGCGCACCACGTTCAGTCCGCGTTGCATTGCCTCTTGCTGACGCCCCTCGAGGTCATAGTATTCCGTTGCAGTCTGGGTTCCGTCTGTTGCCACATTGGCAATACCCACACTCGCGTCAAGACCTTCCACAGTCTTGAAATCCTTCCAGACCGTCGCCGCTTTGTAGTCCTCTACAGAGGCTTCAAGCACACGGAGTACACCGTCCTGCAAAGTTGTCTCGATGAACACAGTACCGACACATGTTGGTGGTGTGGAGGCCAGACAAGTCACAGAGGTCAGTCTTTTGCAGTTACCAAATGCGCTTGGATAAATGTTGGTTACATTTTCAGAAATAGTAATGGATCTGAGGTACTGACATTCAGAGAATGTAGAGTTTTCAATAATTGTTATGCCCTTAGGTATTGTGAAGGATGTGAGGGAGTAACAATTACTGAACGCTGAACTTCCAATACTCGTCACTCCTTCAGAAATTGTAATGGAGTCGAGGTAAGAACAACCGGAGAATGCAGAGCTTCCAATACTTGTTAGGCTCTCAGGTAATATGACGGAAGTGAGAGATTTACAATATTGGAATGTGTAGTCTCCAATATTTGTCACCCCCTCTGGAATGGTAATGGATGTGAGTGAATTACAACCATTGAATGTATAGTCTCCAATATTTGTCACACCCTCTGGAATTGTAATGGATGTGAGAGATTTACAACCGTAGAACGCTTTGTCTCCAATACTTGTCATGATCTTAGGTAATGTAATAGAGGTGATAGAATTGCATTCATAAAAGGTGTTTTCCCCAATATTTGTCACACCATCTGGAATTTTGATGGACGTGGTGAGATTTGTACAGTAGGCAAATGCCTGTTCTCCAATACTAGTCAGCCCTTCAGGAATTGTAATGGATGTGAGATAACTACAATTGTAGAACGCGTTATCTCCAATACTCGTTACTTCCTCAGGTAATATAATGGAGGTAAGATATTTACAGTTGTAGAATGCGGAGTTTCCAATACTCGTTATACCCTTTGGAATTGTTACGGAAGTGAGTGATCTGCAGTTATAGAATGTGTTGTCTCCAATGTTTGTCACACCCTCAGGAATCGTAATGGACGTGAGATAATTACAATCATAAAACGCGGATTCTCCAATACTTGTCACGCCTTCAGGAATTGTGAGGGATTTGAGAGAACTACAACCATAAAACGCGGATTCTCCAATACTTGTCACGCCTTCAGAAATTGTGATGGACTTAATAGAGCTACAATTATAGAAGGTTTTGCTTTCAATACTCGTTACGCCCTTGGGAATTGTGATGGATGAAGTGATAGAACTACAACCACTGAATGCGTTTTCTCCAATACTCTTAACAGTTTCAG
>JAUNOO010000072.1 GCA_030531095.1 Bacteroidales bacterium
GGACTAATTTAAATTAGCCCAGAACTTTTTTGGAAAGGGAAAAACATATCTTTTTACTCGTGCAAATTATTGACAAATAAATGGACTATGCGCACGAATTTTATGTGGACACCTCTATCAAATTTGAGTGAATCCGTCTGCTATTTCCATTCAGCGACAACTTGTACATCGTCCCATTTGAATTTTCTGGGATGTATTTTTTGAAGGCGGTAGAACTTCATCTTCGCGCTGGAGCGGAATTTGAAATTTCTCGAGCGGAAGTTTCAAAAGTGTGGGCGGAATGCTGTGTTTTGGCGCGGGGCAGCGGGGTATAAAAAGCGCCGTGGCTCATCCCCCCAGATGAGCCACGGCTGAGACCGGAACTATACGCTTACCCAAAATAGTAATTCGGCCTTCTGTATATATAACGCAGAAGTACCCGTTTTGTGACATGAGTTTCTGAGAAAAATATTAAAAATCCGCTGAACGCCCTTTTTTCGGGTGTGGAAAAAGGGTGGGGCAAGGCGTTTCTGGCAAAAGGCTCAGACCGACCGCTTGAAGAGCAGGACGAAGACGACGGGAACGCCGAGGAGGGGCGTGATGGCATTTATGGGCAGGACGATGCCGCCGGGCAAGTGTGTGAGAAGAACGGCGAGGAGGGCAATGTCAGCACCCCAGGCGAAGGTGAGCGGGAGGAGGCGGCGGTGGTCGGCAGTGTGGTGGAGAAAGCGTGCAATGTGGGGCGCTGCCAGTCCGATGAAGGCGACTGGACCGCAGAGGGCGGTGACGACGGCACTAAGCAGGCCCGTGGCGAGGAGCAGTCCGGTGCGCGTGGGGCGGACGCGGATGCCGAGGTTGGCGGCATAGTCGTTGCCGAGTAGCAGGGCATTGAGCGGTTTGGTCTGTAGCCACAGGAAGGCGAGGCAGAGAAGGATGGCGGCGGCGAAGGCGGGCAGGCGCTCGGTGGTGACGGCGCTGAAGTCGCCCATGCCCCAGAGGACGTAGCCCTGAAGGCCTTGTGCGGTGGCGAAGTAGGAGAGGATGGCGATGACGGACGAGGCGGCGAAACTGACCATGACACCCGCCACAAGCAGTTGCAGATTGCCCCTGAAGAGGGCGGAGAAGAGGACGAGCAGGGCAATGACGCCGAAGGCGCCCACGCAGGCGGCGACCACCGTGAGGACGTAGCCCGAGAGCGACAGACTGCCTGCCGCCAGCGAACCGCCGAGGAAGAGCATGGCGACCGCCGCGCCGAGTCCGGCTCCTGCATTGACGCCGAGCAGCGACGGGTCGGCGAGCGGGTTGGCAAAGACCGTCTGCATCACCAGTCCTGCTGCCGCCAGCGCACTGCCCGCGAGCAGGGCGGTGAGCATCTGCGGCAAGCGCACGTGGAGGACGATGAACGAGGCGGCTGAGCCGTCGGCACCGCCAGTGGTGAGGGCGCGCCACACGTCGGTCGCGGCGATGTCGGCACTGCCCCAGAACAGACTGAGGAGGGCGAGGACGGGGAGCAGCAGGAAGGGGAGGTATTTCATCGGCGGCGAGATTTTCGGGAAGCGTTATTGCAGCGGCGTGTAGTAGCGCAGTTTGTGGTGGGGCAACACGTCGGGGTGGAGGATATGAACCACGTCGCGCAACAGGAGGTCGGGGCGGAAAGGCACTTCCTCATAATAGGGCACGCGTAGGGTGTTGCAGCCGTAGATGTGGCGCGCCTTCCATGCGGCGAACTGGGCGTAGGGGGCATAGTCGGCGGCGAGACTCTCGTAGGTTATATCGGCCGACGCGCCGTATTTCACGAACCAGACGTCGGCGTTCATGCCTTCTGCCAACACCGTTTCGACGGAGAGCGTCACCGAACCGCTCTCTTTGCGGTTGGCAAAGAGGTAGTTGGCGCCCGCGTCGGCATAGAGTTGCCCCAGATAGCTCGCCCCGCCGGGTACGTACCACGCCGCGCCCTGTTTGCCGTCGCAGAGGAGCGAGGGGCGGGTCGAGGCAGCAGCGGCAGCCGTGCAGAGCGAATCGTAGTCGGTGCAGACGCGGTCGAAAAGACTGTCGGTCAGCGCCTCACAGTCGAAGAGCAGGCCGAAGAACTTCATCCACTCGGCGCGCCCCAGCGCCGTGCTTTCCATATAGTCGGCACACTCCACGAGCGGCACGCCCGCCGCCTCGAGGGCGTCGTAAGTGCTGCCCTCCATGGGCGAGACGAAGACGGCGTCGGGCGTGTTCATGATGATGCGCTCGACGTCGGGTGCCATCGAACTGCCCATGTTGAGCGCGCTGTGCACCTCGAGCGCGTGGCGGAGTTTGGGGTGAAAGGCGTATGCCGTGTCGCACAAGCCCGTGATGGCGTCCTGAAAGCCGAGGTCGCAGAGCAGACTGGCATGGACGGAGGAGAACGAGACGACGCGGCAGAGCGGTGTGCGCAGGAGCGTCTGCTTGCCCGTTGCGGCGGGAATCTCGGTCGGCAAATCCTGCCTGCGCGGCACGAGAATGTACGTGTGGAGCACGCTCCCCGCGCGCCAAGGGTCGAGCACGTCGACGCGCGTGAAACTGTCGGCGCGCTCAATGTGGAGCAGGCGGGCATGGGTCACGCCATCGGGGGCGTCGGTCGCTTCGGGGCGGCAGGCGGTGAGTGCCGTCAGCAGGAGGACGAGGAGACAGAGGGTCTGGAATTTCATTGGCAGAGGGTTGAGGGGCGTTTGGTCGCACCTATATTATAATATGTACTGCGCACTAAGCACTGCGCGCCGCCCCGTTTTTGGTTTTTATCAAATGCAAAACTACTAATATTTTGGCGAACAGGCGGGCGGACAACCCACATTCGCGCGAGAAATCCGCCGCGCGGCAGACGTATGGCAGATGGAACGTGCTTTTTCTCAGCTGAATCCCCTGCCTTACGAAAAAAAAGCGTAACTTTGCCACACATTTGCGCCTGCCCGTCTGACGGCGTGGAGAACTTCCTCTGGAAAACGTCAGATTGCCCGTGGGCGCATGAGTTTGAGAACAGATATACCTGCCCGCCGGAAGCCTCTTCCCTCGGGGTCTACTCTTACAACAGAAACACCAATCCGAATAATGGAAAATAATAAGTCTTTTGAAAGTCTGGAGAAAGAAGAAACTCAGCTTATACCCCTGCTTCGCACGTGCCTGAGGCAATTCTGCGCCAACTGGATTTGGTTTCTGCTCTCTGTAATCGTCTGCGTTGCATTGGGCTACCTCTATCAACAGCGCCAGTCGCGCGTCTATCAGCGCCAGGCCGTCATGCTCATCGAAGACGCCGACCCCACTGCGGGAATGCGCTCGTCGGCGCGCCGCAACAGCGGTAGCATGAGCACATTACTCGAGCTCAACGGCATCAGCGTGGGCGACAACCTCATCAACGAAATGTTCATCCTGACCTCGTGCCGCCTTATGGAGCGCGTGGTCGATACGTTGCAGCTCGATGTAGACTATACCATCCGCCACAACTTGCACGACGTGACGCTCTACCGCGACCGTCCCTTTGAAATCGAATTTGAAAACCGCACGAATACGGCGCAGTCGTTTAAGGTGCGCATCGAGGACAGCAAGACTTTCACGCTCTACGACTTCCATGTGGCTCCCGCCAAGAAGGGCGAGGAGGTCGATTATGAAAATGTGGAAGTCCGCCTGCACAGCAACGAACTGAAAGAAACGCCTGCGGGCAAACTGCGCATTGTGACCAACGCCGCCATCGCAGAATTCCCCACCGACAAGGTTGTCTCTGTGACCCGTCTGCCCAAAGACGTCGCCGCAGCGGTCTATGCCGGCAAGGTGAGCGCCACTGAATACGACAAGGAAAGCTCGCTCATCGTCCTCTCCTGCAACGACGTCAACCCCGACCGCGCCGAGGACATCGTGTACCAGGTCTACGATGCATACAAGCAAGACGTTGTCGACAACAAAAACCGCGTGGCATACAGCACCGCCTCCTTCATCGACGAGCGCATCCGCCTCATTGGCGAAGACTTGAGCGGCGTGGAAAACCAGATGGCAAACTTCAAACGCAGCAACCAACTCATCAGTTTTGAGCAGAACGCCCAGGCCTACATCGCTGAAAGCACAACGGCGCGCAAGCAGACCATCGAACTGGAGACGGAACTGGCAGTGACGAAATACCTCACCGAATTCCTTCAAGACCAGAGCAAGTACTTCGAGACCATCCCCGTGCTCTCCTTGCCCAACGCCACATTCTCGACGCTCATTGCCGAGTACAACAAGATGATGATTGACCGCAATCGCCTCGTGAGCAACTCGAGCGAGTCTTCGCCCGCTGTGCGCGACCTCGACCGCCAGTTGGCGTCCATGCGTTCCTCCATCCTTTCGTCGGTCAACAGCTACGTCGCCTCAGTGGAACTCCAGCTCAAACGCGCTCGCCAGAACGAATCCGCCATCACCGGCCGCCTTGGCAGTGTGCCTGAGCAGGAGAAGGAAGGTCTCGACATTCTGCGCCAGCAGGAACTCAAGTCGTCGCTCTACACCTACCTCCTCAACAAACGCGAGGAGGTGGCGCTCCAGATGGCCATCAGCGAAGCCAACGTGCGCCTCGTGGAAGGTCCGCTCGGCAGCAACCAGCCCGTCAGCCCGCGCAAGTCGCTCATCCTCCTCATCAGTTTCGTCATCGGTGTCCTCCTGCCCTCGGCAGTGCTCTGGCTCAAGATGACGCTCGACGTGAGCATCTCCGGCCGCAAGGACGTGGAGGAAGCCACCAACATCCCCATTGTGGGTGAAGTGCCCCACTACGTCGCCAGCAATCCCGAACACGCCCACCCGCTCCTCATCACCGACGTGGAGGGCGACGCGCCCATCATGGAAGCCTTCCGTCTGGTGCGCTACGGTCTCAACTTCATGCGCCACAGCGCCAAGGTGTTCATCACCACGTCCGCCAGTTCGGGGCAGGGCAAGAGCTTCATCTCCTGCAACCTCGCCAACATACTCGGCACCACCGGCAAGCGCGTGCTGCTCATCGACGCCGACATCCGCAAGCGCGATGTCAGCAAGGCCTTCGGCAACAGCCGCGGTCTCACAGCCATCCTGGCTGACGACGAGGACACCCTCACGCTCTTCGACGTGGTCATTCCCAACGGCATCAGCGAGAACGTCGACTTCCTGCCCGCCGGCAAAATGCCGCCCAACCCCAGTGAAATGCTCATGTCCGACAAGCTCGACACCATCATCGACATGGCGCGTGCCGCCTACGACTATGTCGTCATCGACACCACCCCGACGCTCGTTGTGGCGGACGCCGGCATCGTCAACCGCGTGGCAGACATCACGCTCTTCGTCATGCGTGTGGGCGTTCAGAGCAAGGACTTCCTGCCCGAACTCGAAAACATGTACCACGCCAAGAAGTTCCGCAACCTCTGCATCGTTGTCAACGACGCCGACTTGCGCGACTCGGGCGGCTATGGCTACGGCTACGGTTACGGCTACAACCACAGCGGTGGAAGGAAGCAGAAGAAAGGTCCGTTCTGGAAAAAGCGCAAAGCCTGAAGCAAAGTGCCCTGACGCCTACCGCGAAGGGCAATCCTATACGAAACAGAGAAAGGACACCGCCTCCCCAAAATCCATTTGCGGTTTGGAGAGGCGGTGTCCTTTATTTTTTCGCCGCGCCAATCAGGCTTTCGTCGGTATTTCGGACGAGTCGAACGAGAGGTAGACGGGGCGGTGGTTCATCTGTTCCTCTTTCGGAATATAGCGTCGCAGGCGCGGGTAGTGGTGGCGCAGATACGTCTCGAGGTCCGAGGGTGCCCACACCGTCAGGTTGCCAAACGGCACGCGCTGCGGGTTTTCGATGCTCGCCACGCTGATGTGGTCGCGCTTCATCAGCACCATGTTGTAGTAAGTCGTCTGGCGTTTGTTGAACATTCCCTGCAGCGCGCTCAGAATGCGGTAGATAGTCATCTTTGGCAGCGTCACGTCCACCAGCCAGTTGAAGAAACACGGAATGAATCCGCGGTTCGAGTGCGGCTTCTTGATTTGCGGTTTGCGGATGTGGTTCCACATCCAAATTTCCTTGCCCATGAAGCAGCAGTTGAAGAAGTTGCACACCACGCGGTGAATCTTTTGCAGCCGTTGGTTGTCGGGCACTTTGTCAAAGGGGAAGACGTCCACAAAGATGCCCTTCTCCATTTGCAGGTGCTCGAAGTCCTCCTCCACGAAGAGCGTGTTGCGCTTCATCACCTTCGCGAAATAGTAGGGCGTGTGCGGTTCAGAGCCGGGCCATTGCAGGAAGTAGTCCTTGCCCAGCAGTGCCGGTGCTTCCTTGATGAAGCGGTTGTAGTTTTCGCGCGTCAGACCGAGGTCGATGTCGTCGTCCCACGGCAGGATGCTCTGCTCGAAAAACGCGCCGATGGCAGTGCCGCCTTGGATGAAGTAGGGAATGTTGCACGCGTCGCACACCCTGACGATTTCCGCCAGAATGTCGTAGAGTTCTTTGTGCAGTCGCGCCAGTTCCTCGGGGGTATATTCTTGTTTCATAGGAAGAATGCTTCGTGTTTTTAGGAAATAAAAAAGCCACACCTCGGTATGTGGCTGTAAATTTAGTATTTTTCTTCGGAACAACTCCCTTTGTCGCCCGATTTTGTCGGGAAAGCCCAACCGTCGCCCGCAGTTTCCAGATTTCGCCCCCAGCAAAAAGCGCCTGCCACCCTGCGGAGAGGGGGCAAGCGCTTTCAACTTATTGGATGAAAAAATGAAAGGTCGATAACCAATTATTTGCAGCCGGCGCAGCGGGGTTTGATTTGCTGGAAGAAGTCGTTGCCCTTGTCGTCCACGAGGATGAAGGCGGGGAAGTCTTCCACTTCAATCTTCCATACGGCTTCCATGCCGAGTTCGGGATATTCGACACACTCGATGCTCTTGATGCTCTGCTGCGAAAGGATGGCAGCGGGACCGCCGATGGAGCCGAGGTAGAAACCGCCGTGCTTCTTGCAGGCGTCCGTCACGGCCTGCGTGCGGTTGCCCTTGGCAATCATCACCATCGAACCGCCGTGGTCCTGGAACAGGTCGACGTAGGGGTCCATACGGTTTGCAGTCGTCGGGCCCATCGAACCGCAAGGCATGCCCTGCGGCGTCTTTGCCGGACCGGCGTAGAGGACGGGGTGCTTCTTGATGTAGTCGGGCAAGTCTTCGCCGCGGTCAAGGCGTTCCTTCAGTTTGGCGTGGGCGATGTCGCGCGCCACGATGATGGTGCCGTTGAGGCTCACGCGCGTGGCTACGGGATATTGGCTCAGCGTCTTGCACACTTCGCTCATGGGCTGGTTGAGGTCGACGCGTACGGCGTTGCCTTCGCCCGCCTCGCGCAGTGCTTCGGGAATGAGCGAACCGGGGTTGTCGTCCATCTTCTCAATCCAGATGCCGTCCTTGTTGATTTTGCACTTGATGTTGCGGTCGGCAGAGCAGCTCACGCCGAGACCAACGGGGCACGATGCGCCGTGGCGCGGCAGACGGACGACGCGGATGTCGTGGGCAAAGTATTTGCCGCCGAACTGTGCGCCGAGACCGATGTTGTGAGCCTCTTCGAGCAGTTGCTTCTCGAGTTCAATGTCGCGGAAGGCGCGTCCCGTCTCGTCGCCCGTTGTGGGCAGGTTGTCGTAGTAGTGGGTCGAAGCCAGCTTCACCGTCAGCAGGTTCTTCTCGGCAGACGTGCCGCCGATGACGAATGCGATGTGATAGGGCGGGCAGGCTGCCGTGCCGAGCGTTTTCATCTTGCTCACGAGGAAGGGCACGAGCGTCTGCGGGTTCAGAATGGCCTTCGTCTCCTGGTAGAGGTAGGTCTTGTTGGCAGAGCCGCCGCCCTTCGTCACGCAGAGGAAGCGGTATTCCATGCCCTCTGTGGCTTCGATGTCGATTTGTGCGGGGAGGTTGCACTTCGTGTTCACCTCGTCGTACATTGTGAGCGGAGCGTTCTGCGAGTAGCGCAGGTTCTCCTCGGTGTAGGTCTTGTAGACGCCTTTGGCGATGGCTTCTTCGTCGCAGTAGCCCGTCCAGACGTGCTGGCCCTTCTCGCCGTGCACGATGGCAGTACCCGTGTCCTGGCAGATGGGCAGCTGACCCTTGCATGCCACTTCGGCGTTGCGCAGGAAGGTCAGCGCCACGTATTTGTCGTTGTCGCTGGCCTCAGGGTCGCTGAGGATTTTTGCCACCTGCTCGTTGTGCGAGCGGCGCAGGAGGAACGAAACGTCGCGGAAGGCCTGGTTAATCATGCGCGTCAGGCCCTCAGCCTCGACCTTGAGTATGGGTTGCCCCTCAAACTCGCCGACCGAAACGTGGTCCTTCGTCAGCAGATAGTATTCCGTGTCGTCCTTGCCGAGCTGGAACATGTGGGCATACTTGAATTCTGGTGCTTGTGCCATATCTGTTTTGTATAAAGTGTAGAAGTTAAATTGTCATAGTCCTTATTTGGGGCGGCTGCTTATTTTCCCCACTCCGACGGGTTGCTGCGCCATTCGTGCAGCAGTGCCACGTGTTCGGGCTTGATGTAGCCCGTGGAGAGTGCCGTTTCCACGACCGCCTCATAGTTTGTCAACGTCGTCAGTTCCACGTTGGCGGCGGCAAAAGCCTCCTCCGCCACAGGAAAACCGTAGGTGTAGCTCGCTACCATACCGATGACCTCGCAACCGTGCTGGCGCAGAGCTTCCACAGCCTTCAGGCTGCTGCCGCCCGTCGAGATGAGATCCTCGATGACCACCACTTTCATGCCCGGCTGCAGGTCGCCCTCGATGAGGTTGGCCATGCCGTGGTCCTTGGCTTTCGAGCGTACGTAGGCGAAGGGCAGGCCCAGCGCGTCGGCGACGAGGGCACCCTGTGCGATGGCACCCGTTGCCACGCCGGCCACAGCCTGTGCCTCGGGATATTTCTCAGCCACGATGCGGCTCAGCTCCAGTTTCACGAAGCTGCGCAGGTCGGGGAATGCCAGCGTCTTGCGGTTGTCGCAATAGAAGGGCGACTTCCAGCCGCTCGCCCACGTGAAGGGCTGTTCGGGCTGCAACTTGATGGCTTTCACGTTCAGCAGTTTCTCTGCAAAGATTTTCTCTAAAGTACTCATGAGTTTTCAGATGTGTTTGGTTGTGCATGGGGCAGAACGGGCGCCCCGCTTTTCTCCGCAAAGGTACAATTTTTTGTACTAAGCAGAAGTTTTTCCACAGCAAAAAAATGAGGGCTGAAAACTTTGATGTAACTTTGGAGAACCAATTCCATAAATCCCCCATTTCAAGTCATGAGAAAAGCAACCCTTTTGTCGCTCGCGGGATTTGGCATCGCAGCCGCCGCGCAAACCACTTCTCAACCCAATATCATCCTCCTTGTTGCCGACGACCTCGGCTATGGCGACCTGTCGTGCTACGGTGCCACACGCGTCAGCACCCCGTGCGTAGACAGCCTGGCCAACGCCGGCGTGCGCTTCACCAACGCCCACGCCTGCGCCTCCACCAGTACGCCCTCGCGCTACGCACTTCTCACCGGCCAGTACCCCTTCCGCAAGGCGGGTACCGACGTGGCAGCCGGCAATGCGGGCATGATTATCTCGCCCGACCAATATACCGTGGCGGATGCCCTCCACGAAGCGGGCTATGCCACGGCGGCGTTGGGCAAGTGGCATCTTGGCCTCGGCAGTGAGACTGCCCGGCAGGACTGGAACGGTGAACTCGACGAGAGTCCCCGCGACCTCGGTTTCGACTACCACTACATCATGGCAGCCACCGCCGACCGCGTGCCCTGCGTCTTCATCGAGAACGGACGCATCGCCAATTTCGACCCCTCCGCCCCCATTGAGGTGAGTTATGCCCGCAACTTCGAGGGCGAACCGACGGGCAAGGACAATCCCGAACTGCTCACCAAACTCCATCCCAGCCACGGCCACGACATGAGCATCGTCAACGGCATCAGCCGCATCGGCTACATGAAAGGCGGCGGCAAAGCCCTCTGGCGCGACGAGGACATCGCCGACTCCATCGCCTCCCACGCCATCCAGTTTATGGAGCAGAACGCCGACCGCCCGTTCTTCATGTACCTCTGCACCAACGACATACACGTGCCCCGCTATCCCCACGAACGTTTCCGCGGAAAGAGCCCCATGGGACTGCGCGGCGAAGCCATCATGCAGTTCGACTGGACAGTCCGCCAGGTCACTGACGCCCTCCGCCGCTTGGGTCTTGCCGAGAATACGCTCCTCATCATCACGAGCGACAACGGTCCCGTCCTCGACGACGGCTATATGGACCAGGCGGTCACCCTCGCCGGCAGTCACGAGCCCGGCGGTCCCTTCCGCGGCGCCAAATACAGCGCTTACGAAGCTGGCAGCGTCGTGCCCTTCATCGTCCATTGGCCCGCCCGCGTCAAGGCAGGCGTGAGCGACGCCCTTGTCTCTCAGATTGACAACGTGGCGACCCTCGCCGCCCTGGCTGGCGTAGAAGTCCCCTCTGACGGCGCCGCCCCCGACAGCCGCAACAACCTCCCCACATGGCTCGGCGAGAGCAACCGTTCGCGCGACTACGCCGTCAAGATGGCGTCTGGCCGCAACCTCGTCCTCCGCTCGGGCAAATGGAAATACATCCCCGCCAACAAGGGCAACAAGATGATAACTTGGGGACCGATAATCGAAACCGGGAACTCCCCACTCCCGCAACTCTACGACCAGAGCAAGAGCCTCGACGAACAGCAAAACGTCGCCGCCTCCCACGCCAAAGTTGTCAAGAAATTCAACAAATGGCTTGAAGAAATCAAGGCAGGCACGCGCTAACCGCCCTTCAGCGTGGACTTCCTGTGCTGTTGCCAGCGCAAATAAACCCTTGTTCAGCGCCCTCAAAAAAATAGTGTCTTATACTGAAATAGGTAGACACATTATAAACAAATAAAATGTATACCTA
>JAUNOO010000073.1 GCA_030531095.1 Bacteroidales bacterium
AAATTAGTCCTGAGCTTTTAAGAATTAGTCCTGAGCTTTTTCAACTTAGTCCAAGGCTTTTGAAAATTAGTCCTGAGCTTTTGGAGAAGTATCACAGAGATAATTTTTGATAGCTCAGGTAGGGGGATTAAAAAGCTCAGAGTAAGTTTTCTTTTTATTTGGTCTCCTCCTTCGCGAAACGATAAAAGAAAGGCCAGCCTCGATGTTATTCGGGCTGGCCTTTCTTCTTGTATAACGATGATTTAAATCTTCACCTTCGCAATCGCCTTACGGATTTTCCCCATGCCGATGACTGGCGCGTGGGGGTCTTCGGGCCACACGATGAGGAACTGGCCGGGACGCAGCGTGACGTAGGTTGAGGCCGGTTCGGTGTAGAGTGCGCAGTCGCCCTCGGCGTCGTAGGGCTTCGTCTCGTTCGTCACGTCCTCGATGGCCTTCCAGCCAATCGTTTCCTTGCCCTCGAGCAGGAAGTGGACGTCGATGTAGTCGCGATGCACCTCGAGCACTTGCTGCTCGGCGGTCACGCATTGCGGTTCTACGTTGTTGATGAACAGACTGTCGCCCTCAATTTCGATACGACCCAGCGGCGTGTGGAGCAGGTCGTGGCTCTTGACGTATTCGAAGAGCTTGGCGAAGAGCGGGTGCAGGCTTTCGATGCGCCCGCTGTTTTGCAGATTGGAGAGTATCATTTGCGTGTGATGTTTTTAGACGTTGTGTGCAGTTGTTCTCCTCACTCCATGTTGTCGGTCTTGGGACGCAGGAAGATGAGCTGGAGCGCAAGGGCTACGAGTACAATGGCGCTGAGCATGGCAAAACCCAAACCAAGGTTGCCGCCGTCAGTCCACTTGCCGAGCAGGCTGGTAACTGCCGCTCCGGCAAATACGCCGGTCATGTTCATGATGCCGTAGGCCGTTCCGCGGTATTTGGCGGAAACAAACTGGCAGAGGATGGGCATGTTGTTGGCGTCGAAGATACCATAGCCTACGCCGAAGAGCAAGCCGGCACCAACTACCGTCACGATGTTGTGGCCCATGCCGAGGAGCACAAGTGCTGGGATGGTCATACCCAGACCGATGGCGCTGGTGTAGACACGACCGCGAATGTTGCTCTGTACCCACTTGTCGGACAAGCGACCGCCAATCAGTACGCCGATGAACGACGATACCGCAATGGTGATGGTGGACATAGGACCAGCCTGTGCCATGTCGATGCCGAGGCTCTGCGAGAAGAGGGTGGGGAGCCAGTTTTTGGTGGCCCAACCGGGGAGACTGGGCACGGCGAAGTAGAAAAGGATAATCCAGAACGCCCATGTGGAGAGTACCACTGACAGACCGCTGAATACCGAGGGCTTCTTCTCGACAGTGGTCTGCGCTTCGGTTTTCTTTGGCGTGGCGTGGACGGGATTTTCCTTCAGCAGGAACATCAGGACGATGGAGTAGGCGATGCCGATGATGCCGAACCAATGGAACGTGGCGTGCCAGGTGAACATCGCGGCAACGGTGGCGCCGAAGCCGCCAATGGCCTGACCGACGTAGAGACCCGTCATGTGCACGCCGATGGCGAGGGAGCGCGACTTGCCTTCGTGCCAGTCGGCAATGAGCGACAGAGCGGAAGGAATGTAGAGCGCTTCGCTGATGCCCATGAGGGCGCGCAGGGCATAGAGTTGGTCGAAGTTATTGGCGTATCCCATGAGGTAGGTTACCGCCGACCATACGAACAAGCTGCCCACGACGAGCCATTTGCGGTTGAGGCGGTCGGCAATCATGCCGGCGAAGGGGCTCATGATACCGTATATCCAGAGGAACACGGCCATGAGCGCACCGAAGGCTTCGGCTTGGTTGAGCTCGGCGATGTCGGCCTTCATGGACTCCTGCATGGTGCTCAGCATCTGGCGGTCCATATAGTTGAGCAGGGCGACGACCCACAACAGGGCGACGACTACCCAGGGGTAGATTTTATTGTTTTTCATGAAATTGATTTTGGCGGTGTGCGCACCGCATGTTAGTGAAATGAATTAAGGATATCCTGGCAGAGGGCGTAGCTTTTGACCATCATGCGCGGAATGTGGAACGGACCTTTGAAGAGGTTGCCCTTCGCGGGCTGTGCCACGCTGCCGTCGCGGTGGAGATAGCCGTACCATTCGCCAAACTCGTGGTCGGGGAAGTGGGCATAAGTCCATTCGCTGATTTCGCGGTGGCGCTCCAAGTAGGCGGCGTCGCCCGTCACCTTGTAGGCGTAGAGCGAGGCGATGATGGCTTCGGTCTGCGGCCACCAGAACTTCATGTCTTGCGAGTAGTCCTGCGGCGGGAAGTTGCGGCAGTCGCGGAAGTTGATGATGCCGCCGAACTCTTCGTCCCAGCCCCATTTCCAGGACCAGTTCAGAATCTGCAACGCGAGGTCCACGAGCTTGCGGTCGCCGCCGCGTGCCTCAGCCACGTCGAGTAGGAACCATGCCGTCTCGATGCAGTGGCCCGGGTTGATGGTGCGGCCGGCGCACGTGTCGATGAATTCGCCGTTGGGGCCAACCATTTCGAGCAACGCCTTGAATTCGGGATGGATGAAGTATTGCTCCAGAGCCTGGATGGATTCCTCAATCTGTTTGTCGAGTTCGGGGTCTTCGCAAACCAGTTTCAGGCGCGACGCCACGTTGATGAGAATCATCGTGATGGAGTGGCCCTGTGCCTGGAGCGCGGGCAGGTATTTCGGCTCGAGGATGCCCGGCGTGGCGAGGAAGCGGCGCATGTTCTTGAACACCGTCAGTGCCTTCTCGGCGTAAGTCTTGTCGCCCGTCGCCAAGGCGTATTCAGCCATGGCTATGGCGGCGAAGCTCTCGCTGAAGACGTAGCGGCGCATACGCAGCGGCGTGCCGTCTGCCTTCACCTCGAAGTACATACGGCCCTGCTCGTCGGTGCAGTGGTTCTCGATGAAATCGATGGTCTGCTTGGCGGCGTCGAGCCATTCCTTGTTGGGCGTTACGTTGTTGTAGGCGAAGCCGCAGACGAAGGCGAAGCGGCCCTGGAACCAGACGGACTTTGTCGTGTCCATGAGTTGCCCTTCGCGGTCGAGGCAGGTGTAGACGCCGCCGTTCACGCGGTCGAGCCCGTGGGTGAGCCAGAAGGGGAGAATGTTGTTCTCCAAGTCGTCGCGGTAGCGTGCCGCCCAGTATTGCAGATAAGTTTTGGGGTCAATCATTTTCGGCGCGCGGTTTAGAAGACGTTGCACTTGTTGAAGAAGTCGATGGCCTCGAGTTCAGCCTTCATGCTCTGCTCCTCCTCGTCCGTCATGTTGCGGAACGGCGTGCGGTTGCGGCCCAGGTCAAGACCGATGAGCTTCATGATGCGCTTGCCGCCCACGATGTTGCCGCGGTAGTGGCAGATGACGTTGATGACGTCCTGTGCAAAGTTCTGCAGTTCGCGTGCCTTCTCGATGTCGCCAGCCTTCCAAGCGTCGATGATGCCCGTGAGGCAGCGGCCGTTGTAGTTCGTCGTACCGCCGATGCCTCCCTGTGCGCCGCCCTGAGCGAGCGAAGGCAGGATGGTTTCGTCCTGACCGTGGAGCATGTCGAATTTGCCGTTCTTGTAGAGGCGGCACTGGTTGTACTCGTAGAGGCTCTCGAAGGTGTACTTGATGCCGGCGAAGTTGGGGATGCGGCCGTCCACAGCCTTGAGGAAGTCTACCATCGGCAGGAAGGCACCGTTGAAGGCGGGGATGTGATAGAAGTAGAAGGGAAGCTCAGGTGCGCCGGCGGCAATCTGCTCGCAGTATTCCACCAGTTCCTCGATGCGACCAATGCGCGGGAAGGGAGGAGCCATGGCACCGATGCCCCATGCGCCGATTTTCTGGGCGTGTTCTGCCAGCATGCGGCTCGACTTCACGCAGCAGCTGCCCACGTGGACAATGACTTTGAAGCCTTCGGGAGCGGCGGCAATCCAAGTTTCTGCCAACTTCATGCGTTCCTCTTCGGTGAGCATGTAGCCTTCGCCGGACGAGCCGTTGATGAATACGCCCTTCAGGCCGTTCTTCGCCAGCATCTTAGCATAGGCGGGGATGGGGTTGAGGTTCACTTCTCCGTTGGCGTCGAACGGCGTGAACGGAGCATCTATCAGACCAATGATTTTTTCCATAATGGTGTAGTATATGATTAGTATTAAATAATAGCGTAGATTCGTGTAGGCAAAGGTAACAAATAAATGGGAAAAAAGAAAAGGACAGAAGATAAAAAGGTGTGTGCAGTGCGAGGTTATAAATTTGCCACCTAAACTTCGGCGATTTCAACCCAATAATTTCCGATTTTTGCCCACGTTTTATGCAAAGCGTGTGCCTTACGTTCTGTACGGAAAAAGCCTGCAAACTCGCAGGGCGGGCTTGCAGGCCTTTTCTATTCAGATTGGCGGACGTGCCGCTGTGGGGATTATTTTACAAGGACCTTCTTGCCGTCGACGATGTAAATACCCTTCGGCACATTGTCGAGGGAGTTAACCTTGACGCCAGAGAGGGTGCGGATGTCCTTCGGAGCTTCCACTTCCAGTTCAACATCTTCGATGCCAGTAGACTGTTCATTTGTGACGTAGAACCAGCTGGTAGAGGGACTAATATATGCACCGCCGTAGTAGGCTGCCATATAGTAGTAGCCAGTACTGAAGTTGGATACATTAATCGAGGCGGTGAAGGTATCCGTAGCACCCTTGGCGAGGGAGAAGCTGGTGTAGCCGTAGCCTGCATAGGAGTAGCTCGAGTTGTAGATGTAGAAGTAGACGTAGTCACTGAAGTAACCGCCAGTGTTGGTTGCGGTGAACGTGATGGGCAGCGACTTGGTCACAGAAGTTTGGTCGAGGACAATGCGGGTGATGCGGATATTGGGCGCTTCAACTTCCTCTTCAGTAATAACGGTGTAGGAGATGGTGCCAATCGTGTCGGTGCTGTAAGAACCGGAGGTGGACATTCTGTAGACAGTAAGTACGTCCTCACCGGCTTCGTCCGGAGCCGTGATGCTGGCTTTCATCGTGACTTCTTCGCCAGTCTCAAGAATCTGGTTCGTTCTGGTCAGCAGTGTGCTGCCGCGGTAAACCGAAACGGGACCGTTGTAGAGCGCACCGTCGTTGCGGATAACGAAGGCGATAGTGTTCGTCGTGCCGACAGCACCCGTACCGGTGGCAAGGGTAGCTTCGCCTACGATGGAGAGTTTGGCGTTAATGTTGTCGGGTGCGGTCAAGGACACGCTGTCTCCGCTGACAACCATTGTCAGATAAGTCACGTCGCCGCGACCCTTTCTGCAGATGACGGGCTCGTATTCGCCGCCTTCAATCTTAGCCACGGGGCGGACGGTGTAAGTGCCGTCGGGAACGTCGTCAGCGCTGATGGAACCAGAGAAGTTTCTGTTCGTGGAGCGGAGCGTACCGATGGGCTGGCTTGCGAACGAGATGCTGCTGCTGCCGATGGTGGCAATCAGACTGTCGTTGTCGTAGATACCGAGGGCAATTGTGCCGCTGTAGCCGTTACCGTCAGACTGCACGCTGTTAGCCGTCAGCGAAACGCGGCTGCGCGTGGTGGCTGCAGAGTAGTTGCTGAGGTTGTTGAAGAAGATATAGTTCTTGTCCACTGCTTCACCGTTCGTGTCGGGCTGGATGCCAATCACGATGTTCTGCGCCATGTTGTAGGTGTAGTTGTTGGAGGGCTGACCGGTTCCGGAAGCCATACTGTTCAGTTCCTTGAGCAGGAAGTAACCGGAGTAGAGACCGTCCCAGCCCCAGTTGATGTGGAACATGCCTTCATCGTCGTAGCCGTCGCAGATGAACGAGTGGGAAGAATAGATTGCACCGCCGACGTAGAGGACGGGACGACCTTCGCTAAGCTCAGTCTTGAGGATAGCTTCCCATTCGTCAGAGGTGAAGTAAACGCGGAAAAGAGCCGTACAGGTGGGGTCCATGCTGAAGTTCTCTACGAAAGCCTTTGCTGAAGGCCATCCGCCGGATACGGAGGCGCAGTAGTCCATATTCACGGTAATGCCGCAAGCGTAGTTCAGCTTTGCCACAGCTTCGCGCTGGGCATCGGTGGCGTCGTCATAGTAGTCGTCGAGCATGTTGTCCCAGTCGAAAGTGAAGGTCGAGAGGTCTTCGTTTATCGCCATGCGGTGGGTCGAGGTGGTGTAGGAAATCTGTCCCTTTGCAGACTCAGGATATTTCCAGTAGTAGAGAATCTGCGCCATAGCCGTAGCCGTGCAACCCGTTATGGACGTGTCGTCGTGGGTTTCGTCGGTCGGACACATATTGTTGTAAGGACCATATTGTCCCCATGCAGCCGTAATCAGAGGCGACACAGTGGCGGGGAAGTCGCTTGTGGGGACGCCGGATTCTGCTTCAGCTTCTTCGCCAGATGCCAAAGCGCTGACCGTTTCGCCCACTGCGTAGAGCCACCACTTCAATCCTTCGGGCAGATTATTCTCGTCGAAGTTGCCCTCAGTGGTAACACCAAGTACAGGTTCGATGGCGTCGTCACCGCTGATGACGATGAAGCCACCTTCACTGTTGTCAAATACGTAGTAGAGTGACTGGGTTGTGCTGCGAGCAGTGCGTGTGCTTTCCGCTTTGCCTTCGTACACCAGGTTGAGCGTGGGCTGTGCGTTGTCGAGGCTGAGCGTGCTGATAGTTTTTGGTTTAGCAAGGTAGGCTTGCGCCAGAGCGAGCGCTTCCTCTTTGCTGATAGGATTTGCCATAGCCGATGCACAGAGCAGGCTGAGGCCGAGTAAAGTAAATTTTTTCATGTTTGGTAGAGAGTGATTTTGGATAGTGAATGCTTTTGTGTGGGAAGTGAAGCGTTCTTCACTTTTCAGTAAAACAAAAGGGGCTGGCTCAGCATCGCTATGCGGCCAGCCCCTCTTGAGTTAAAGATATTTTTTATTTGACGATTACTTTCTTGTTACCGACAATATAAAGGCCCTTGGGCAGGCTTTCTGTAGCCTCAGCAGCCTTGACGTTGGCGCGAACCTTCACACCCGAAAGCGTGTAGACGTCAACCTTTTCAGCTGTGCCGAACGTCTTGACAACGTCGACAGAAGTAATCAGACCATCGATGGGGATGCTATATGCACCGTCTTCCGTAGTGGTAGTCGTGTTGCCATCGAAGTAGCCCGAGTTGGCGTCAGTGGCGTCACCGTCTTCCGTAGCGAGGATGTTGTATGTAGCACCTGTGTAGAAGAGTACGCCACAGCTTGCCACGAGGTCGGTCGACTGCAGAGTGGCGACGAGACCGTTCTGTGTCTTCGGTTCGAAGTCATAGTTGAGTTCTAACACGTCGTCGTCGTTGGGATAGAGGTATGCGCCTGCGTTCTCGTCCTCATTGACCATGAGGAAGGCCGTAGCGGCAGGAATAACGTCATTGCTGGTGTAGGCCTCGAATACCATTTCAGAGCCCTCGTCGGTGGTCTTCACACCTTTCACCTTGTAGAGCGCAGCTTCAGCGCAGTCGCCCATGATGGCAAACGGCAGAGAGAGAATCTGCACCTTGTCTTTGGCTGCAATATCCATGTAGTAGGAACCTTCGGGCGAAGCAGAAACGAAGCTGAAGGCGGCGTTGTCGGCTGCAGAAACGCTGCTCACCGATACTACAGTGCCGTAGCTCTGCAGTGCGCTGGCGAAGAGGTTGTCGCCGAGCATCAGGGCGAGAAGGCCCTCTTTCTTGGCGGTGTAGTACTTGTGGTACTCAGGCGTCTGCGACATCGTGATGTAGTAGTTCACGTTCGATACGTCGTTGAGGTAAGTACCAGTAGCCAAGTTGCGGAGCGTGAAGGTTCCGTCGTCATAGTTCGTCAGTCTCCACATGTAGTTGAGGCGTGCACTGAGGTATTCGTCGGCACCGGTGCTTGAGGAGTAACCACCCCATCCGATGCGGCTGTTGTCGTTGTCAGAAGCATAGAGGTAGTTGTTGACGGGCGTACCGCTTGCAGTGCTGCTCGAGCTGCTCTGGATGTAGTAGACACCGTCTTCGGGTACGTTGAGGCGGGCGATGAAGGCATCGATCGCAGTCTGCAACTGAGTCTTCACGTCGTTGATTTCCTTCAAGGTCATCACAGTCTTGATGTTCGGAGAAGCGGCGTTGATGGCAGTCTCGAGTTCAGCCTTGCTGCCTTCCTCGAAGTAGCCTACAAATTCGCCTTCCACAGCCGTGCTCAGCAGTTCCTGAGCCTCGGCCAGGATGTCAGAAGCCTCATCGGGGTCGGGCATGGCGGCTACATAGTTGTCGTAAGCCGTCTGCAGCTTTTCGATATCCTCGTTGGTAGCATTGCCGGCAGCCAGAGTCGCCTTCGCTGCTGCGAGTGCGCTTGTGAATTCGGCGCGGATGGTGGCATCCATACCTTCAAGCGGCGAGTTCTCTGCGTCGTAGGAGCCTTCGTAAACGTGGAATTCGCTCAAGTAGAAGTAGAGGTTGCTGTTGTAGGTCGAACCGTCAATCGTACCTACAACCTCCGTACGGATATAGCGGTAGGGCTCCGTCATGACGAGCGAGTAGATACCTGTGAAGTCAGAGTAGCCAGCGTAGTAGTAGGTGTCGTTACTCTTGTAGTCGTAGGTGAGGTCACCCGTACCTACGAGCGTCCAAATCTTCGTGTCACCCTCATCGTTCGTGCCGTAGAATTTGGCTTCCGTGGGTCTGTATTCACCAGTCCAGAAAGCGGAGGAGTACTTGAATACGACGTACTGGCAAGCCTTGCCGAGGTCTACGTCGATGTGGGCATATTCGCCCGTTGTGTTCGCCTCAGACCAAGTAGAGACAAAGTAAGTCAGCTGGTTGTTGTCGAGCAGATTTGAGATGTCGGCGCTGACAGACGTTTCCTGCTTGTTCGTCGAAATCTGCGATGCGTCGGTCACGAGACCGAGGTCGGTGAAGAGACCGTCGGCGCTGGCGGCAGATTTAACGACAATACCTTCCTTAGATACCTCAACGGCATCTTCGTAAATATCCTGGAGCTTGTTGTTCAGCAAGAGCTGTTCGATACCAGCGTCGGCGTCAGCCAGCAGGGCAGCGTCTACGTTCGTGAACTTCCAGCCCGAAGCTGAAGCCGTTTCCGTCCAAATCACAATGTTGTTGGCGTCGCCCTGTGCATGGAGCGCGGGGTAGTTGCCGTTCTGGCCGCGTGAACTGATGGCGAATACCGGTTGGCCAATCGTCATATACTTGATGTCATAAATCTGCGACTTTTCTTCGGTAGAGGGGACAGCAGTGTTGAGGCTTGACTGCGAACCAGCGTAGCGCTTCGTCACGTAGTTCTGCAGGTAGTAGCCGTCACCGTCTTCGGCGGGAATCAGTTGCCATACCATCTGAGCGTCTGCCGCCGTGAAGTTGCCTTCGGGCATAGTGTAGTTCGCCCATGCCAGTGAAGTGCCGGTGTCGTACATAGAAGCCGTACCGTCACCGCGTGAAGATTCGGCGTTCGTCAGGACGTAGTATGCGGGAGCCTCCGGCAAAATAACGCTTGCCTGAAGGTCGGTCAACGCGTTCTGGAGCTTAGTCAGCGCAGCCTTGTAGACCTCATTCTCTTGCAATGTACCGTCAAGGATTGCGCGTGCTTCTTCGTAGGCAGTCTTCAGAGCGTCCACTTTATCCTGCGGCACGTAGCCCATATCTGTACCAGAGGGGTAGTCGCTGGCAGAGAATCCGTTCGGGAAGTTGGTCTCCACGTAGTTGTTGAGGTCGTCATAAGCACCACCTTGCTCTACAGTGTAGAAAGACCAAGTGTTGCAACCGTCGTACAGACCGTTGTTGATGCCGCCGTAGTAGCAAAGGCGGAGGTAGCTGGTGTCGCCACTGGCATCGTAGTCTGCCACGCAGATGACGAACGTGTTCTCATGATAGTAGTACTCGTCCATCACCCAAACATAGGTAGAGAAGTCCACAGTACTCCAGTCGATGTTGTCGTATTCTTCATACGACGTCACGAGAGCTACAGAAGGCTTGATGGTGAACACACCTGCAGATGCTTTCGAGGCAGTCTGAGCAGTGTTTACCGACGTCGGGGTCGCATAGTAGAGTCCGGTGGACATCTGCTTGATGCGGTAAGTGGGGAACCCCTTTGAGTCTGTTCCGACGGCTTCGAACTGATAGATACAGTCGTCCGTCACAGTCGTTTGGTCGGTGAGACCTGAGATGTAAACCCCGCCAGATTGCCACGCATGGTCAGGGACAAGTACATAGTTCACACCCGCCTCAATTGTAGTGACCTGTTCGCTGGAGGGGTACCAGGACTGGGCATTCGCCGAGAAAGAGATTGCGGCGAAGACGAGTGAGAACATTACCATTAGTTTGTTTTTAAACATGGTTGATGTAGATTATTTATAGAGCTCACGGTGGGTTATTCTTGGACAACTCTGGAGCTCCATAAAAAGCTGTCGACAAGAGGTGTTCTGCCCGCCGTCCTTACGCTTTGGTTCTGCTGTATGAGAGAGGGGTAAGCGGCGCAAATCGGGCGCAATATAGGACTTTTTCGTTGGAAATAAGAAAATTTCGAAGGGGATTAACTATAAATTAACACTGACACCATGAAAATCGCCCTTGTTTTCGGGGTTTTCTGAAGAAAAACGTGTCTGTGACGGGCGGCAAACAATGAAGGAAAATGGGCACGACGAATTTTTGTAATTTCAATCCGAGAATTTGAAATTTTGTCCAAAGCATTTAAAAAGGTGCGTTTGAGCTATCAAAAAATAGTCCTGAGCATTCTATGTCTCCAACCAAGCTTTTGCCAGTTTTTTAACTATAT
>JAUNOO010000074.1 GCA_030531095.1 Bacteroidales bacterium
TCTTGAACTTTTTGAATTTAGTCCTGAGCTTTTGAGTACTTAGCTCAGGACTAATTTTAAAAAGCTCAGGACATTTTTTGTGGTTCCTCTGGCGTAGTCTTAAAATGCTATGGCTCAGCGAGTTTAAAAACTGGCAAAAATTGAGTTTGCCCTAGTCACGCCGCGCGGAATACGAGGCGCACAACGTGAAGCCGTGGACGGATTCTGAAACTGAAAGGAGTAAATCGGGATAGTCCTATAATAGGAAGAGAGAGCAAGTTTCAGTTCTTCAGCATAATGCCGTTGAAGATTCTGCCCGAGTTGATGCCGAGACGACGGGCGGAGAAGAAGCGGTCGCTCTCGGTGTAGGTGCAGATGCCTGCCACCATGAGGTTAGTCAGTTCCACGCCTGCCGCTTCCAGCGTGCAGACGTTGGCAGCCCAGAGGTCGATGTGCCATTTCTCCGTACCGCCTGCGGCGGGATAGCGGCGCGCCACATTGGTCATGGGGAAGCCTGCGGCAGAAAAGGCGTCGTAGACCTCATCGCCCACTTCAAAGGCTGCGGCGGAAATGCTGGGGCCTACTACTGCCCGCAGTTCGGCGGGGCGCGTGCCGTATTTTTCGGTCATTGTCGCGATGGCGCGGGCTACAATCTTCTTCACCGTGCCCCGCCAACCGGCGTGGACTGCGGCAATGGCCTGATGCGTCGGGTCGTAGAGCAGAATGGGGACGCAGTCGGCTGTGGAAACACCGATGCAGACGCCTTTTATATTAGTCACCAGTGCGTCCACGCCTTCCATTTCAGCCGTGCGGCGCGCTTCGGGAAGGGCGAGGAAGTCCGCGTCGATGGTCAGCACGCGGTCACCGTGTGTCTGGTGGGGCAGGAGCAGGCGGTCGTCCGCAATGCCCAATTCTGTGCAGAGCAACTGACGGTTGGCGTGTACGTGTTCCGGCGTGTCGCCGCAATAGTGCGTGATGTTGAACGCCCCATAACTGCCACTGCCCACGCCGCCGGCGCGCGTCGTACTGAAAGCCCTGAGCTCGTGGCCCAGGGCGTATTCCAAGAGTTTCAGTGTATGCTCAGTTTTCATCGTCTTCCAAAAATTCGATATCGTATTCGTCGAGGTCGTCGATTTCCTCCTCGTTCAGCGTGTCGTCTTCCCAGTCTGCAAAGTCGTCGGCGAAGGCTTGCGATTCGCGGTCGCGGTGGACGATGGTGCCGCCCTCGGTGATGGCCTGCAGTTTGTTGCTCTCGCTGTTCAGTTCCTCCCAGAGCAGGTCTTTCAGTTCAGTAAGCCCCTTTCCCGTGACGGCCGAGATGAATACCACGGGCAGGTCGTCGGGCAAGTCCTCGTGGAGCATTTCGATGAGCTCGTCGTCGAGCAGGTCGCTCTTCGTGACGGCCAGAATGCGGTGCTTGTCGAGCATACCAGGATTGAAGCGGCTCAGTTCGCCGAGCAGGATGTCATATTCCTTGCGGATATTCTCGGTGTCGCCGGGTACCATGAAGAGCAACAGCGAGTTGCGCTCGATGTGGCGGAGGAAGCGCAGACCGAGGCCTTTGCCTTCGCTCGCCCCTTCGATGATGCCCGGGATGTCCGCCATGACGAACGAGCGGTTGTCGCGGTAGGGGACGATGCCCAGCGACGGTTCGAGCGTCGTGAAGGGGTAGTTCGCAATCTTGGGGCGGGCGGAAGAGAGCGACGACAGCAGCGTGGATTTGCCTGCGTTGGGGAAGCCCACGAGACCGACGTCGGCGAGCAGTTTCAACTCCAGAATCACCATCATTTCCTGCATCGGTTCGCCCGGTTGGGCGTAGCGCGGCGTCTGGTTGGTCGCCGTGCGGAACTGCCAGTTGCCCAATCCGCCGCGGCCGCCCTTGAGGAGCATTACCACCTGCCCGTCTTCGGTGACGTCGCAGAGGTACTTGCCCGTCTCGGCATCGTACGCCACAGTGCCGAGGGGCACGTCGATGTAGCGGTCTTCGCCGTCGGAACCGTGCGAGCAGCACTTCGACCCGTTGCCGCCGTGTCCGGCAAAGACGTGGCGCTCGTAGCGCAAATGGAGGAGCGTCCAGTAGTTGTGGCTGCCGCGCAGATAGACGTTGCCGCCGCGTCCGCCGTCGCCGCCGTCAGGACCGCCGTTGGGCTGGTACTTGGCGCGGTGAAGGTGCATCGAACCGCGGCCGCCCTTGCCGGAGCGGCAGTAGATTTTCACATAGTCAACGAAATTGCTTTCGGGCATGGGGTATCGGGATAATTGGGTGTTATATAATATGTGTGGCCTCTTTCAGAAGCCTAAAAATCCCCTCTCGCGCCACTGCGCTTTGGGGCGGTGGCTGGAGAAGGGAAAATGAGTCGGTAAGTATCAGAACTTGTCGATGACAGCGCAGAGGGCGGCGTTGATTTCCTCCAACGGGCCGTAGCCTTTCACGGCGTTGCGCTTGCCTTCCTTTTCGTACCACTCAATGAGCGGTGCCGTCTGGTTGTTGTACACGTCGAGACGCTTGCGGATGGTCTCTTCGTTGTCGTCGGCGCGACCCGAAGTCTTGCCGCGGTTCACGAGACGCTCGATGAGCATGTCGTTGGGCACGTCGAGTTCCAGCATTCCGGAAACTTCAGTGCCGCGCTTGGCGAGCATTTCCTTGAGGGCCTCGGCTTGCGGGATGGTGCGGGGAAAGCCGTCGAAGATGACGCCTTCGCAGGGGCAGAGGCTGTCGTAGACGCTTGCCAGAATGTCAATCATCAGCGAATCGGGGATGAGTTGACCATTATCGATGTAGCCCTTGGCGGTTTTGCCAAGTTCTGTGCCGTTCTTGATTTCTGCGCGGAGCACGTCGCCCGTGGAGATGTGCTTGAAGCCATACTTCTTGACCAGCAGGTCGCTCTGCGTACCTTTGCCCGAACCGGGGGCGCCGAAAATTACAATGTTCTTCATTGTCTTTGTTAATATCTTAGTGTGAGTAAATGTGTTGCCGTTGGGAATCAATGACAAGTCCCGCCGCACGTCAGACCACCGCGTAGATGGCGGGCAGGTTGCGGCCCTCGCCATCGTAGTCCAGTCCGTAGCCTACGATGAATTTGTTGGGAATGTCGAAGCAATGGTAGTTGATGTCCAGTTCCACCTTCAGGCTATCGGGCTTCACGACGAGCGAGGCGATGCGTATTTCCGCCGGGTGCTTGGCTTTTAGTATCGAGACGAGTTCGCGCATTGTCAGTCCCGTGTCGATGATGTCTTCCAAGACCACCACTGTGCGGCCTTCGATGACTTCGTTGAGACCGATGAGTTCCTTTACCCGACCAGTGGACTGTGTGCCGATGTAGGACGCCATGCGCACGAAGGTGATGTCGCAGGGGATGTCAATTTGTCGAATCAAGTCGGCGGCAAATATGAACGAACCGTTCAGCACAGCCATGAAGAGCGGTCTCTTGCCCGCCAAATCCTTGTTGATTTTGGTGGCCATCTCCTGCACGCGGGCTTTGATTTGTTCCTCAGTGAGGAAGATACTGAAAGTCTTGTCTTTGACCTGAACGTTTTCCATTGTCGTGGGATTTGTGTGCAAAAGTACAATTTTTTTTCAAATGCGGCTCTATAGGGGCGTGGCAATTGTGGAGAGGGCGCTATGCGCGATTTATTCCTCCTCAGCAAACGCCTCTTCGTAAGTGTCAATCACGCCCATTGTGGACTCCCAGACGTATTCGTCTTCGCTGCTGTGCAACGCGATGACGCCGCGGAAGGCTTTGAGCGCAAGGGCTTTGTACTCCGGTGCCTTTATGCGGTCGTTGCTGATGGTTCCTTCCAGAATGCGGCGGTAGGCTTGGAACGCACCGCGGTCGAAGCCTCTCCTTTTGCAGATTTCGGCGAAAGCGTCGTAGCAGGCCAATTTTTCGCGCTCCTCTTTGGTCGCCGCAATTTCGTCGACGAAGTCTTCAATGAAGAAGCCTTCGTAATTGTCCAACTCCTGTTCGAGTTGGGCTTCCAGCGCTTTGTTTTCTTCCATTTCTATAGTCATTGGTGAAGGGTCTGTTCCTTTATATATAATAAGGAGTACGGTCGTTCAGGATTTCTTGTCGTCGCCCCACCAGCGGCGCATCCGTTCGTCCGCCTTCGCTTCTTGCGCATTGTCGGCAGCCTTCCAGAAGCGGTGGCCTTGGAGCATTTCGGGCATGTAGTGCTGTCTGGCAAAGTGCTCGGGGTAGTCGTGTGGATAGATGTAGCCGTCGTGGTAACCGAGGTCCGCCATCAGTTTTGTCGGCGCGTTGCGCAGATGGAGCGGGACGGGGCAGTTGCCCGTGGAGCGCACGAGCGATAGCGCCGCGTCGATGCCGAGATACGCCGAGTTGCTCTTGGGACTTGTGGCCAGATAGACCGTCGCTTCGGCCAACGGAATGCGCCCCTCCGGCCAACCGATTTTTTGTACGGCATCGAAGGCTGCATTGGCGAGGAGCAGGGCGTTGGGATTTGCCAGTCCGATGTCTTCGGCGGCAGAGATGACCAATCTGCGCGCAATGAATTTCGGGTCTTCGCCGCCCTCAATCATACGCGCCAACCAGTAGAGCGCTGCGTCGGGGTCGCTGCCGCGAATGCTCTTGATGAACGCCGAGATGATGTCGTAGTGCATTTCGCCGTCCTTGTCGTAGGCCAGCGGATTCTGTTGCAGACGCTCCGTCACGACTTTGTTGTCGATGACAATCGGTCCCTCGGGCGTAGCGTTCACGATGAGGTCCAGAATGTTGAGCAGTTTGCGCGCGTCGCCCCCGCTGTAGCGCAAAATGGCGTCGGTCTCTTTCAGTTCAATCTGCCGTTCCTTGAGCACCACGTCGTTGTGGATGGCGTGGTCGAGGAGTTGCAGCAGACAGTCCTTGTCGAGGCTCTGCAGGACGTAGACCTGGCAGCGCGAGAGCAGCGGGCGGATGACTTCGAACGAGGGGTTCTCTGTCGTGGCGCCGATGAGCGTGATGGCGCCCGTCTCTACTGCCGCAAGCAAGGAGTCTTGTTGCGATTTCGAGAAGCGGTGAATTTCGTCGATGAAGAGGATGGGGCTCTGTTGGCCGAAGAAACGGCTGCGGCCGGCTTTCTCAATGACATCGCGCACGTCCTTCACGCCACAGTTCACGGCCGAAAGCGTATAGAACGCCGTGTCCAGTTTGTGGGCGATGATTTTCGCCAAAGTCGTTTTGCCCACACCCGGCGGACCCCAAAGGATGAAGGACGCGATGCGGCCCGAGTCTATCATATTGCGCAACACGGCGCCCGGCCCGACCAAGTGTTTCTGGCCGATGTAGTCATCCAATGTTGTGGGGCGCAATCGCTCTGCTAATGGGGTCATATTGGGATTGTTATAAGTGGTGTTAGGATTCTATTTCGCTCAGTTCCAACCAGCGCATTGACTTCTCGTCGAGTTCGTCCTGCAGTTCGGGCAGGCGTTTGCTCTTTGCCGTCAGGTCGTCCACCGACAGCGTGCCTGAGCAGAGGGCTGCCTCGATGTTCTGCTTCTCAGTCTCGAGCACTTCGATGTCGTGCTCCAGTTGTTCCATTTCGCGTTTCTCTTTGAAGGACAGTTTGCGCTTCTGTTCGCCGCGCCAGGTGTTTTGCTTTACCTCCGTCGGCTTCTCGGTGGGGCGGACGGCTTCCTCCTCCTTCTCCTTCAGTTCACTCCAGTCGCGGTACTGCGTGTAGTTGCCGGGGAAGTCGTTCACCGCCCCGTCGCCTTTGAAGACGAGCAAGTGGTCCACCACCTTGTCCATGAAGTAGCGGTCGTGGCTCACGACGATAACACAGCCCTTAAAGTCGGCGAGGTATTCCTCCAACCGCTGCAAGGTGGCGATGTCGAGGTCGTTCGTCGGTTCGTCGAGGATGAGGAAATTGGGGTTCTGCATCAGTACGGTACAGAGGTAGAGCCGTCGGCGCTCGCCGCCCGATAGCTTATAGATGTAATCCTGCTGCCGTTGGGGCGGGAAGAGGAAATGCGTGAGGAACTGCATTGCCGTCAGTTTGCGCCCGCCGCCCAAGTCGATGGTCTCGGCGATGCGGCGCACGGCGTCAATCACC
The DNA here is from genome assembly GCA_030531095.1 of Bacteroidales bacterium. Lineage (GTDB taxonomy): Bacteria > Bacteroidota > Bacteroidia > Bacteroidales > Bacteroidaceae > Alloprevotella. The sequence goes on from JAUNOO010000074.1 coordinate 6,031, forward strand.
TTCATTTGTTGGTCGAAGGCCATTCCCTCCTGCGAGTAGTAGCCGAACCGCACCGTTTCGCCAATGACGAAGCGGCCGCTGTCGGGCTTGACCTCGCCGAGCAGCATCTTGATGAACGTACTTTTGCCCACGCCGTTGCCGCCCACAATGCCCATTTTCTCGAAGCGGGAGAAATTGTAGTAGAAATCTTTCAGAATCACCTTCTCGCCCCCGCCCTCAATGGGGAATGCCTTCGACACGTATTCCGCCTCGAAGATTTTGCTGCCGATGTAGCCGCTTTTCACCTCCAGCCGTGCCGCGCGCTCTTCAGTGCGCCGCTTCGCCTGCTGCTCGAGTTCCACGAACGCCTCTTTGCGGTAGCGCGCCTTCGTGCCGCGGGCGCAGGGCATCCGTCGCATCCAGTCCAGTTCCTTTCGGTAGAGATTGTTGGCGCGGGCGATGTTCGCATTCGTCGCTGCAATGCGTTCCTCGCGTTTTTCGAGGAAATATTCGTAGTTGCCGCGGTAGGTGTAGAGCGTTTTGTCGTCGAGTTCCAGAATCACAGTGCAGACGCGGTCCAGAAAATAGCGGTCGTGCGTCACCATGAGCAGCGCCTTGTTGTTGCGGCGCAGGAAGTCCTCCAGCCACACAATCATTTCGATGTCCAGGTGGTTGGTCGGTTCGTCGAGAATGAGCAAGTCGGGGTTTGTGAGCAGCACGTTGGCGAGTGCCACGCGTTTCAGTTGGCCACCCGACAGTTGGCTTACGGGCTTGTTGAACTCTGTGATGTCCAGTTTGGTCAGAATCTGCTTTGCGCGCAGTTCAAAGTCCCATGCCTCGCGGTGTTCCATCTCGTCGATGAGCGCCCCCAGCCCTGGATTACCCGGCGTGGCGAGGCAGTTCTCGTAGCGGCTGATGAGGTCGGAGAGTTCGCCCGCCTGACTGAAGCAGGCGTCGATAACCGTCATCTGCGGTTCGTAGTGGGGCGTCTGTTCCAAGTAGCCCACCCGCAGTCCGTTACGGAAAATCACCTCGCCCGCGTCATAGTCCTCCCGCCCTGCGATGATGTTGAGCAGGGTCGATTTTCCTGTGCCGTTTTTGGCGATGAGGCCCACGTGTTGGCCTTCGCCCACCGACAGCGAGATGTCGTCGAAGAGGATGAGGTCACCGATGCTTTTGGTGAGGTGTTGTATGTCGAGGTATGGAACCATCAGAGTGTTGTATGCGTGTATATATAATAGGAGTAAATCACTGCCCCATGCCACCGCCAGAGCCTTGTCCGTCTCCGCCCTGGCTGCCGTCTGTTGCAGACGACTGACCGCCCACCACGTCCGAGTTTTCGATGGTGCGCGAGGTCTTCTTCACCGTCGTGTTGAGGCTGCCCAGACGGAAACGTATGCCAATGCCGAAGCGCATCCAGTCGCTGCTGTTGACGCTCTCGTTGCGGAAGGTTTCTGTCGTGGTCGTCGAGCGGTACAGGCGCTTCGGTTTGATGAAGTTGCCAGCCTGAGCCGTCAGCGTCAAGCGGTCTTCCTTGAGGAACGAACGGCTCAGCGAAAGGCCGTAGAAACTATAGCCAGCCGAAGTGCCTTGCAGCATTTTCGAGCGCAGACCACCGCCGCCGTAGACGTTGAGTTTCAGCTTCCAGGGCAAGGTCTGTTGCAGACCGAAGAAACCGTTGCCGCCGAAGCCGGAGTTGTGGGCAGTGGCGTCGTTATAGTAGTGGTACGCCTTGTAGTCGGCGTAGTTGCCATCGGCGTTTACCGAGAGCGACGTGCCCGGCGCAATCATCCAACTCATAAAGACGTTGAGGCGCAGCGATTTCGTGTGCATCAAGTTGCCGTAGGTCGTCGTCATGATGTTGCTGTCGTCGAGAAACGAGTAGGCCGTCATGCCATCCGTCTGAAGCATATAGTTGAGCGACACGTTCAGGCTCAGCTTCTGTCCGAAAGTGCCGAACGACATCTCGAAGTTGTGCGCCTTCTCGCTGTCCAGGTTCGGGTTACCATAGCTTTGCGTCTCCGCCGTGGGGCGCGACACGTAGGGCGAGAGGTAGGAGATAGACGGGCGGCCGATGCGCAAGTTGTAGCCCGCCCTGAGCAGCATCGTCGGTTTGAGGTTGTAGCTCAAGTTGAGCGACGGCACCAGGTCGCTGAAGTGGGAGGTGAAGGCGTCCCGCTTGCCGTCGGGGTACGAGACGTCGAAGCGCGACCACTCGTAGCGCAGTCCGGCGCGCGCACTGACGTCGCCCGCCTTGAGCGTGTATTCGCCGTAGGCAGCGGCGATGTCGGCGCGGTGGCGGTAGAGGATGCTGTTGTCCTCGTCGCGCATGAAGTCGTCGGTCGAACCGCTGGTGCGCGTGTCTTCCGTGTTGTCACTGCGGTTCAGGCGGTAGATGTATTTCACGCCCGTCGACAGCGTGTGGAGTTTGCCCAACGGTGTGGTAAAGTCGGCTTGCGCCGTGTGTTCCGATGAACGGTTGTCGGGCGTGGCGTAGCGGTCTTCGAGCGCATAGGGCACGTCGCCCGTCAGTTCCGAATAGATGGTCGTCGAGGTGTTCGACGAAGGCGACGTCTCGAAGCGGTAGGAGAGCGTCAGCATCTGGTTCTCCTTGCCGAACGTGTGCTGGTAGTCGGCACTCACGTCGTAACCCTCGTTGCGCTGCTTCGACTTTGTGGCCAACTGGTAACCATAGACCTGAGCGCCATTCACGTTGGTCATGTCGTAGGTGGTCAGCGCCGTAGAGTTGCCGTGGTAGTAGTGCAGTCCAGCCGAAAGGGTCAGCAAGTTCTTGTCGTCAAACTCATAGCTGGCGTCGAGGTTGCCGTATTGGAACGTCCCGTTGCCCGTTGTGGTGCCAGCCGAGCGCAACAGGTGGTAGGTGTCGTCGCCATAAGTCTCGCGCTCCGAGGACGACGTGCCGTCCGGGCGTTTGTTGTAGCCCACACCGTAATAGGCCGAGAGGGTGAGCTTGTCGAACTGCGCCATACCGAACATGTTGAACGAGATGCCGCGGTTGGACGGGTTGACACTTGGCGAAAAGGTGTAGCCGCTCGTTTTCGTTTCCGACTGTGTCACGATGTTGAGGATGCCCGCCGTACCTTCCGCGTCATATTTCGCACCGGGGTCGGTGATGACCTCCACCTGCTTCACGTTCGATGCCGGATAGTTTTTCAGAATGAGCGACGGATTGTTGCTCATCATTTGGCTCGGCTTGCCGTTCACGTAGACTTTAAACCCGCTGCTGCCGTTCACGGTGATGTTGTCCTCGCCGTCCACAGTGACCATAGGCACCTTGCGGAGCATGTCGAGCAGTGAGTTGGTCTGCGCGTCGGGGTCGTCCTTCATCGAGTATGACAGGCGGTCCACTTCGGCCTTCACCAATTGGCGTTGCGCCGTCACCGTCGCTTCGCCCAGTTCGGTCGCGTTCTCCTGCAACAGCAGTGTGCCCACATTGACTGTCGAGTCGGCGAGCGTCACAGTGCGGCTGAGCGTCGCCTTGCCGAGGCTGATGACCTCCAAAGTGTATGGTCCTTTGGCGGCATTCGTGCTGATGAGGAAACGGCCGTCGGCGTCGCTCGTCACGGCGGCTATGGCCTGCGCAGAGCCTTGGCGGAGCAGGCGCAGTGTGACGTAAGGTTCGGGCGTGCCCGAAAGGGAATCCTTCACCGTTCCCGTCACGTTGTATTTATAACTTTGGGCCGGGAGCGTCAAGATGCTTCCCGCCCCGAGAATTGTGGTCAGTAATGTTTTGTTCAATTTGTTCATATCCTTGCATTATGCTGTGAATACGTTTGGGGTAAAGGGGTTATAGACCATTGCGTCACAACCCTGCAAAGTTACAACTAATCGGGAAAACGCCGAAGCCGCACTGCTGCTTTTTGAATAGTCTGGCTGCACAAAATACAGCGCCGCGCGGCAGTCGTCGTCCGCACAGGTGCACAAAAATCCCGCCCGCAGCCCATGGCGTCGGGTAGGAGAGGGGTTAAGGTCATTAATTTTCATGTTGGATAATGGTGTTGTCGGCGTGCCGCGTATTGGGGTTATGGCGGCGCACCGTTGATGGTGCAAAATTACTCCATTCATTCCGCTCAATCCATAACTGAAATACAGATGCGGTTACCCAAATTACGGAAAACGCCCTTGTGCCGTGTGAAATCTCCAGCCCAACCAGAGATTTCAGAATTTCTCTCTCCATGTTAAAAACGTTTTCTCGTGGAATCTCAACTTTTTTCTGTGCTTTAAAACCCCACTTCTGAGCCTTCAAAAATTATCTGGGAACTAATTTAAATTAGGGAACGATATACCTGTTGTCCTTGTGCAAATTATTGGCACATAAATGGGCAATGAGCCCAATTTTTATAGGACTATCTGTATCAAGATTTAGTGAATCCGATTCGC
>JAUNOO010000075.1 GCA_030531095.1 Bacteroidales bacterium
AAAAGCTCAGGACTAATTTAAATTAGCCCTGAACTTTTTGGGAAAGGGAAAAACACCCTCACTTTATCCGCTTGACGTAGTAGCTCACTGTGGGGAAGTGGTCAGAGTAGCCGTTCTGCCACACCTGTCCGTTGAAGGAGCGGAGGGGATAGCCCTTCTTTTTGCCCTCGCTGGTGGTGATGAAGTCGCGGTTGAACACCTCGGTTCTCCAGAACATCAGGCCGTTCTCGGGCTTGCCGAGCAGATTGGCGGAGACGATTTGCTGGTCGTAGAGGCACCACGCGTCTTGGTAGCAGAGCGAGCCGATGCCCTTGTCGAAGAGCATCCATGTGGTGTTGAAGTAGCCGCCCGGCTGGACCTCGCTCCGCTTGCGCACCGCACCGAGCACCTGGGCGCAGCTCGGGTCCTTGGGGTCGTCGTTGAGGTCGCCCATGATGATAACCTTGCTGGCAGGATTGGCGGCAATGACCGAGTCGGCGATGTGGCGGCACAGCGCGGCGGCAGCCTCGCGCAGGGGGGCTGACTTCGCACCGCCGTAGCGCGAGGGCCAGTGGTTGACGATGATGCTCACCGGCTCGCCCGCCATCATGCCCGACACGAGGAGTTGGTCGCGGGTGACGTACGCCGGGTCGTCGGGGAGCGTCAGACGGTAGGTGCGCGAGTTCATTGGCCTGAAGAGGCGCGGGTTGTAGAGCAGCGCCACGTCGATGCCGCGGCGGTCGGGCGATTCGTAGTGGATGTATTTCAGTCCCATTTCTGCGGCGGGCTCGGTGGCGATGAGGTCGCGCAGCACGCGTTCGTTCTCCACTTCGGCAATGCCGATGACGGCAGGGCCGCCCGGACAGTTTTCGCGTCCCAAGAGGGCGATGACGTTGGCGATGTTGCTGAGCTTCTGGGCATATTTCTCTGCCGTCCACTGGTAGGCGCCCGTGGGCAGAAACTCGTCGTCGCCCGGGTTGGAGGGGTCGTCTTCGTAGTCGAAGAGGTTTTCCAGATTGTAGAACGCCGCCGACCAGACGCCTATGCGTTGTGCCGGGGCGGGTAGGGCAACGAGCAGGGCGAGGAGCAGAAGATATGTGGTTCTTTTCATTGTCGTAAAGGTTTGGTTTCTTGGAAAAGCGGGTTGTTCTCTTGAAAAAGTGAGGCCGGCGCTGACGGACTCTACCGCCGCCCCGGCCTCTATCGTGAATTAAGACAGACTGTCTGTGTTGCGCTTATCCTATTTGCCCACCAGCTTGATGTTCGCCAGACGCAGTCCGGTGGTGTTGGCGGTGGCAGACGTCGTGAAGTGGAGTTCGGACGACGCCGAGGCTGCCGACACGGGGAGTTCCACCGTGAAGGTGTAGAACTTGTTGTTGTCGCCGTTGGAGCCCAAGAGCACTTGCGACGGCGTGGCGAAGGCCTGGCCGTTGAACGTGCCCGTCATGGCGGCGGCGTCCTGCTCGCCCGTGTCGTTGTAGAGGTTGGCGGCGAGCTCGTAGGTGAGCGTCAGGCTGGAGTAGCCTGCTGTGCTGAAGCCCGTGATGCTGAGGTCGTTGGCCTTCGAGGCGGGGAACCAGATGTTGTTCTGCCCGTTGACGGCGCGCGCCGAGAGGGTACTGTTGACGTCGGTGAAGGTCATGCCCGAAGCCCAGGCGGTGAAGTTGCTCAGATAGGGCCAATAGCCGCTGTCGTCCTTCGTGACGGTGGTGCTGCCCATGGTTTCGTAGAAGATGACGGTGCCCTCGCTGTCGTCATCGTCGTTGTCGTCGCTGTCGTCCGGCGCAGTGCCGTCGAAGCCGTAGACGTCGTCGATGCTGCGCAGGGTGAGCTGCCAATTGCCGTTGTAGCGTCCCAGGATGGCGATGACGTTGCCCGTGCCCACGGGGAGCGTCTCGGCGGCAAAGTCGGCGTAGTTGCTGGTGCGCACGTCGATGGTGTTGCCGTACTGGTCAGAGAGTTCGTGCGTGCCGTAGCCGTCCGTTTCGGCGAAGGTCTCCTTGCCGCCCTCGGCGAAGTGGACGCCCGTGAGGCGCACGAGGGTGAACTTGTTGCCCTGCGTGTCGTCGCTCAGTCGGCTGATGTTGCTGAAGTCCTTGACGGCGAGTTGGTTTTCGTCGGGCCATCCGTTTTTGTGGACGTGTTCCTCAAAGTCCTCGTAGGGCGTGCGGTAGAGGTAGCCGTCGGGATGGCCGATTTGCTGCTCGTTGCCGTAGACCGAAATGCAGAGCCCCTTGAGGTCGATGTAGACCTCCTGTCCGGCGGCGTAGTCGGTGTAGACGCTGCTCTGGTCGACGAGGAAGGAGATGCCGCCCGTCTCGTCCTGGACGTAGACTTGCTTGTAGATGTTGCCCGAACGGTCGTCGCCGCTGATGCGCGCCTTGAGGAAGAGGCTGTCGGTGATGGTGACGGGTGCGCTCGACGTGGCTGCGGCATATTTCGTGCGCAGTTCGGCAATGGTGATGGTCTCGGCGTCGGCGGGCAACTGGAAGGACGGCTCGTTGAGCGGCGGCATGTCGTAATCGCGTTCGCACGCCGTCGTGAAGGCGAGCGCCAGCAGCAGGAGTGGCAGGCTCAGTATTTTATGAATGAGTTTCATGTTTGTGTTGGTGTAAGTTTTTGTTTGGAGAAGTGTGGTTTGGGGTTTCAGAATTTGTAGCCCACGTTGAGGAAGCAGTTGATGCCCTGCATGTAGAAGTACTTCGACTTGAACAGTTCGGGCTTGTCGACGCGGACGCGGCCCTGTTCGTAGCCGCCCGTGCGGATGTCCTTCTTGTTGAGCACGTTGTTGACGGCGAGGTTCACATTGATGGAATTTCGGCGTCCGATGTAGAAAATCTTGCCCACCGAGAGGTCCACGGTGCACGCCGCGTCGAGCTCTTCCTGGTGGGTGAGCGTCTGGTAGGCGGACCACAGTTCGGCGTCGTTGGGCGTGACGGCGGGGATGGTGGTGGAGCCGTTCGAGTAGCCGTTGTAGATGGAGGCCGTGCGGCGCGAGGGTGCCACCTCCACGAAGTTGCGCCCGAAGGCGTTGAGGTTGACGCCGAGGAACCAGTAGTTGATGAAGTAGCGGACGCCCAGTGTGCCAGCCACTTGCGGCGTGCCGCCGACGTAGACGCCCTTCATGTAGACGCGCTCACTGGCGTTGAGCGAATAGTCCGACACGTCCTTGCCGTTCTCCGCCGAGTAGTAGCCCATAGGGTTGTTGCTGTAGTAGTATTCTGAAACCGTGCCGGCGAGGTCGAAGCTCCAGTGTCCGTCGAGCTTGTAGGTCAGTCCCAGTTCCACGCCGTGGTGCACCTTGTTCACTCCCTGCATGATGTGGTTGACGAAGGTCACGCCGTCGTAGTAGTAGCTGTTGCGCTCAATCTGGTCATAGAAGTTCGTCTGGAAAAGCGTGAGGCGGCCCTGCAGTTTCTCTGTCGAGAAGATGTAGCTCAAGTCGGCAGAGAATATGCGCCCGCTCTTCAGTCCGTCTGGCGTGTCGTCCGATACGCGCGGCGAAACGTAGACGTCATTTGGCAGTGGGGCTTGCGAGCCGTAGACCACGTTGGCTGCGAGCAGGTGGCGGCCGTTGAACTTATACGTCAGTCCGCCCTTGAGCATGACGTCGGTGAAACTGTGGTGCGCGCCTGCGCCGTAGGAGTTGTCGGGGTTGTGGCCGTTGCGCATGTTGCCGTCGCGCCAGAAGTCGGTGTACGTCAGTTGGAAGCCGTAGTAGGCGTCCCAGTGCCCCACGCTGTAGTTGTTGACCAGCCAGCCCTTGAGCGAGTTGATGTTGAGCTTGAAGTCGTAGCCGAAGATGCCGCCCTCATAGACGTGGCGGTTGGGACGGTTGAGGTCGCTCTGCTTCTGGCTTTCGTCGCCGGGATAGTCCGTGTCGGCGTACTTGTCGATGTCGAGCACATAGTCTGCGCCGAGCAGGTCGTCCACCGTCTTGAACTGGTGCGACACGGTGTTGCGCGCCACGATGCCGCCCGTCAGTTTGGAGTGGCGGCTCAGCTGGGCGTTCACCGTCGCGTTGAACGTCGTTTCGAAGAGGTCGCTGCGGCGTTCCTCCACCACGTAGACCGCTTCGCCGTCGCCCGTCGTGCGCTTGCTCATTGCGTTGGCGGCATAGAGGCGGTCCCAGTTGATTTGGGTGAATGACGCGTCGCCCGAGCGCCAGCGTTGGGCGTATTCCTCGGCAGCCGCTTCGGAGGGCGTCGAGTTGTAGTAGAGGAAGTAGGACGGCAAGTAGCGGTAATAGTCAGGTCGTGGGTCAACGCCGTCAAACCAGTTGAGCGACGAATTGCCGTAGCGCCCGTAGTGGAACGACAGACCCGAGTTGAGCGTCACGTCAGACGATATTTTCCAGGCGTGACTGAGCACCGTCGTGGGGTCGAAGGCCTGCACGACGCGGGCGTTGCGCTTCTTGCCGTTCTGGTAGCCCCAGTTGGGGTTGTAGAGGTTGTTGCCCGTCAGGTCGTAGACCTCCTGCAGCGTCCCAGCCTGCTGTCCGCGGCGCACGGGCGAACCGAAGGTCGTCAGCGTCAGGCTGTGGCGGCCGCCTCTCCAGCGTTTTTCGAGCATGAGGGCGTAGGAAATATTCTGGTAGAACGTCCCGTCCACGACGCCCTCGTTTGAGTAGCGTCCGCCCACGAGCGCCGAGAAAGCCCAGCCGCGTCGCGACAGCCCCGTGTGGTACGACACCATGGCGCGGAGCCAGTAGTTGCGGTTGGTGTAGGTCAGCGTAGCCTTTCCGCCGCGGGCATAGTCGCCGGCGCGCATCAGGATGTTTTCGCCGCCGCCCACCGACCCGAAGCCGAAGCTGGAGGGCGTGGAGTTGACCGTTTCGTCGCCGTTGCGTGTGAAGTCGTTGATGGCGCCGATGGACGAATAGTTGAACACGCCGCGCAACTGGTCGTTGAAGGGCACGCCGTTGATGTAGGTCTCGCTGAGCGTATTGTCGTAGCCGCGAACGCGGAAGCGCATGCCGGACAGTTGGTAGCCCACCTTGTTGAGGTAGACGTCGTGCGAGGTCAGCACGGTGGTGTTGATGTCCTGCGAGGACGAGTTGTCACCGTTCTCACCGTCCACGTCGAAAACCGAAGCGTCCACCACGCCGATGAGCGAGAGGTCTTCGCCCACAATGGAGTCGTGCTCCGCTGCCGTCGGCGTTTGCGCCCAGACCAGACAGGGGAAGAGCAGCGCGCCAATCAGGATTGTTGTTTTCTTCATGAGTGATTATAGGAAAAACTGTGGAGGAAAAGAGGGCGCAGAGCCCGAGCCGCAGTCAAAGTAAAACCGCAGTCGGAAATTTGAAATCTGTCGTCCAGGTTTTGAAAACAAAGGCGGAGCCGTCCCGAAAGCCCGGGCTGGCCCCGCCTTGTCGTTGTCTGTTTTCTGTGCGCCGAAGAGTCTGCGCCTCCTGTTTGAGTTTGAATACAGGGGGCGGGACTTATTTGATGCCCACAAGTTTGATGTTGTCGATGCGGTAGCCAGCCGTGTTCGTGCTCGAGGAAGATACGAACGAGAGCGAGGTGGCACCAGCGCTGAGGCCCGTCAGTTCTACGGTCTGATAGGTGTTTGAGGCGGAAATCGAGGCGGAAGGCACAGTGATTTCCTCATCGCCCCAGAGCACCGTGATGGCGTTCTGGTCAGCGCCGGCAGAGTTGGCAGTGATGGAGTAGGAGAGCGTCAGGCTCGTGTAGCCCGTAGCGTCGAAGCCCTCAATCTTCATCTGCGAGTCCTTGTTGGCGGCGAGCCAGGCGTGGGGGGGTGAGCGTGGAAGTCTGACGGATGCTGATGTTGCTGTACGACCAGCCATTTGCGGTCATGACGGGGTCGCTGAAGGTGAGGCCGCTGGTGCTAGTCCAGAGACTGGAGAGGTCGAGCGAGGGCCAGTATGAACCATTCTTCTCCACGTTGTCGCCGAAGGTTTCTTCAAAGATGGTCACCTCCTCACCGGGTTGGGGCGTGGGGTCGGGTGTGACGTCGCCGCCGTTGAAGTCCACGTTGATGGCGCTGCCCTTCACGTCAGTCCAGTCGGTGATGGTAGCAGTGCCGAAGCTCACGTAGGTTTGTCCGCCCGAGTTGCTGAGCGTTACGGGGATGGTGTAGCGCGTGCCGGCGGCAAGGCTCGTCAGGGGCAGGGCTGCCTCTATGGTCGTGCCGTTGAGCGTGAATTGCAGTTTGGCGTCACTGACCGTCTGCGGCACCACGATGGCTTCAGCAGCCGTGCCGTTGGCGTTCACGTTGAGCGCCACGTTGCTGGTAGAGCCCGAAAGGGTCAGCGCCCCGTCGTTGAGGTTGAAGGTCGCGTCAGCGTCCGTTCCCGTCAGCGTCACCGTCAGGCCGCTCGTCGAGGCGATGGTGGCGTCGGCGGTGATGGAGAGAATGATGTTGCTCAGCTGGTGGGAGAAACCGAGGTTGACCGTCGAGGTCGACGAACTGATGTTTGTAGCGTTGTTGGAGTAGAGCAGGTCGATGGACTCCTGCGTGCTTTGGTCGGTCACATCGACGTCAACAATGCCGTCTGCCACCGAAGCCGAGTAGGGGTAGTAAGCCACGAAGTCCACGTTGCCCGATTCGGGGTAGGCGATGGCCTCCGACGTGCTCGATGCCGTCATGTTGCCCTTGCTGTCGGTGATGTAGAGCTTGTTGGCGGCAGTGGCAGCAGCCACGGTGTTGCCCGTAGCCTTCATGTAGATGCCCACGCGGTCGCCCTCCGCCCAGGTTGTGCCCGTGGCGCGCGAGGTCTTCTGACCGTTGATGTACGACTTGAACGAAATGGTGGAAGCCGTCTGGCCGTCCCAACTGCTGTTGTCGTCAAGCGAGGTGCACGACGTCAGCGCGAGGGCTGCAGCTGCACCGGTGAGGAATAAATTTTTCAGTTTCATAATGTTTGGATGATTTATTGGTGTTGTAAAAAAGATTTTTCTTTCTCTGTGCGAGGACAGATATATATTTGTCTGTGCGGACAGAAACGTCTCAGTCGCTGCTCCATTTCGTCGTGTCGATGGTGCGCTTATACGTCTCGTCGATGGAGGGGAAGAACGTGAAGCCCGTGATTTTCTCCAGTTCTGCCACCGTGAGCGCCTCGCTCATGTAGTCCGTGTTGCTGTAGACGGCGTTGTCCAGCTTGAAGGCGATGGTGTATGCCACTCCCGTTTCGCGGTCAATGCGTGCCAGCGCCTTGAAGTAGTAGGCGGGGACGGCGATGCGCGTGCCGTTGTTGTCCGTCGTGTAGGTGATGCTCGTGGAGCCCTCGGCTGAGGGCATGGCGCCCGTGACAACGTAGAGCGTATCGATATTGGACGACCAGCTGCGCACTTGCGACTCGAGCGCAGCCCATATCTGCTGGTTCATCTTGGCAGTCTGCGCCGTCATGTTGGTGTAGTAGAACGTCTGTTCGTTGGCAGCCATCGTCACCAGGCGGTCGGCGCTCGGAATTTGGTGACCGCGGTCGTAGCCGTTGGCAAAGCCGCGCTTCAGGTTCGCCTGCTTCGACTCATCCAGCGCGGGGTCGTAGGCCCAGGCGTCCGTGCGGCTCACGTTGCTCCTCGTGTAGTAGTTGCAGAGCGGATAGGCCACCCAGTACGCCATTTTCAGGTCGGTGTCGTAGAGGCAGGCGTAGTTGCGCACCACCTTTGTGCCGTCGGTGAACGAGTGGGTGACGTATTCGATGTTTTCGCTCTTGAGCTGTGCCGCAGTGATGGTCGGCGTCTCCGTCCAGTGGGCATAGTTCACTTCCTCCTCTTCCTCTGCCTCCTTGCCGGCGTTGGAGAGGTTGAGCGTATAGGTATAGTTGTGCCCTTTCTCAAGGTCGATGTCCTCTTCGAGCGCCACCACCGTCTGCTTGCCCGCTGCTGTGGTCAGCGTCACGCTGAGCGCGTTGGTGTCGCCGCTTGCCGAGGCGTTGGGGATGACGAAGGCAGTGGCTTTCAGCGTCGTCGAACTGCTGTCGAGCTGCATTTCCACGTCGCCCTCGTCGGCGAGGTTGCTGAACGAGGCGTCTGCCAGACTGAAGTCGGCAGTCGTGGGCATGTCCGTCAGCGTCGCCGTCACGCCGCTCAGCGACGAACCGTCCGCCGACTTGAGCGTCAGTTCCACTTGTGCGAGCTGGTGGCTGAAGACGAGCGCCGCCGTGGCAGACGTTCTGTCCAGCCCCTGCAGGTTGTCGGCATACATCAGGTCGATGCGCGACGGCACGCTCTGGTCGGCGATGTCCACACGGTAGATGCCGTCGGCAACTGCGCCCGAATAGGGATAATAGGCAATGAAGTCGACTGTCGAGCCGTCCTTCGGGTAATACAGGTCACTGCTCGTGCCCACAAAGAGCCCCGCGCCGTCCGCCGTCGTGTAGCTCACGTTGGCGGTGCTGCCTGTCAGGTAGTCGCCCGCGAGCGTCTCGCCCGCCGCCTTCATGTAGATGCCGATGCAGTCGCCTGCAGCCCAGTCGGTGCCGGCGGCGCGCGAATTTTTGGAAGCCGTGGCGGAGAACGTGACCGCGCGGCTCACCGTGTCGCTGCCGAGTTCAAGCTCAGAACTGCACGATGCCAAACCGCAAGCCACCAGGGCGCTCATCAAAATTGTCTTGAATGTGCTTGTCATAATTGCGTCCGAATAACAATATCTTTAGTCTATATGTGTGTGCGCGTTGTCTTATTCCAATGCCAGAAATTTGGGGAGAGCTCCCCTATTTCGCAAGCAAAATTACCCCGCCCGTATTACGCTCCAGTTACCCAAAAGATACAATTCTCTGAACGCTGAAAATGTGATTCTTCTGTAACAGCCACCGCCGCAGCGACAAAAGCCGCCGCCACCTTTTCACGCTCTTGGAAAAAATGCGTAATTTTGCAGCCGCAGACTATTTCTGCCCCTTTCCGAAACAAAAAATTCAATATAATGGCACAGAAACCCAGCATCCCCAAGGGCACGCGCGATTTCGGCCCTGTCGAAATGGCGAAGCGCAACTACATCTTCAATACCATCCGTGAGGTCTACGCCCTCTACGGCTTCCGCCCCATCGAAACGCCTGCCATGGAGAACCTCTCCACCCTCATGGGCAAGTATGGCGAGGAGGGCGACAAGCTCCTCTTCAAGATTCTCAACTCGGGCGACTTCCGCTCTGCCGTCACGCCCGACGAATACGCCGAACGCTCGTCGGCTCAGCTCGCCCCGCGATTCTGCGAGAAGGGCTTGCGCTACGACCTCACCGTTCCCTTCGCCCGCTACGTCGTGCAGCACCGCGAGGAACTGCAGATGCCCTTCAAGCGCTACCAGATTCAGCCCGTATGGCGCGCCGACCGCCCGCAGAAGGGACGCTACCGCGAGTTCTACCAGTGCGACGCCGACGTCGTAGGCTCCGACTCGCTCCTCAACGAGGTGGAACTTATGCAGATTGTCGACGAAGTCTTCACCCGCTTCGGCATCCGCGTGTGCATCAAGATTAATAACCGGAAAATCCTCAGCGGCATCGCCGAAATGATTGGCGCAGCCGACAAAATCGTCGACATCACCGTCGCCATCGACAAGCTCGACAAAATAGGCCTCGACAACGTCAACGCCGAGCTCCGCGAAGCCGGACTCTCTGAAGAAGCCGTCGCCAAGCTCCAGCCCATCATCTCCCTCTCGGGCACGAACGACGAGAAACTCGCCACCATGCGCACCGTCCTCGCCGAGAGCGAAACGGGGCTCAAGGGCGTTGAGGAAGTGGCGTTCGTCCTCCAGTCGCTCCAGGCGTCGAACCTCAAAAACGCCATCGAACTCGACCTCACCCTCGCCCGCGGTCTCAACTACTACACGGGCTGCATCTTCGAAGTGAAAGCGCTCGACGTCCAGATTGGTTCAATCACCGGCGGCGGCAGATACGACAACCTCACCGGCATCTTCGGCCTGCCCGGTCTGAGCGGTGTGGGCATATCCTTCGGTGCTGACCGCATCTACGACGTACTCGGTCAGCTCGACCTCTATCCGCGCGAAACGCAGAGCGGCGTGAGCCTGCTCTTCATCAACTTCGGCGCCTCCGAAGCTGCCTGCTGCCTCCGCCTCGCCGCCGAAGCCCGCCGCGCCGGCATCGCCACAGAGGTCTACCCCGACAGCGTCAAGATGAAGAAGCAGATGAGCTACGCCAACGCCCAGCAAGTCCCCTTCGTCGCCCTCGTCGGCGAGTCCGAAATGGCAGAAGGCTGCCTCGCGCTCAAAAACATGGCGACCGGCGACCAGCAGCGCGTCACCATCGCCGAAGCCATCGCCATCATCAAAGACTTTTCCCAAAGCAAATAAGCCCCCATCTGGGACTCTCAAAAAATAGTCCTGAGCTTTTCTGAATTAGTCCTGAGCTTTTCACCCAATAG
>JAUNOO010000076.1 GCA_030531095.1 Bacteroidales bacterium
GAGGGCAAGACGGCAAAATTAGTCCGCATGACTATTAGTTGCGGATTTTAGGTCTTGAAGGCTTGGAGGATTTTACCGCCCAAGCCGCCCAGCCCCACGAGGATATGGTTGTCTTGGCGAAGGTATTGGGTTTGCATCATAGGGCTATGTCTGTTTTTGTTTTTTAGATGTTATCGTCAGCCGCGGCGGCGCGAAATGCGTCCACTGTAGTTGCTTGCCGGACCGTGGTGGGGCGCTCTTCGGGTGGAACGGTAAGCGCGTTTCATGGTCATCGCCATGCACGTCGTGCTGAGCAGTATGAAGAGGAGGCTCCATCCCGCGCGGCGGAGAATATAGGAGTTTATACTCGCTCTCAGCGCAGAGGCTGTGGCGTGCGCAAAGTCTGAAGCCGTTTGGCCGCTGAGCTTGGCCGTGTCGATGTAGTTACCCACGAGCGGATATTCCTCGACGACGTGGTCCATGATGTTCTGGTTTTCGCCGTCGGTCAGAATCTCGTCTTGCGGGAGCGCGGCCACAAAACCATTGATAGTTTCCTCCACGTTGTCAACGTACGACTTGACGGTGAAGGCTCCACAAATCAGGATCATCTGGAAGGCAAGGAAAAAGAAGAGCAAACCTCCCGCGAAGTAACCCACGGGCGAGAACGTACTGTTGTTACTGCTCAGAGCTTGTACCAGCCAATAGATAAGGCCTACAATCACAAAGGTCAGCAACAGACCGAGGAAGATACTGCCTATTGAGTTGAACAAAATGTCGAATACTATACCCATATTTTCCTGCGTTCTCTGGTTGTGTTTTGTCTATTCTCTGCTTTTATCCATTTCCTTATAAGGAATGGACATACTTTGCAAAGGTAGATAAAAAACTTTGAAATTATATCTGCGAGAATATAATTTTTTCACTTTGCCTAAATGATTCAAGAAAAACCGTCACAGGACCGGCGCTTTTGAAGGCATTGGACGTTGGAAGTGTTAGGGTTGTTGAAACGTCCATTTCCTAACAAGAAATGGACGTTTTTTGTTTGAGTAGAGGGCTTATAAGTTTTTTATTACCAAGAGGTTGATTTGGTAGATGACCGCTGCGTAGATAGAGTTAGATATACTGGTGTGGTCGAAAGAGAGTCGTGTCCGAGTGCGTCCGAAATGACATTTATGGGCACGATTTTGTATTTCACAATTGTGACCCAAGTTTGGCGGCTCACATAGATAGTCGGGGGCGTAGAGGTCGCCGATTTAATATATTTGACTTCTCGCCCCCTTCTCTTGCCGCGCGCCAATCAGAATCGCCAGGGTCTGTGGCCGGGGCCGAAGAGGCTTGGGCGGGGCGAGTCGTCGTTGTTTGCCTTGTCCTTCTTCAGTTCGGGGTAGGAGATGCGCGTGTGGTAGATGGTCTTGAGCGAGTCGATGAGCGTGCGCTTGGCGTCCGCCACGTCGCGGAAGGTCAGGGGGCACTCGCGGTAGCAACCTTCGTTGAACTGGCTGTCGATGATGCGGTTGACCAGTTCGGTGATGCTCTCCTCGGTGTACTCCTTCAGGCTGCGCGAGGCGGCTTCGACTGCGTCACACATCATAAGTATGGCCTGCTCGCGCGTTTGTGGGTTGGGGCCGGGGTAGCTGAAGCGCTTCTTGTCGACCTCCTCCTCGGGGTGCTTGTTGCAGTATTGGATGTAGAAGTATTTCGTCAGTCCGGCGCCGTGGTGCGTGCGGATGAAGTCGCGGATGACGCTCGGCAGGTGGGCTTTCTCCGCCAGGCGGAGACCTTCGGTGACGTGGCTCACGATGATTTGCGCGCTGCGCTCCTCGCTGAGGCTGTCGTGCGGGTTCACG
The DNA here is from genome assembly GCA_030531095.1 of Bacteroidales bacterium. Lineage (GTDB taxonomy): Bacteria > Bacteroidota > Bacteroidia > Bacteroidales > Bacteroidaceae > Alloprevotella. The sequence continues at coordinate 1,827 of JAUNOO010000076.1, forward strand.
CCCGTCTGGTTTTCGGTGAAGAAGGCGGGATTGAGGATTTTTCCGATGTCGTGGTAGAGCGCTCCGGTACGTGCCAGCTGCGGTTTGGCGCCAATCTTGTCAGCCACTTCGGCGGCGAGGTTGGCCACCTGCATGGAGTGGTTGAAGGTGCCCTGTGCCACTTTCGACATTTTCCGCAGGAGCGGGTTGTTGATGTTCGACAGCTCCACGAGGGTGACGCTCGAGGTGAAGCCGAAGAGCTTCTCGACGAGGTAGAGCAGCGGGTAGGAGAGCAGCAGCATGAGGCCGCCCACGATGATGTAGATGGTGCGCGACTTGTCGAACGCCTCCGTGTTGAGACCCTGCGAGAGGTCGTAGGTGACGCTGACGACGAGGCCCACGATGACCACTGCCACCACCGTGCGCAGCAGTTGCGAGCGCTCAGTGAGTTCGCGCAGCGTGTAGATGACCGTCAGTCCCGTCAGAATTTGCTGGAGCATGAATTCAAACGGGCTGTGGAGCGCCAGTGCCGACAGCAGCGCCGACGCGACGAGGGCGATGAACGATGTGCGCGAGTCCATGAAGATGCGCACGAACATCGGGACGATGGCGTAGGGCAGCAGGTAGACGCTGTAGAAGTGGTGCGCCACCATGAGGTAGGTGAGTACGGGGAATACCGCCACGAGCGAGAAGAGCATCATCACCGTGTGGGGCGAGTCGAAGTAATCGCGGCGGAAGATTTTGAGGTACGTCAGGAGCATGCCGATGACGAAGAGGACGTAGATGGCTTGCCCCACGAAGATGAGCCAGTAGCCCCGCGAGGGGTCCATGCGCCGTTCGCTCTCCTTCTTGAGCGAGTCGAGAATCTTGACGTGGTCGGCGTTCACGATTTGTCCGCGGTCGATGATGAGCTGTCCGCTCTGCACCATTCCGCTGTTGGTGAGCAGTTTGGCCAGTTCGCCCTCCAGTTCCAGCCGGTTCTTGAGCGTGTCGCGCACCAGGTTGGGCACGAGGTAGTTGTTGAGGTTGCAGTCCTGCAGTACCCCATCGGGCAAGCTGCCCGCGTCGCGCTGTATGATGTAGTCGTAGGCAGTGCGGATGGTGAAGAGGTCCGCCACGGCAGAGGCTGCCGACTGTTGCCCCTTGACGAGGCGCAGCGTCCCCACCCCGCCCTGTTGCAGGCTGTCGAGTTCGTCGGTCGAGATGATGCCCTGGCGGTAGACCTGCTGGAAGAGCTCCACGAGGCGCGGCAGGTAGTAGCCCGGCACGCCCTTGAACTTGCCCGCGTAGAAGTCATTGCGCAGCGTCTGAATCTGCCCCTGTGCCACCACCGAGTCCACCTCAAAGTAGGGCTGGAAGCCGCGCGTCACGCTGTCGCGCTCGCGTTTGATTTCGGCGTCGGTCTTGTAGATGGGGAAGTCGTACGACGCGATGAGCTGCGGATAGCGCCAGGGCTTGTTCAGCTCGTAGACGTAGCCGAACTTGCTTTCGCGCGGCAGGAAATAGATGAGTGCCACGACCGATACCACGACGGTAATCATGGCGGTGAGGATGCTCTTACGCGACGGGCGTCGCCAGTTGCTGATGGTGGGCATGGGCAAAGTATATTGCTTCAGTGGGTTATACAAAAAATCCTTTCTCCCCCCACAGATAGAGGGAGCAGTGGCACAGAGGTGGAGGGCAGATAAATCACATCGCGCGCGGTTTTCCTTCATATAATATATAGGCGCCTGCGCGCGAGGCGGATTATTCCTACTTCAGCGCCTCAAGCCTCTTGCGGAGCGTCGCCACGCCGCTCGAAGCCACGTCCTGAATCACCTCGACCTTGCGGTGTGCCGGGACGCGCACCTCCTTGGGGTCGATGAGGAATACAGGTACGTCGGTGCGGACGTAGTGGATGAGCCCCGCCGCGGGGTAGACGTTGAGCGACGTACCGATGATGGCCATCACGTCCGCCTGCTTCACCGCCTCGGCGGCAATGGTCAGGTTGGGCACGGCTTCGCCAAACCATACAATCCACGGGCGCAACAGCGAACCGTCGCCAGCCCGCGAGCCGTGCGCCACTTCGATGTTGTCGCGCCCCAGCGTGCGGATGTAGGCGGGGTTGTCCACGTCGCGCGAGGAGCACACCTTCAGCAGTTCGCCGTGCAGGTGGATGATGTGCGAAGAGCCCGCGCGTTCGTGCAGGTCGTCCACGTTCTGCGTGATGACCGTTACGTCGAAGTCGCGTTCCAGTTCCGCCAGTCCCTTGTGTCCCGCGTTGGGCACAGCGTCTATGAGTTGTCGGCGCAGCGTGTTGTAGAAGTCGGTCACGAGGTCAGGGTCGGCCGCCCATCCTTCGGGCGTCGCCACCTTCTCCACGGGATAGCGCTCCCACAGACCGCCCGAGTCGCGAAACGTTTCGAATCCGCTCTCGGCGCTGATGCCAGCGCCGGTAAGTACTACTAACTTTTTCATGTTTCAAAGTTTTGGGCATTTTCCCCAAGTTACCTACAAAGGTAGTGCAAACGTGCGAAATATGACCCCCGCGACCCGATTTTTTCTGGATTGCGGGGCTTCGGCAAATAAAATAGAATCCTGATAATTTTCATCTTTTCTTTGTTAGTATGAAAATTCGTAGTATATTTGCCACATAATTTATAAACCTCTCTCGCCTATGTCGCAAGAAACTATTACAATGGAACTTACAGTAGAAGAAGCGGAATTCATCAGTTTACTTCGTAACTACAATAAGTCCTACCCCAACGGCTATCCTCAGTTGCTATGGGAATTGCAAGAAATGTTTGATGACTTGTTAAGACAACCAGAATAATGAACTTGCCGATAGGCGCAGTCTAAAATTCTCTATATTATGCAAATCGTAGCCCAACAATCTATCAATCAGAAAAAAATCACAGACATGAAGAAGCGTTGCGAAGACATTCTGCTCGCGATTTCGTGGCGTGAGCTTTCCAACCATTATTTCAATCGATCGTCGTCTTGGCTCTACCACAAGATGAACGGAATAGACGGCAATGGTGGTGTCGGCGGATTTTCGCCTGATGAGGTCGAGCAGTTGCGTGGCGCACTCTATGACCTTTCTGAGAAGATTCGCAAATGCGCCGAGCGCATCTGAGCTTGTGCGCAGCACGCTATTCGCAATTTTTGCTTGAATTTCTACTCCTTCATTGGCGCAGACGGGCAGCGGAGAGGATTTTGCCCCTCCCCTGCCCCGTCCGGGCAGAAAACGTCGCGCGCCACTCTCCCAAATATTCTAAAAAAGCTGACACAAAGCCATATCTCTGAAACAAAACGCCATAACTCTGAAATAAAAGTTGTATTTTTGCCCCGGAAATTAATGACTTACCCTTGTGCCGGACATGACGGACAGCCCGTTTTGCGGGGTTGCCGCGAGATGGTGTGCGGCCCAAAAAATTATCAATCAACTTAAAACCACTTATGGAAAAACTCAGCTACGCGCTCGGCATGGTTATCGGACATAACCTCAAAAGTATGAATGTCGCCAACCTCAACAGTGCAGATTTCGCTCAGGCCGTGAGCGACGTCATCGAGGGTCGCAAGGCCGCTCTCAGCGACGCCGAGGCGCAACATATTGTGAATACTTACCTCCAGAACCAGCAGGCGGAGCAGGGCAAGGCTGCGCGCGAGGCTGGCGAGAAGTTCCTCGCCGAAAACGCCAAGAATGAAGGCGTGACAGTGCTGGCGAGCGGACTGCAATACAGCGTTCTGCGCGAAGGAACCGGTCGCAAGCCCAAGGCTACCGACCGCGTGAAGTGCCACTACGAAGGCACGCTCATCGACGGCACGGTCTTCGACTCGAGCTACCGCCGCGGCGAAGCTGCAACCTTCCCCCTCAACGGCGTCATCGCCGGCTGGACCGAAGGCGTTCAGCTTATGGGCGAGGGCGCGAAGTTCCGCTTCTTCATTCCCTACAACTTGGCGTACGGCGAGCGCGGTGCCGGACAGAGCATCCCGCCCTATGCCGCCCTCATCTTCGACGTCGAGCTCATCGAGGTGCTCTGACGCTGCGCGGAATGGGCTGAAAGTTTCTGCCCTCTCCCCTTTATCAGAAAATTCAAAGAAATCATAGTTAACACAATGAACAAAATGGTGATTGCAGCCGCTGTGGCTGCGACGGCGCTCTTTAGCGCTTGCGAAGGCTCCTCCCCCAAGGCCAGCCTCAAGACGGAAGGCGACACGCTGAGCTACGAGCTCGGTATGGCTCAGGCTCCCTCCGACAGTGAACTGAAGCAGTATCTCTCTGACCCCCGCGTGGGCAGTGACACTACTTGTGTGGACGAATTCATGAAAGGTCTGCGCGACGGTCTCGCAGCAGCCAAAGACAAGAAGCAGGCTGCCTATGTGGCCGGTCTGCAGATTGGTACGCAGATGAACGCCAGCCTCGAAAGCATCGAGAGCATGGTCTATGCCGACGACAGCACGGCCCACCTGAGCCGCAAGAACTTCGTCGCCGGTTTCAAGGACGCTATGGAAGGCAAGAAGACTGCCCTCAAAGTCGACGGCAAGCTCATGGACAAGCGCGCCGCTATTGAAGACGTGAACGCACGTATCCAGACGATGGCGGCCGCCGCTTTGCGCAAGGGCTACGCTGCCGAAATCCAGGCTGCCGACGCTTTCATCGCCAAGAAGGCCAAGGAAGCAGGCGTGAAGAAGCTCAAGGGCGGTACGCTCTATAAGGTCATCACCGAGGGCGACGGCGCTGTGGCTAAGGACGGCGACCGCATCAACATTATCTACGAAGGCAAACTCGTGAACGGCAAGGTCTTCGACTCCACCAAAGACCACCCCAACTCTGTCAACGACAAGGGCGTGCCTATGATTGTGGGCCAGCAGATTCCCGGTTTCGCTGAGGCTCTGCGCAACATGCCCGCCGGTTCTACGTGGGAACTCTACATCCCCTACGACCAGGCCTATGGCGAATCTGGTGCCGGTCAGGACATCGAGCCGTTCTCTGCACTTATCTTTACGGTCACCATTGTCAAGACCGCTGAATAACAAAAAGAATAAGTCATGCAACTCAGATCTCTTTTAATCATCGCTCTGGCAGGTGCCACGGTGTGCGCCACCGCCAGCTCACGCAAGAAGAAAACTGAAACCGACGCCGCACTGCTGACGCCTGCTTTCGAAAAACTCCAGCCTCTGGCAGCCGACACCTTCAGTTACACGATGGGTGTGGCACAGAGCGCTTCGTTGAAGACGTATCTCGAACAGCGCGAGAACGTCGACTCCAACTTCATGAGCTTCGTGGCTCAGGCGCTGATGGATGCGCCCAGTCTCACCGACGCCCAAATCAAAGAGAAGCAGGCCTATGCCGCCGGTCTCAAGATTGCGAAGATGAACTCCGAGCAGGTGATTCCGCAGCTCAACATGGCTGCAGCGGGTAAGTCCGATACGACCTACACCGACCTGTCCCTCTACACGAAGGGTCTGGCGGACGGTCTGAAGGGCACGAGTCTCCTCTCTGCCGACTCTGCCATGAAGGTGGCTGAGCGCCAGTTTGAATACTACAAGCAGGAACTGAAGGAACGCAACCAGGCTTTCCTCGTGGAGAACGCCAAGCAGTCCGACGTGAAGACGACGGCGAGCGGCCTTCAGTACCGCGTAATTACGCAGGGCACGGGTGCCATGCCGGCAGACACGGCCGACGTGGAAGTGCAGTATGAGGGCAAACTCATTGACGGCACGGTGTTCGACTCGTCCTACAAGCGCAAGAAGCCTGCTAGCTTCAACCTCTCCAAGGTCATCAAGGGCTGGCAGGAAGGTTTGCAGCTGATGCCCGAAGGCTCTGTCTACGAGCTCTACATCCCCTACGAACTGGGCTACGGCGAACGCGGCACGCAGAATATCCCCGCCTTCTCCACGCTCATCTTCAAGGTGGAGCTCCTGAAAGTGAAGTAAAATTCTCATAACTATAATTTTGCCCGCAGCTATCGTCGTGAGACGCCGCTGCGGGATTTTTTGTCCCTTGGAGAAAGCCGCCCCAAACCCAATAGAGGTGCTGTAGCCCCAGAGATTGGGCAGAAAGAAACGCGCCGCGCCAGGACTTATGTCTTGACGCGGCGCCGGTATTCTTGTATATATTATAGGTGTAGCCCCTCTTGCGGAGGCTGAAACGAGCCTTTTTCCAAAATGTCCTCGGGCTGTCAGTCGCCCCGTGCGCCGTCTGAGCCTCATTCCGCCGCGCCCAGCGGGTTTCGCAGGGACTTGCAGGAGTTTGGCCGTGCGGCGCAGAAAGACGGCTCAGAACGGGAAAAACAGCGGAATGCAAAGCACGGCCACAATGCCCATAATGATTTGGAGCGGAAGGCCCACTTTGACGTAGTCCATGAAAGTGTAGTGGCCGGCGTTCATCACCATCGCGTTGGGCGGTGTGCAGATAGGCGTGGCGAAGCAGGCGGAGGCAGCCACTGCGGCAGTCATCATGAAGGGTTCGGGATTCACGCCCGCACCACCGTTGAGGCCTTGCGCAGCCGCCCAGGCAATGGGCGCCACAAGGATGGACGTGGCGGAGTTGCTGATGAAGGTGGAGAGGAGCGACGTGACGATGTAGACACCCGCCATAACCGCCAGCGGTCCCATCGAATCGAGCGACGAAACAAGTCCTTCGGCAAGCATTTTCGAAATTCCGGTGTTGCTCAGCGCCGCGCTCATCGGCATCATGCCTGCGATGAGCACGATGCTCTCCCAGCCTATCATCTTGTAGGCGCCGTCCACGCTGCGCGTGCAGCCTGTCAGCACCATGAGCAGACCGGCGACGATGACGGACGCCACGGAGGGCACCCCGATTTGTTCCTCGAAGACCATGGCCAGCACCATGAGCACCATGATGGTGGCGGCAATCGGTGCCTTGTGGTCGAGGGCGACGTTCTCAGCCGTTTCGTCCGGCCGACCGATGACGAGCCATTCGCGCGTCTTCTTCGCCAGGCTCTCGATGCCCTGCCATTTGCCGTGCACGAGGAGCATGTCGCCGTTGCCCACCTTCTCGTCGCGGATATTGTCGAAGATGTAGTGGCCCTTGCGCTTGATGGCAAGCACGTTCACGCCGAAGCGTTCGCTGAAGTTGGCCTTCCGCAAGGGGCGGTTGATGAGTGCCGACTCGGGCGTGATGAGCACTTCGGCCAGACCAATCTCATAGAAGTCGAGCTTCGCCTTTCCGTCGCGCTCCTCGTCTTCAAAGACGTTGAGGTGCAGGTCGGCCGCCATGCGGTCCACCTTCTCGCGTTGGCCCAGCACGTAGAGCGTGTCGCCGCCCGCAAACATCGTGTCGGGGCGCACCGTCTCCTGCGTGAACGACCCAAAGATTGAGCGGCTCTCGCGGCGCACTTCGAGCACCGTGACGCCATAGTTCTTGCGGATGTCGAGTTCCTGGATGGTGCGGCCGTCTAGGAGCGAATGGCCGTCGATGCCTTTGAGGCGGAACACGCAGTCGCTGATGTGGTATTCGTGGAGCAGTCCGGCCAGCGACTTGGTGTCGTCGGCCTCAGCCCCGTCCTTGCCCTTCTTGTTGAGGAAAAGGCGGCACAGCGGCCACATGAATATCATCCCTACGGCAAGGCAGATGAGTCCGATGGGCGTGAAGTCGAAGAAGGAGAACTCTGGCATTTTGTTTTCCGTCAGGTAGTTGCTCACGATGAGGTTGGGCGGCGTACCGATGAGGGTCAGGACACCGCCCATCGAGCTTGCGAACGCCAGCGGCATCATCAGTTTGGAGGGGCTCACCCCGCCCGTCTTGCACATGGCCAGGATGATGGGGAGCAGGAGCGCCACCGTGCCCGTGTTGCTCACGAACGCCGCCACCACGGCCGTGACGAGCATCACGAGGAAGAAGAGCCGCTTCTCGTCAGTCCCTGCCAGATGCAGCAGGCGGCCGCTGATGATGCGCGCCAATCCCGTCTGGAACACGGCGCCGCCCACAACGAAAAGTCCCACCATCATGACGACGGCAGAGTTTGAGAAGCCCGACAGCGCGGCCTTGCTGTCGATGACGCCAGTGGTCAGCAGCACGGCAGTGGAGCACAGGGCGATGATGTCCGAACGGATTTTGCCAATCATGAAGGCCACAATCGTAGCCGCGAAAGTGACGATAGTAATGCCAATCTGGACGTCCTGCGTCCCGAGCCATTGGCTTAAACTGAAGAGAAGTGCCATAAATTGTTTTTTTAGGGCGGTGGTTTTAGAAAGGTTAGTTTTATGTGTGTTGGCTTTCGCCAAACAGCCGCTAATTTACTGTTTACTATCGAAATAACCAACAGTTGCGCGCCGTTTTTTTTCGTGCCCCCTGCCCTATTTGCCTCAAATTTGGTTTTTTCGCCCAGCTTTTGAAAAATAGTCCTGAGCTTTTGAGTACTAAGTCCTGAGCTTTTTGAAATTAGTCCTGAGCT
>JAUNOO010000077.1 GCA_030531095.1 Bacteroidales bacterium
TACTATCGCTCACCTTGGGGGGAGCTGTCGCGAGCGAAGCTCGTGACTGAGGGGGACGAACCGCCCCTGCCGCCGTGAAATACCACCCATACATATATATAATATATAAGTGTGCCCCCTCAATTATATGTGTGCCCCCTCAGTCACTCGCTCGCGCGAGTGCCAGCTCCCCCAAAGTGGGGAAGCGAATGTCTATCAATGGCATACGGTAAACCTGGGGTTGTCACCCCAGGCTTTGTAAAATCACTCTTACAGAGTGATGCCCGTTAGGTACACCAATACACTGCGCCACCATTGCCACCAAAACCGAGGCGGGGATTTTTCGTGTTTGAAATCCTTTAATCTTCTGCGCCGCTGCGGTCAACACCAGCCAATGCCCCATTGACGTGACTGCCTTCGCGCGCGCGTACGCGTATATATAATAAGGTGTACCGTAAAGAAAACCATCGGGCTACATTTTCTGCGGCGGAATTCATTACATAAAAGAGCCGCTCCAAAACTTGCGTTTCGGGGCGGCTCATAGAATGGGGGTCTGCGCTGTGCCGACCTTTTGCGATTAGGCGCGGTGGGCTTCCACCCAAAGGCGGGCGTTGACAAAGGCTTCTATCCACGGGGTAACGTCGTCGGAGAGGCGGTCGGCGGGATAGTAGGCGCACTGCCAGGGGAAGAAGGCACGCTCAAGGTGGGGCATCATGGCAAGGTGACGACCGTCTGCCGAGCAGATACCGGCGACGCTGTAGTCGGAACCGTTGGGGTTGCCGGGATAGGCGTCGTAGCTGTACTGGAGGACGATGTTGTAGTCGTCGGCAGGCTGCGGGAGGGAGAATTTGCCCTCGCCGTGGGCAACCCAGATGCCGAGACGGTCGCCGGAAAGGCTGCCGAACATGACGCTGCGGTTGGTGGGGACGGTGACGCCGACGAAGGCGCTCTCGAACTTGTGGCTGTCGTTGTGGAGCATGCGGGCGCGCTCGGTGTGCTCGGGGTTGATGAGTCCGAGCTCGACCATGAGCTGGCAACCGTTGCAGACGCCGAGCGACAGGGTGTCGGGGCGAGCGTAGAAGCGGTCGAGGGCCAGCTTGGCCTTCGGGTTGAAGAGGAAGGCGCCTGCCCAGCCTTTGGCAGAACCGAGCACGTCGGAGTTGGAGAAACCGCCGCAGAAGACTATCATGTTGACGTCGTCGAGGGTTTCGCGGCCGCTGACGAGGTCGGTCATCATGACGTCCTTCACGTCGAAGCCGGCGAGATAGAGGGCGTACGCCATTTCGCGCTCGCCGTTGGTTCCCTTTTCGCGGATGATGGCGGCGCGCACACCGCTGGGGGTGCGGCGGTCGGGGTTGAGACCTAACTGGGCAAACGTGCCTGCGAAGGGGGCGTTGCCGTCGGCTGCCACCTGATGGACGATGTTGTACTCGAGGGGCTGCTCCTTGTAGTTTTCGTAGCGCTGGCGGGCGCAGCCGTTGAAGCTCTGCTTGGTGTCGAGGAGGTAGGAAGTCTCGTACCACACGTCGCGGAGGTAGTCGATGCCGAACTGGTAGGTCTGTCCGTCCTTCGTGACGAGGATGTGGCGCTCTTCGGCGGGCTCGCCTATCTTGACGTAGCCGACGCCGGCTTCGTCGAGGATTTCCTTGAAGGCTTTCTTGTCCTTGTTGCGCACCTGGACGACTACACCGGGATTTTCGGCGAAGAGTATCTTGACGAGGTCGTCGCTGCTGAACTTGTCGGCGCTGATTTCGAGACCGCCGTCGGTGTTGGCGAAGCACATTTCGAGCAGACACGTGATGAGACCGCCTGCGGAAACGTCGTGGCCGGCGAGGACGAGGCCCTCACCGACGAGTTTCTGGACGGCGTTGAAGGCTTCGCGGAAGTATTCGGGGTTCTTGACCGTGGGAACGTCAGAGCCTACGAAGCCGCGGCTCTGGGCGAAGGCGGAACCGCCGAGGCGGAGGTCGTCGAAGGAGAAGTCGATGTGGTAGAGGGTGGTCTTGGCGTCGTTGACGAGGACGGGGGAGACGACTTTGCGGATGTCGCTCACCTCACCGCCTGCCGAGACGATGACGGTGCCCGGGGAGATGATTTTTTCGCCGCCGGGGTACTGCTGCGAGAGGGAGAGGGAGTCCTTGCCGGTGGGGACGTTGATGGCGAGGGCGCAGCAGAAGTCGCTCAAGGCTTCTACGCCGCGGTAGAGGCGGGCGTCTTCGCCCTTCTGGGAGCGGCAGGGCCACATCCAGTTGGCGGAGAGGGACACGCTGTCGAGACCTTCGGCGAGGGGCGCCCATACGATGTTGGTGAGCGACTCGGCGACGGAGAGGACGCTACCTGCGGCGGGGTCGGCGAGGCCGGCCTGCGGGGCATGGCCGATGGCGGTGGCGATGCCGCGGCGACCGCGATAGTCGAGTGCGACTACACCGCAGTCGGAGAGGGGGAGCTGGAGCTCGCCCTGGTTCTGCTGGCGCGCCACCTTGCCGGTGACGGAGCGGTCCACCTTGTTGGTGAGCCAGTCCTTGCAGGCCACGGCTTCGAGCTGGAGCACGCGGTTGACGTATTCGTCGAGGTGTGCCACGTCGTAGGTGACGTTGGTGTAGGTGCGCTCAACGGTCTCGTCGACCATGACGGTCTTGGGCGAATGGCCGAACATCTGCGCCACGTCGAGGTCGAAGGGGCGCTGGCCGTCGCCCTGCTCGAAGGCGAAGTGGGCGTCGCCGGTGGTTTCGCCGACCACATACATCGGGGCGCGCTCGCGCTCGGCGATTTTGCGGACGTGGTCGAGGTGTTCTTCCTGTATGAGGAGACCCATGCGCTCCTGGCTTTCGTTGGCGATGATTTCTTTGGCGGAAAGCGTGGGGTCGCCGATGGGCAGTTTGGTCATGTCGATAAGACCACCGCACTCTTCAACGAGTTCGGAGAGGCAGTTGACGTGGCCTGCCGAACCGTGGTCGTGGATGGAGACAACGGGGTTGACGTCTTCCTCACAAAGGGCGCGGACGAGGTTGTTGGCGCGCTTTTGCATTTCAGGATTGGCGCGCTGCACAGCATTGAGCTCGATGCCGCTAGAGTAACGACCCGTGTCGACGCTGGAAACTGAACCGCCGCCGAGGCCGATGCGGTAGTTGTCGCCACCGACGACGACGACCTTATTGCCCTTCACGGGCGTGCCCTTGAGGCAGTCGCGTTTGGTGCCGTAGCCCACACCGCCGGCGAGCATGATGACCTTGTCGTAGCCGTACTTCTCGCCGTTTTCCTGGTGCTCGAAGGTGAGGACGGAACCGGTGATGAGGGGCTGGCCGAACTTGTTGCCGAAGTCGGAAGCGCCGTTCGAGGCCTTGATGAGGATTTGCTCGGGCGTCTGGTAGAGCCACTGGCGCACGGGGAGGATGTCTTCCCACTCGCGGCCGCCGTCGAGACGGGGGTAGGCTGTCATGTAGACCGCCGTACCGGCGATGGGCCATGAGCCGACGCCGCCGCCCATACGGTCGCGGATTTCACCGCCCGTACCGGTGGAGGCTCCGTTGAAGGGCTCGACGGTGGTGGGGAAGTTGTGGGTCTCCGCCTTGAGCGAAATGACGCTCTCGATGTCCTTGACGGCGAAGTAGTCGCTCGTGGAGTGGTCGCGCGGGGCGAACTGTTCCACGACGGGTCCCTGTGCGAAGGCGACGTTGTCCTTATAGGCCGAAATGATTTTGTGGGGATTCTCCTTGGTGGTCTTCTTAATCATCGCGAAGAGCGAGGAGGGCATTTCCTTGCCGTCGATGATGAACGAACCGCCGAAAATCTTGTGGCGGCAGTGCTCCGAGTTGATTTGCGCGAAGCCGAAGACCTCCGAGTCGGTGAGCTTGCGGCCCAGTTGCTTCTCCACGCCGTGCAGATACTCTATTTCGGCGGGCGAGAGGGCGAGACCTTCTGCCTCGTTGTACGATTCGAGGTCGTCGATGTACTGGATGGGCGCGGGCTTGATGTTGACGGTGAAGACGTTCTGGTCCAGTCCGTCATACATACGCTGCAACATGGGGTCGTGTTCGGCGTCGGGGCTGTCGACGGGGAAGTACTCCTCAATACGCGCAACGCCGTGGAGATTCATGTTCTGGGTAATCTCTACGGCATTGGTGCTCCAAGGGGTAATCATTTCGCGGCGCGGGCCCACGAACCAACCTTTCAGTTGTTCAGCGGCTTCGGGCGTGGCTTCGCCAAAGAGCCAGCAAAGCGCCTTCACCTCGTCGGCCGAAAGCTGATGGTCCACCTGCGTGGCAATCACGCTCTGTTGCGGAGTTCTAAAAAACAAAATCATATTCGCCTTGTTGTTTTGGGTTGTTCAACTGTTTCTGATTCAAAGTGCAAAAATACAATTTGCGGGGGAGAACACCAAATAAAACGCCCACTCTTTCGGGCTGCAAAAAACTTTGTGGGCGAAGCGCGCAGCCAATTCTGCCGGCGAAAGGATTCGGGCTGGCGCCGACGGCGGAGAGAATTACATTGCGCACAATGCCAAACGCCCCACGCCAGCGGGCAAAACCGTTAAAAATGATGGAAAACTCGCGGAAATGTGTAGGAATGGAGGAGTAAAAACTCGCGGAAATGTGTATATTTGCAACATCGAAAACTCGCGGAAACGTGTAAGTTGAGACCTTCAAAAACTCGCGGAAATGTGTAAGTTAAGACCTTTAAAAATTCGCGGAAACGTGTAAGCCTATAACATAACTCGCTGATGAAAAGAAAAATATACGACAAGCTACTGGCATGGAAAAAAGAGGCGCGCGGCGAGACCGTCCTGATGATAGAGGGCGCGCGGCGCGTGGGCAAGAGCTATATCGTGGAAGAGTTTGCCCGAAACGAGTACGAAAGCTATGTCCTTATAGACTTCAACAACACGACCGCACAAATAAAAGAGTTGTTCGTCAACTACTTGACCGACCTCGATACATTCTTCATGTATCTGGGGCTCTACACAGGCGTCAAGCTGAAAGAGCGTGCCTCGCTGATTGTGTTTGACGAGGTGCAACGCTTCCCGGCTGCGCGAGCAGCCCTCAAATATCTGGTGAAGGACGGCCGATTCGACTACATCGAAACGGGCTCACTCGTATCTATCAAGAAGAACGTCAAAGACATCACGATTCCATCGGAAGAAGAGGCGGTGCAAATGCACCCTCTCGACTTTGAGGAGTTTCTTTGGGCGATGGGCGAGGAAACTTTGATGGACTTAATCCGACTGCAATTCGGCAAACACACCCCGATGGGGCAAGACATGCACCGCAAGGCCATGACCTGGTTCCGCCAATACATGATTGTGGGCGGTATGCCGCAGGCTGTACAGAAGTATGCCGAAACCCACGACTTTGAACTGGTGGACCGCCAAAAACGCATCATCCTCAACCTCTACCGAAACGACATTCAACAATACGCTGACGGGCAGGAGACGAAAGTGGTGCAAATTTTTGATGAAATTCCTTCGCAACTTCAGCGACACGAAAGGAAGTTCATTCTGAGCGACTTGAAAAAGGACGCGCGCTACCGCGACTACGATTCGGCCTTCTTTTGGTTGTCGGACGCAAAGGTCGTCAACGTGTGCTACAACAGCACCGCCCCCAACATCGGCTACCGGCTGACACGCGACGGCAATACGCTGAAGTGCTATATGGCCGACACGGGACTGCTCATCAGTCACGCATTCGACGAAAACGGCATTGTCAGCACCGAGCTTTACAAGAAACTGATGCTCGACAAACTGGAAATCAACGCGGGCATGCTGGTGGAGAACATCGTGGCACAAATGCTCGTGGCAGCAGGACACAAACTCTATTTCTTTTCGTCCTACTCCAAAGGCAATGCCGAAACACGCATGGAGATTGATTTTCTCGTCTCGAAATCTGCACCAACGAGCCGACACAACGTATCACCCATAGAGGTGAAATCGGGGAAAAACTACGTTTTCACCTCTCTCAACAAATTCAGGGAAAAGTACGGGCAGATGCTCGACAAATCGTACGTCCTACACACCGGCGACGTGAGTGCAGAAGGCGATTTGGTATTCCTACCGCTATACATGGCTCCGCTGTTGTAAGACCCCACAACTACTCCATACCCGAAACACTATGGGCGCACGCTGAAACCGGCCGTGCGCCCAATCTTTTCCTACCCTTCCACCTATCTTTTTTCTACTCCGACCACCTTATTATCACCGCCTTCCCCCTACTACTTAATATCCAACCGCAATTCGTAGTCCACAACATCCAACCACTGGTCAAACTTGCGCCCCACTTGCTCGAAGTGGGACACCTGCTTGAAGCCGAGTTTGCGGTGGAGGACTTCGCTCGCCGTGTTGCCGCCCGTGATGCAGGCGATGAGGGCGTGGCAGTCCGACTGGCGGCAGGTGTCTATCAACTTCTCCATCAGCAAACGCCCGATGCCGCGACCGCAATAGGCAGGGGCGAGATAGACGGTCGTTTCCAAGGTGTGGCGATAGGCGGCACGGGTCTTCCACTCGTGGGCATAGCAATAACCCACGACTTTGCGCCCATCCGGCTCCTCGACCTCGCAGACGAAGTAGGGATGGTGGGAAGAGATGTCGGCGATGCGGCGGTGCATTTCGTCGACGCTCACGGCTTCTGTCTCGAAGGTGGCGGTGTCGTGCAGGACGTAGTGGTTGTAGATGGCGGTGACGGCAGCAACGTCGCGCGCTTCGGCGGGGCGGATGGTGGACATGAGGATTTCTGTATTAATTCAAACAATCGGGCGCAGCCCAAGATGAACAAGGACTGCGCCCGAGGGGTGTTTTATTTATCGTGCCGCGGAATTACTCCTCAGGCAGCGACCAGTCTTCTTTCGACTTGCGGACGTAGGACTGATAGCGGCGCTTGGCGGCCTCTTCGGTCTTGTCGAAGAGTTCCTGAGCCTGCTCGGGCACAGCCTTCTTCAGAGAGAGGAAGCGCACCTCGCCGTTGAGGTAGTCCTGGAACTTGCTCCAGTCCGGAGCCTTGGAGTCGAGGGTGAAGGGGTTCTTGCCTTCGTCCTGCAGGGCGGGGTTGTAGCGCCAGAGGTGCCAGTAACCGCACTCTACGGCGCGACCTTCCTCTGCCTGGCTGCGACCCATTCCGCCCTTTATCTTCAAACCGTGGTTGATACACGGGGCATAGGCGATGACGAGCGACGGACCGGGATAGGCTTCGGCTTCGCGGATGGCCTTGAGGCACTGTGCCTGGTCGGCGCCCATGGCAACCTGAGCCACGTAGATGTAGCCGTAGGTGGTCTGCATGAGACCGAGATCCTTCTTCGTAATGCGCTTACCAGCGGCAGCGAATTGGGCGATGGCGCCGATAGGTGTAGCCTTGGAGGCCTGACCGCCAGTGTTGGAGTAAACCTCGGTGTCGAGGACGAGGATGTTGATGTCCTCACCGCTGGCGAGTACGTGGTCGAGACCGCCGTAGCCGATGTCGTAGGAGGCACCGTCACCACCGATAATCCACTGACTGCGCTTCGTGAGGAAGTGACCCAGTTCGACGAGTTCCTTGCAGGTGGGGCAACCCTTCTCTGCACCAGCCTCGAGGAGTGGCAGGAGCTTTTCGCCTGCGGCGCGGCTGCCTTCAGAATCTTCGCGGGCAGCAATCCAAGCCTGTGCGGCTTCCTTCACGTCGGCGGGCACGCCTTCGTCGGCTACGAGACCTTCGAGGTGAGCCTGGATGCGGTTGCGCATCTTCTTGTTGGCGAGCACCATACCGAGACCAAATTCGCAGAAGTCCTCGAAGAGGGAGTTGGCCCAAGCGGGACCCTGACCCTTCTCGTTCTTCGTATAAGGTGTGGAAGGAATGGAGCCGGAATAGATGGAGGAGCAGCCCGTGGCGTTGGCAATCATCTGGCGGTCGCCAAAGAGCTGGCTGACGAGCTTGACGTACGGCGTTTCTCCGCAACCGGAGCAAGCGCCGGAGAACTCAAAGAGCGGCGTAGCGAACTGCGAGTTCTTGGGGTTCTGCTTGATGTCGATGAGGTTCTGCTTGGAAGCCACGTTCTTGACGCTG
The DNA here is from genome assembly GCA_030531095.1 of Bacteroidales bacterium. GTDB lineage: Bacteria > Bacteroidota > Bacteroidia > Bacteroidales > Bacteroidaceae > Alloprevotella. Next base: position 8,004 of record JAUNOO010000077.1, read on the forward strand.
TAGTCCCAGTTAGCCTGTTCTTCGAGCTGGCCTTCCAGGGGCACCATTTCGAGGGCCTTGTTGCCGCGCAGACCCGGGCAGACGTCTGCACAGTTGCCGCAGCCCAGACAGTCCATAACGTTGACTTGCTGGCGGTAGTGCATACCCTTCATGGCGGCAGGCGCCTTCATTTCGAGCGTGTTTCCCTTGATGCCCTTCACCTCTTCGTCGGTCATAACGAACGGACGGATGGCAGCGTGGGGGCAGACGAAGGCACACTTGTTACACTGGATACAGTTCTCGGAGTTCCAAACGGGAACGAAGGCAGCCACACCGCGCTTCTCATAAGCGGCAGTGCCTTGTGCCCACGTACCGTCCTCGCTCACCTTGAAGGCGCTGACGGGCAGCAGGTCGCCGTTCTGGGCGTTGATGGGGCGTACCAGGTCGGTGATGTAGGCGGGTTCGTCGCGCTCCACCTTCGGGTCGGCGGGCAGAGAAGCCCAAGCCTTGTCGACGGTCAGCTGCTTGTATTCGCCACCGCGGTCAACGGCCTGATAGTTCTTGTCGACCACGTCCTGACCCTTCTTGCCGTAGGACTTCACGATGAACTTCTTCATCTGCTCCACAGCGAGGTCAACGGGGATGACGCCCGTGATGCGGAAGAACGCCGACTGGAGGATGGTGTTCGTACGGTTGCCGAGACCGATTTCCTGGGCAATCTTCGTGGCGTTGATATAGTAGACAGTGATATTGTGCTCAGCGAAATAGCGCTTGGCATCGTTCGGCAGGTTCTTCACCAGCTCCTCGCCCTCCCAGATGGTGTTGAGCAGGAACGTACCGTTGTCGCGGAGACCGCGCAGCACGTCGTACATGTGCAGATAAGCCTGAACGTGGCAAGCCACGAAGTTAGGCGTCTTAATCTGATACGTGGAACGGATGGGGGTGTCGCCGAAGCGGAGGTGAGAACAGGTGAAACCGCCCGACTTCTTGGAGTCGTAGGAGAAATAGGCCTGGCAATACTTGTCGGTGTTGTCGCCGATGATTTTCACAGAGTTCTTGTTGGCACCCACCGTACCGTCAGCACCGAGACCATAGAACTTGGCCTCATAAATGCCTTCGCCGCCCAGCGCCATTTCCTTCTCCAGCGGGAGCGAAGTGAAGGTCACGTCGTCGTTGATGCCCAGCGTGAAGTGGTCCTTAGGCATCGGCAGGGCGAGGTTGTCGAAGACAGAAATAATCATGGTCGGCGTCGTGTCGCAAGAGCCCAAACCGTAGCGGCCGCCCACGATGAGGGGACGGTTCTCCTGGTCGTAGTAGGCATCCTTGACGTCGAGGTAGAGCGGTTCGCCGTTGGCACCCGGTTCCTTCGTGCGATCGAGCACGGCAATGCGCTTAGCCGTCTTGGGCACAGCGGCAAGGAGGTGCTTCGTGCTGAACGGACGGTAGAGGTGTACGCTAACCATACCCACCTTCTCGCCCTTGGCGTTCATGTAGTCGATGGCCTCGCGTGCAGCTTCCGTGACGGAGCCCATGCAGATGATGACGCGCTCAGCGTCGTCGGCGCCATAGTAGCTGAAGAGCTTATATTCGCGACCGGTGATTTCAGAAACGACGGCCATATACTTCTCCACGATACCCGGCACGGCGTCGTAGTAGGGGTTGCACACCTCGCGGTGAGCAAAGAACGTCTCCGGGTTTTCAGCCATACCGCGAGCCACAGGATGCTCGGGCGAGAGCGCGCGTTCGCGGAACTCCGAAACCTTATCCATCGGCACGTAGGGACGCAGCGCCTCCATGTCCATCTCTTCAATCTTCTGGTACTCGTGAGACGTGCGGAAACCGTCGAAGAAGTTGATGAAAGGCACGCGGCTGTCAAGCGTAGCAAGATGAGCCACGGCTGAGAGGTCCATCACCTCCTGCACCGAACCCTCGCAGAGCATGGCGAAGCCCGTCTGGCGGCAAGCCATGACGTCGCTGTGGTCGCCGAAGATACAGAGCGAGTGAGTGGCCAGCGTACGGGCCGACACATGGAAGACGCAGGGCAGCAGTTCGCCCGCAATCTTGTACATGTTGGGAATCATCAGCAGCAAGCCCTGCGAAGCCGTGAACGTAGAAGTGAGCGCACCGGCCTGCAACGAGCCGTGCACGGCACCTGCGGCACCGCCTTCCGACTGCATTTCCTGAACGTGAACCGTGTCGCCGAACAGGTTCTTGCGG
>JAUNOO010000078.1 GCA_030531095.1 Bacteroidales bacterium
ATAAATCATGTTGAACTAAAAAATTTTTTAGTGTCTACTTTTCTAAGCTAGTACACTTCGAGAGCAGTTCTTGCAAAAGTTCGTGCGTTTTTTGTGCGAGATTCGCAAAAGTTCGTGCGTTTTTTGTGTATATTTGCGCAAAAGTTCGTGCGTTTTTTGTGTGAGATTCGCCAAAAGTTCGTGCGTTTTTCGTGTAAAAGTCTGATAATCATGGAAAGAGAAGCTATTGCAAATTTGCTGAAGTGGAAGACGGCTCACAAGGGCAAGCCGCTGATACTTGAGGGCGCCCGTCAGGTTGGTAAAACTTGGTTGGTGAGAGAGTTCGCCAGCCGGTATTACAAGAATTTGGCGTATGTCAATTTTGAGGAGATGATATATTTGCGCAATCTCTTCGAGGCCGACTTTGACGTCAAGCGGATTCTGACTGCAATCAATGCGGCGACGCATCAGGTGTGCTTGCCGGGCGAGACGCTGATTTTCTTCGACGAGATTCAGGAGGCGAAGAACGGTCTGACCGCTTTGAAATATTTTTGTGAGAACGCGCCCGATTATCATGTGGTTGCCGCTGGTTCGTTGTTGGGACTGGAACTGCACAAGCAGACGTCATTCCCCGTAGGGAAAGTGCAGTTCATGACGCTCCACCCCATGAATTTCAGAGAGTTTCTTCTGGCGATGGGCGAGGAGGGGCTTGTGGGATTGCTTGCCGAAAAGGATTGGGAAAACATTACGCTCTTTGCAAACAAGTTTCGCGAATTGCTGAAGCAGTACTATTATGTGGGCGGTATGCCCGAAGCCGTATTGAGTTTCAGTCAGCAGCAGGATTGGCAGGAGGTGCGTGGCATCCAGCAGGACATTCTGCAAAGCTACGACCGCGATTTCTCCAAGCATGCGCCCGAAGAAATCGTGCCGCGCATCCGTCAGCTCTGGCACTCCGTTCCAGCCCAACTCAGTCGCGAAAACCGCAAATTCATCTATGGCATCATCAAGGAGGGGGCGAGGGCACGCGAATATGAAATCGCCCTGCAGTGGCTTTTCGACAGCGGTTTGATTCATCGCGTCGGTGCTGTCACTGCCGCGTGCCTGCCGCTGAAAGCCTACGAAGACAGGTCGGCCTTCAAGATTTACGCCATGGACATTGGTCTCCTTGGGGCAATGTCGGGGCTCGATGCCGTTACGATTGTAAAGGGCAATGAGGTGTTCACCGAATTCAAGGGGGCGCTGACAGAGCAATATGTACTTCAGCAATTGGTGCAGGCCACAACGCCTTTCTATTGGTCGAAACCGAGCAGACGGCAGGAGGTGGATTTCCTCATTCAGCAATCGGACAAGGTGGTTCCCATAGAGGTTAAGGCGGAGGAGAACTTGAGGGCCAAAAGTTTGCGCATGTTTGTGACCGAAAACCAGTCGGCCACAGCCTATCGCGTGTCGATGTCGAACTACCGGCAGGAGGACTGGATGACGAACGTTCCTCTGTACGCCGTGGGGACGATTGTAGAATGAAGTAAGCGCTGGCTGGGGCGGGCTCGCTTCTGCGTGTGTGCGGCGCAGATGTATAACATTTACTGATAGTTGTACCCGCATTACGGATTGTGGTTTTCGGCGGGCGCGGGTTTCGCGAAAAAGTTTTATCTTTGCCTGCACAGTAACCACAAAGAAAAACTGCTATGGACGAGATTATCAAGGTCGACTCGATTGACCAATACAACAAGCTTTTCGGTTTTGAGACGCTGAGCCCGCTGGTGACGGTGGTGGACTTGTCGGAGGCACAAGTGTGGCCAGAACATTTCCGATTCAACTACGGCGTGTATTGTCTCTACCTGAAGGAGGCGATTTGTGGCGAAATCAGCTATGGCCGCCAGAGTTACGACTATCAGGAGGGCAGTGTCATCGCCTTCGCGCCGGGCCAGACAGCAAACGTGAAGATGACGCCGGGCACGAAGCCTACGGGGCTGGGACTGCTCTTCCATCCCGACCTCATCAAGGGCACGACGCTGGGGCGCGAAATCAGTCGCTTCACGTTTTTCTCCTACGCCGTAAACGAGGGGCTGCACCTTTCGGCGCAGGAGCGGAAAATCGTGGTGGACTGCTTCGACAAGCTGCGCTACGAGGTGGGGCGCGAAATAGACAAGCACACCAAGCGCCTCATCACTGCCAACATCGGCCTGCTGCTCGACTACTGTATGCGCTTCTACGACCGCCAGTTCATCACGCGCCAGCACGTCAACAGCGATGTGCTGACGAAGTTTGAGGGCCTGCTCAACGACTATTTCGAGAACGACAAACTGCGCCGCAGCGGTTTGCCCACGGTGAAGTATTTTGCCGACAAGGTGTTCCTCTCGCCCAACTACTTCGGCGACCTCGTGAAGAAGGAGACGGGCAAGACGGCGCAGGAACTGATTCAGGCCAAAATCGTGGACCTCTCGAAGGAGCAGGTGCTGGGTACAACGAAGACCATCAGCGAAATTGCCGACGACCTGGGCTTCCAATATTCGCAACACTTCAGCCGAATGTTCAAGAAGGCAGTGGGCTGCTCGCCCAATGAATACCGCCGCCTGCAAAGCTGAAACGGCTTGTGGTTCTGACAAATATTGAAAACAAATAAATCCCCCCGAAGCGCGGAAGGCGTGCTTGCGGGGGGATTTCTGTTTGAAGGGGCGACGCAGAAAAGGCTGACTATTCGTTTATCTGGACTTGGCGAATCGAAGATACGAGGTCGGAGTAGTCGATGTCCTCCAGCCAGTCTGCAATCAGCGCGTGGCAGGAAGAGGTCTGCGAAGAGCGTATCCACAAGCTGGGTGTCAGGAAGTCGCCGTCGGGAATGAGCCTTTTGGCATCGGCTTCCACGCCACTGATGCCGCTGCTGGAGCTCGACACGATGAGACCGATGTGCTTGCCCGCCATTTGGCTGCCGTACTGGAAGAGGAACGTCTGCATCGGGGCTGCCATGTTGCTCCACCACAGCGGAGTGGCGACAATCACCGTTTCGTAGGCTTCCAGTTCGATGCCCACTGGGTCTATGGCAGGATAGGAGGCAGCGTCGTCGGGATTGTTGCGGATGGCTGAAATCAGTGCGCTACCGATGGCATAGCCGTTTGCCGCATAGTTCAATCCCTTCTCGGCAGGCTCAATCTCCACCACGTCCGCGTCCACCTGCGTTTGCAGGTCGCTCACGATGGTCTCAGTGTGGTTCGTGTAACTGTAGTAAACGATGAGCGTCTTGGGGGCTTCGGTCGTCGCCGCGTCATTGTCGGCGTCTTCACTGCTTTCTTGAACGCCATTTTCCGCTTCGGCGCTGTCGCTTTCTGGTGGTGATGCCGACAAGACTTCGTCCAGTGTCGCGTCTTTCTCGCAGGCCATGCAGCCGAGGCAGAGCGCCGCGGCGAGCAAGAGGTGTATTGTTTTCTTCATGTTGCTAAGAAGTGAGGTTTTTACGAATTTGGCAGAAACCGTTGCTTGGTGTTTCCATTTCTCGTGCCTCACCTGCTGCAAAAGTACCACTACTTTTAGAGCCATTTGGTATATAAATTACTGATAGTCATACCAATCTTAGGGGAATTAGGTCTTCTCAGTGGGTGTTTCGTAGGTTTTGAATGGTTGGGCTTTTGGCTTTGAAGAGTTCTGTCGCAAAAAGCCCGCTCCCCGAGACTGGTTGGGGAGCGGGCTGCTTGTGTCGGTATATCCGTTTGAGCTTTCGGCGGCGTCAACGCTTGCGGCGGCGCATGAGGCGCTTAATCCACAAGTAGTAGCCCGTGAGCGGGAGCGACGCACCGAGGAGCGCGGCGAGGAAGGCGATGAGGCGCGTAACGAAGCCGCCCCAGTTGCCGACGTGGACGGAGTAAATCCAGCCACGGATTTTCTGGCTGCTGTCTGCTTCGGCGTAAAGCTTCACACTGGTGATTTCGCCCGTGCCAGGGTTGAAGTTGTAGGTGTCGGCGGCGCGCTGGTTGCCGAGGTGGTAGGTGGAAACGCTGGCGCGACCGTCGTTGATGCTGATAAGCTTGAACTGCGGTACGCGCTGGGCGAGCGTTTCATAAACGGTCTGCCACTGGCTGAAGTCGGTGCCCAGTATCGGCGCGAGGCTGTCGGTAGGCGCATCGCCGTGACCGCGGCTGTGGAGCGAATCTGCAGCGAGCGAGTCGGCAGGTTGCGGCATATTGGCGGGGCGCTGGCGCATATCGCCTTGCGGACGCTGGGGGCGTGTGGCGTTGGCACTGCTGCCGTTGGCGGCAACGGGCGGTTCGGGACGAGCGTCAGAGTGCTGTGGATTGGTCGCACCAGTGTTGCCGTCGGTGTGTCCGTTGTAGGGGCGGCCGTGGAGCGAGTCGGACATTTCACCCTCTGGGCGGTGACGGCCTTGACGGCGTGGGTCGTGCCTGCCGTCGGGGCGGTGTGCGGAATCGGGTTGCATACCCTCGGGCATCCCTTCGGGGCGAGCAGGACGGCCTTCAGTTCCACCCTGCGGCGGCTGGTGCGTGCCGTCGGGACGGTGCAACGAGTCGGGACGCTGACCCTGCGGGTTGCCTTGGGGCGGCTCGGGTCTGCCAGCGGGGTGCTGGCGCGTTTGATTGCCTTGACGGGCATCGGCGAGCGCGGGATTCTGCGCCTGCGTGCTGTCGGTCATTTCGCGGTTGCCGCGACCCTCGTTGCGATTACCTTCACCGCGATTGCCTTCGCCTCTGCCTTCACCGTGGTGTCCGCTACGTCCGCCGCCGCGACCGCCTCTTTCTCCGGCGGAGGGAGCGTCACCGCCGTGGCCGTTGTTTTGTGTGAGCTCAGCACCGAAGAGGGCGTAGAAACCTGTGCGGTACCATGAGAACGACCAGGTGAGACCAGTCAGCGCCATGGCGAGGATGAACACGAGAGCGTACATTCCGCCCGCCACATGTAGGCCATACCAGAAGCGGTGGCTGCCGCGGCGGAAGGGAATCTTGAGACTCTCCTTGAGGGCGCGGCGCGAGCGGGGCCACCAAATGACGATGCCCGTGATGAGGACAATGATGAAGACGATGGTGCTGATGCCCACCACGACTTTGCCCACCGACGTGCCGCCGCCGGGCGTGAAGCTGTCGAGCAGCCAGCGGTGGAGGCGGAACATGGTGGAGAAGAACGCCGAACGCTCAATGCGTCCCTTCACCTGGCCAGTGTATTGGTCGACGGTGACGGCGGCGCGACGCGGTTTGGAGAGGGCGACCTGGTAGGCGCGGGTGGAGTCGGGCGAAATGCTGACGCCTGTGACCTCGACGCTGTCGGGGAGCGTGCTCTGCACGGCGGCGACGAGGACATCAATGGGCAGAGGTTGCCCCTTGGCGGATGCCACGTAGTAGAGGTCGTGGTCGGTCGCCTCGTTGACCTCCTGCTCGAAGACGAGCATGGCGCCCGAGAAGCAGATGAGCGTCACGATGAGGCCGAAGGGCACTGAGAGCCAGAGGTGGAGTTGTCGGAAAATTTTTTTCATTGGTTTTTGTGTTGCGAGTGGGAGGCGTAATTATAGAAGTAAAAAGTATCTACAAGATATAACTCCCATTTCACAAAAAAATTGTGCGGAGAGCGCCTTCTCTAACTTCTTTAACTTCTTCGATAGCTGTACCTTCTTTCCCGTTTCTCACGGCGGCGGATCATTGCGGCGGCAGAAAATCTTCCGAACCAGAAATATTCTGCCTCTGAAAACTTTTACCGAAAAAAGGAGTGGACGGCGGGCCTGTATCTCATCAGATATAGGCGCCACCGTCACTCCATTTTTTGTTGAGCGGTCAGAGCAACCGCTGTGGGAGGGGGAAGGCTGCCCCAGGAGGAGGACTTTTACGACCTCGCGCAAGGGGCGGCGTTTTTACTTCTGCGGGGAAAGCAGACCGACGGCGTTGACGGCGTCAGCCTCAATTTCGATGCCCTTCGTAGCCACGGCTGTGGAAGCCTCGATGCGGTAGAGTGCGGGCGAACCTTCGGTCGTCGTCACAGGCATGTAGATGGCGTCGTCCTCAGCGAAGGGATTAGAGCCGAAAGAACTGAGGATGGAGGCATCGGGAAGTCCCGTCACCATGGTCAGTTCGCCCGTGCTGCCGCGGAATACGCCGAGTTCGAGCGTGCTGGTGCCGCGTGCGTTGAGGCCATCGGTATAGAACTGGAGGAGGAAGTAGTCGTCCGTGATGTGCCAGCAGCGATAGAGCGGATGTTTGTTGCCGAGTTCTTCGAGGTTGTAGTAGTAGTCGGCGTCGAAGTCAGTGGCACCAGCCTTGATGCGGACAACGCCAGAGGGCAACTCACCCGTGATGCGCTTCAGGTCGTCGGACGACGTCGTGAGTCGGCCGTAGCCGGGCGAGAAGAGGTAGATGTCGCCGTTGTCGGCAGCCCAGATGGTCTGGTAGTATTGCGAACGCATGCGGCCGCAGGCAAAGCCGATTTTGTTGGTACGGAGGATAGTCGGTGCTTCGCTGAAGTCGTCGCCCGAGTAGATGGCTACGAAGGCAGAGTCGGGGAACTGCGTGGAGGGGATAGTGCCGGCAGTGTAGGCGCCGCTTGCCGTGCCGCCGTCGGCAGAGGCGATGAGGGCGGTGTCGGTCACCAGTTCGGGCCATGCGGCGATGCCGTAGAGGCTCATACCCATGGGGATGACAGAGGTATAGAGTTTGTCGTTGGCCTCCACGAAACCGGCGAAGCCCACATACTCACCGTTGCCGAGGAAGTTCTCGCTGACGTAGGTGTTCGTGGAAAGTTCGCCCGAGGTGGTGTTGAAGTAATTGGCGAGAATACCGTAGGCGCTGTAGCCGTTGGCGTCGGTTGTGGCGGTAGCGCCAGCCGAGGCAGTGATGACGTTTTTGCCCCAGAGGCCATAGGTCGTGAAGCGGAGGGCGGCGAAGGTGCTGCCTTCAACGATGTTGCCGTTCGCGTCTAGGTAGTAGGTGCTGCCCGTGCCCGAATTGCCCTGGTTGTAGACGAGGCGGATGAGCATTTCCTTGTCCTTGAAAATCCAGTAGGTACTGGTCTCGGTTTCCTTACCGTTGTTTATGACAGAGACCTGTCCGCTGCTGATGGTGTCGGCGAGCACCAGATAAGCAGCGTCGTCCACTGTGGCAGCAATGACATACATGTCGCCGGCTTCGCGGTCGCTACCGCCGCCGTTGCCAGATGTTTCGTCGTCGCTGCACGAAGTGAGCGTGAAGCCCAGGCACATAGTGGCCAGACCGAACTTGAGAATCCAATTTTTCTTCATTTGTGATGTGATTAGGATAAATAATGTAGTTATAAATGTGTGGTTTATTGGGAATTGTGGCAGGCGTGAAGTCCGCCGCGTGTTTATCCGCCGAAGCTGACGCGCAGTTTGATGTAGAAGGCACGTCCCGCCTTTTGCAAGCTGTAGTTGTCGTAGAGCTTGGCGTCGGTGAGGTTGTGGCACTCGCCCACCACGTTGTAGCGTCCGTTCTTGAAACTGTAGCCGATGGAGACGTTGTGGCTGAACTGGTCGGGGACGCGGAGTTTCGAGTCGGACGACCCGATGCTCTCCCAGTAGAGGGGGAACTCGTGCTGCCAGTAGCTGTCGTAACCGATGGTGAGGGCGTCGTCGTCGCTGAAAAGGCCGGGCCAGGTGAAGGACGCGTCGAAATTGGCGTAGCGGTAGGGCTGGTTGGGGATGCGGTCGCCATAGTGCAGGTTGGTCTGCGACGTACCCGAGGCGAGGTATTGCTCCTTGTCGCGGGCGTCCATGGCATTGTAGGTGACGCCGGCAGTGACCCATTTGCCGTAGTTGTAGCGGAAGGAAAGGTTGAAGCCCTTCGTCTCCACGCGGCCGAAATTTTCGTAAATGCCGAAGTAAGTGTTGCCTGAGCCCTTCTGGATGCCGCGGCGGATAAAGTCCTTCGTGTTGCGGTAGATGACACCTCCCTCCACGTAGAAGCCGTGGCGCTTGACGTCGAAGCTGTAGCTGAGGTTCAGGTTCAGGTTGTCGCTGCGTTCAGCTTTTAGGTCGGTGCGTCCTGCTTCGAGGTCCTCGTCGCCGAAGAGCTCGTCGGTCGAAGGCAGGCGCACCGCCTTCTCGTATGACAGTTTCGCCTGCAAGTTCTTGAGCGGGAAGTAGGTGAGCGCCGCGCCGTAGCCCAGTTCGTCCGTCGTGCGCGACATATCGAGGTAATTGCCAATGCCGTCGTCGTTTTGCGAAATGGGACCTTGGTTGTATTGGTGGTAATATTTGCCGAAGACCGTGGCGTTGAATTGCTCAACGGGGGCAATATAATAGGACAGACCCAGCACGTTCTTACGCGTCACCTTGGCGATGGTGTAGTCCGTCACCTGGTTGGTGGCGTCGACGCTGGAGCGCGTGTCGCGGCTGAAGGCGGAGAACACGTCGTTGAGCGTGATGCGCTGGTTCTCGCCGATGCGGTAGTTCGAGGTCAGCGTGGCGTTCCAGTTTTGGTTGCGCTGCTCGTTGTTGAGGTAACTCTGTTCGCCGAGCGAGCCCGTATATTTGCTTTCGCCGTACCAGTTGAAGACGTAGGACGCCGTGTCGATGTTCTGCAGCACGTTGTAGTTGTAGTTGGCGGTGATGCGGAGGTCGAGGTTGTCGTTGAGGAACTTGCGTTTCTGGTATTCCAGCGCGGGCATGATGGTGTAGCCTTTGCGGTGCTTCTGTCCGAAGACAATCTCCTGGCGCACGCCGTTCTGGACTTGCTTATACATGTGCGAGTAGGTGAAGGTGAAGAAGAGTCGGTCCGCCCACGACTTGCCGTCCACGCCGATGGAGCCCACGATGGCTTCGTTGTGGTAGCGGTCGTGGAAGCGCTCCACCTCCTTCGCCTCGCTTGTGTACTGCGACACGTCGTAGATGCCGTCGCCGTTCGTGTCCTTATATTCCTCCACCTTGGTCGACACCTTATAGTTGTTGTCCGAATAGTTCTGGAAGAAGTTGAGCCCCACGGTCAGACCGTTGTCCCAGCGGTAGCCGGCATCGACATACGACTTGTGGGTGTTGAACGAACCGAAGGTATAGGCGGCGTCCGCCCACCAGTGGCGCTGCTGCTTGTTGGTGACGATGTTGATGACCCCGCCGAGGGCGTCCGTGCCGAACTCCACAGGCACCACGCCACGGTAAACCTCAATGCGCTCAGCGTAGTTGACCGGAATATTGTTGAGCCCGAATGAACTGCCTACGCCCTCCTGCGGCACACCGTCGATAAAGATGCGGACGTGGCGGCCCGTGAAACCGTCGAGCATGAAGTTGATGTCCGAGCCCACACCGCCCGATTCGCGGAGCTTCATGCCCGGCATGCGGCCGATGACCTCGCTCAGGTTGAGGTTGGAGTTGTGGAGCTTGGTGGCGTCGACGGCAACCACGTTGTACGCCGACGTATTGACGCGGTCGATGGCGCGCGACGACACCACCGCCTCGCCCAGTTCGGTGGCGACGGGTGCGAGCCGGATGTTGAGCTTCGTGCGGTCGTTGCGTTTCAGGCGCACCTCGTGCTCCTGCTGTTCAAAGCCCATGGCGCGCACCACGAGCGTATATTCGCCGGCGCGTGCCCGGAGGTGGTAGATACCTTTTTCGTCGGTCTGTACAGAGTAGGGTGTATCCTTCAGCGACACCGTGGCGTAGTCGACAACACTGCCGTCTTCTGCCACGACGCGACCCGAAATCATGCTGCCTCTGCCTTCGCCCCTGTCGTGTCCGCCCCTGTGCTGCGCAGACGCAGTGAGGGCCATCAGGCACATCAAAAAAGCAAGGACAGTGAAGCGTTGTGTGGGGAATAAGCGTTTCACGTTAAGTATAGTTTAGTTGTTGGTAATGGGTAAAAGTAGCCGCTGCACAGCGGTTTCGAGGTGCAAAATTAGGGCGATTGTCTCACCCGTGCAATCCCTATAAATGGGTATTGTGCCGGTTTTTCGGGGTAAAAAGGGGGTTGCAGAAAATCACCCCAGTGTTGCAGGAATCTACCCCATAATCATCAGACGCCGCCCCGCGCTTGCCGCGCCACCGCCATAAATTATGGAGCACCGCCGCGCATTTCTGAAACTTCGCTGCGCGAAATTTCGATTATAAATTGGGCTATCAAAAATAGTCCTGAGCTTTTGAAAAATATCCCTGTGATACTTCTCCAAAAGCTCAGGACTAAGTTGAAAAAGCTCAGGACTAATT
>JAUNOO010000141.1 GCA_030531095.1 Bacteroidales bacterium
GGGAACGGTTCGCCCCAGTAGCGCTGGCGCGAGAAGATGGCGTCGCGCAGGCGGTAGTTCACCTTGATGCGGCCCAGGTTGTGGGCAGCCACAAATTCTTTCGTCTTCTTGATGGCCTCGATGACCGTCAGGCCGTTCAGGCTGAAGCCGTCGAGCGCGCTGCGTCCGGCGGCGGGCGAGTTCATCACGATACCCTCCTTGGCGTCGAAGCTCTCCTCGCTCACGTCGGCGCCCTCGATGAGCGGCACGATGGGGAGGTCAAAGTGGCGCGCGAAGGCATAGTCGCGCGAATCGTGGGCGGGTACAGCCATGATGGCGCCCGTACCGTATCCGGCGAGCACGTAGTCGCTCACCCACACAGGGATGGCATCGCCCGTGAAGGGGTTGACGGCATACGAGCCGGTGAATACGCCCGTCACGCGGCGGTCGGCGATGCGCTCGCGCTCAGTGCGTTTCTTTGTGGCTTCGAGATAGGCGTCCACGGCAGCCTTCTGGTCGGCAGTCGTGAGCTGAGCCACGAGTTCGCTCTCGGGAGCCAGCACCATGAACGTCACGCCGAAGATTGTGTCGGCGCGGGTGGTGAAAATCGTAAACTTCACGTCGCTGTCCTTCACGCTGAACTCCATCTCCGTGCCTTCCGAGCGGCCAATCCAGTTGCGCTGCGTCTCCTTCAGCGAGTCGGTCCAGTCGATGGTGTCCAGTCCGTCGAGCAGGCGCTGGGCATATGCCGAAACGCGCAGGCACCATTGCTTCATCTTCTTCTGCACCACCGGGTAGCCGCCGCGTTCGCTCACGCCGTCCACCACCTCGTCGTTGGCGAGCACCGTACCCAGTTTGGGGCACCAGTTCACCATCGTTTCGCCGAGGTAGGCAATGCGGTAGTTCATCAGCACCTCCTGGCGCTTCGCGTCGTCCCACGCCTGCCACTCTTCGGCAGTAAATGCCAGTTCCTCCGAGCACGCCACGTCCAGGTTGGCAGAGCCCTCCTTCTCGAAGTGCGCCACCAGTTTCTCGATGGGCTGTGCCTTCTGGCAGGCGTTGCAGTAGAACGAGCCGAACATCTTCTGGAACGCCCATTGCGTCCAGTGGTAATATTGCGGGTCGCACGTGCGCACTTCGCGGTCCCAGTCGAACGAGAACCCAATCTTGTCCAGCTGTTCGCGGTAGCGGTCAATGTTGTTCACCGTTGTGATGGCGGGATGCTGTCCTGTCTGGATGGCATATTGCTCAGCCGGCAGACCATAGGCGTCGTAGCCCATAGGGTTGAGCACGTTGAAGCCGCGCAGGCGTTTGTAGCGGGCGTAAATGTCAGAGGCAATGTAGCCCAGCGGGTGTCCCACGTGGAGTCCTGCCCCAGAGGGGTAGGGGAACATGTTGAGCACATAATATTTGGGGCGGGTAGTGTCCTCAGTGACGTGATACGTCTTCTCCGTGGCCCATACCTTGTGCCACTTCTTCTCTATCTCTTGAAAGTTATATTCCATTCTTGCTATAAAATATAGGCGTGTTTTTTAATTTCGTGGCAAAGTTACAACAGTCGTCCCCCACTACCAAACAAAACTTAAAGTTTTTGACCCCTCCGCGCTCCCCACCGCGCCCCGAATCCCCAAAATTTCCCCTCCCTGCCCGCCCCATAGCCGCCCGCGCGCCGTCTTCCACCGCTTTGCCCCGCGCTTCCAGAAGCCAGTTCAGAACCATCAAAAACTAGTCCTGAGCTTTGGGAAACTAGTCCTGAGCTTTTGAGTAAAAAGCCCTGGACTAATTTTTAAAAGCTCAGGACTAATTT
>JAUNOO010000079.1 GCA_030531095.1 Bacteroidales bacterium
ACTATGTAATCAAAAGCTCAGGACTAATTACTCAAAAGCTCAGGACTAAGTAAAGCTGACGCGAGTCCTACAAAAAAATCATCTTCAAATTGAAAAAGTTCAATCCGCCAAATGCTAAAATTAACTACATAGAAAGCCCTGATAACGGCACACTTACAGCGGATTTGAGCAAGATTTTGGGCGAAAACGGACTACAAATTAGGAGTTTTCTACTAATTTCATTAGGTGATTCCACTGATTATTTGTACCTTTGCATGCCAAATCAGTTATAAACCTATAAATATAATCATTCTAACTTTATGGATTTGACATCTCAGTTTATTGACGGCTCCTGGAGCCAGAAAATCGATGTAACAGATTTTGTCCGTAAAAACATCACCCCTTATGAAGGTGATGCCTCGTTCCTTGTTGGTCCCACCGCACGCACGCTTCGCATTTGGGACATCTGCCTCAAGGCACTTGAGGAAGAACGCGCAAACAATGGCGTCCGCTCATTCGACCCCGACACGGTTTCTACGATTACTTCTCATAAGGCTGGCTATATTGATAAGGAAAACGAGCTCATCGTGGGCTTGCAGACCGACGAACTCCTCCGTCGTGCCATCAAGCCCTTTGGTGGTATCAAGGTTGTGGAGAAGGCTTGCGCCGAAAATGGCCAGCAGGTGAACCCCAAGGTGAAGGACATCTTCACCCACTACCGCAAGACGCACAACGACGGTGTGTTTGACGTGTACACAGAAGAGATTCGTCGTTTCCGTTCGCTGGGCTTCCTCACCGGTCTGCCCGACAACTATGCCCGTGGCCGCATCATCGGTGACTACCGCCGCCTCGCCCTCTACGGTCTTGACCGTATCATCGAGGCCAAGCAGGAAGACCTCCGCAACCTGAAGGGTCCCATGAGCGACGACCGCATCCGCCTTCGCGAAGAAGTGGCTGAGCAGATTAAGGCGCTCAAGGAAATCAAAATTTTGGGCGATTACTACGGTCTCGACCTGAGCCGTCCCGCCTATACCGCTCAGGAGGCTGTGCAGTGGGTCTACATGGCCTACCTCGCTGCCGTGAAGGAGCAGGACGGTGCCGCCATGTCGCTCGGTAACGTATCTTCTTTCCTCGACATCTACATTGAGCACGACCTGAAGCACGGTCTCATCGACGAAACCTTCGCCCAGGAACTCATCGACCAGTTTGTCATCAAACTCCGTATGGTTCGCCACCTGCGTATGGCTTCCTACAACGAAATCTTCGCCGGCGACCCGACGTGGGTAACTGAGTCAATCGGTGGTCGCTTCAACGACGGTCGCACGAAGGTGACGAAGTCGAGCTTCCGCTTCCTCCAGACGCTCTACAACCTCGGTCCTTCGCCCGAGCCCAACCTCACGGTGCTGTGGAGCCCCGAACTTCCCGAAGGCTTCAAGGCATTCTGTGCCAAGGTTTCTGTAGATACCAGCTCCATCCAGTACGAGAACGACAACCTGATGCGCGAAGTTCGTCACAGCGACGACTACGGAATCGCCTGCTGCGTGTCCTATCAGGACATCGGCCGTCAGATTCAATTCTTCGGCGCACGCTGCAACCTCGCCAAGGCCCTCTTGCTCGCCATCAACGGTGGCCGTTGCGAGAACACGGGTACGGTAATGGTTGAAGGCATCCCCGTTTTGACGAACGACGAACTCAACTTCGAGGAGGTTATGAACAACTACAAGAAGGTGCTGACGGAGATTGCCCGCGTCTACAACGAGGCCATGAACATCATCCACTACATGCACGACAAGTACTACTACGAGAAGGCCCAGATGGCATTCGTAGATACGAACCCGCGCATCAACCTCGCCTATGGCGCTGCCGGTCTGTCCATCGCCCTCGACTCCCTCTCTGCCATCAAGTATGCCAAGGTAACGGCTCGCCGCAACGACATCGGCCTCACCGAAGGCTTCGACATCGAAGGCGAATTCCCCTGCTTCGGTAACAACGACGACCGTGTGGACCACCTCGGCGTAGACCTTGTTTACTACTTCACCGAAGAACTGAAGAAGTTGCCCGTTTACAAGAACGCCCGTCCGACCCTCTCGCTCCTCACCATCACTTCAAACGTCATGTACGGCAAGAAGACTGGTGCAACGCCCGACGGTCGCGCCAAGGGTGTGGCTTTCGCTCCGGGTGCAAACCCGATGCACGGCCGCGACAAGAACGGTGCAATCGCTTCGCTCTCCAGCGTAGCCAAGTTGCGCTACCGCGACTCGCAGGATGGTATCTCCAACACCTTCTCAATCGTGCCGAAGTCGCTCGGCCCTACGCCCGAAGAGCGCGTGGATAACCTCGTGACGATGATGGACGGCTACTTCACGAAGGGTGCACACCACCTGAACGTGAATGTGCTGAACCGCGAAATGCTGGAGGACGCCATGGAGCACCCCGAGAAGTACCCGCAGCTCACCATCCGCGTCAGCGGCTACGCTGTGAACTTCATCAAACTGAGCCGTGAGCATCAGCTCGAAGTCATCTCCCGCTCCTTCCACGAGCGCATGTAATGACGATGGGTTGAACAACTCATAAATCCTATTTTCTTATAAGTGCATAACTCATCGGCGCACGGTCGAGACCGCGGCGAGTGGGTTATGCACTTTCTTTTAAAACAAAACCATTGGTGGGCAGTTCCAGAAACGGGCGGCACACCATATTATATATGCGACATGGACGAAAAACTGATTAGAGTACACAGCTACGAGAGCATGGGCACGTTCGACGGCCCGGGTCTGCGCTATGTGGTGTTTCTGCAGGGCTGCCCCTTCCGCTGCCTCTATTGCGCCAACCCCGATACGATTGACGGGGTAGGGGAGAGCAAACCGACCTCGGCGGACTACATTCTTGAGCAGGCCATATCGATGAAGCCATTCTTTGGCAAACGCGGCGGCATCACCTTCTCAGGCGGCGAACCGACTGTGCAGGCTGAAGCGCTGATACCCCTCTTCCGCCGCCTTCGCGATGCCGGCATTCATATTTGCGTGGACAGCAACGGCGGACTATGGAACGCACACGTGGAGGAACTGATGAAGCTCTGCGACCTCGTGCTGCTCGACGTGAAGGAAATAAATCCAGCCCGCCACGAACATATCACGTCACGCAGCAATGCGCAGACGCTCCAGACTGCCGCCTGGCTTGAGGAACACGACCACCCCTTCTGGTTGCGCTACGTCCTTGTGCCGGGACTGAGCGACTTTGAGGAAGACCTCCGCGCGCTTGGCGAGCACTTCAAGGACTACAAACAGATTCAGCGTGTGGAACTTTTGCCCTACCATACTCTTGGCGTACACAAGTATGAGGCGATGGGCATGGACTATAAACTGAAGAACACGAAAGAGAACACCCCCGAGCAGCTGAAGCGTGCCGAAGATATTCTGCGCGAATACTTTCCGCAATTGGTGGTGAATTAGTGGGGCTGAGCTCGAAAAATAGAATTACTTCTGCTGAAATACTTACAAAAATCCCCTGACTTCCGCGTGGAGGTCAGGGGATTCTTATGTAATGTGGAAAACTGATTACTTGAGCAGAGCCACAGCTTCCTTGATGCGGCGCAGGGCTTCGATGATGTTTTCATCGCTGGTGGCGTAGCTCATGCGAAAACATTCGGGTGAACCAAAGGCGGCACCGCCTACCGTAGCCACATGACCGACTTCGAGCAGGAACATGGCGAAGTCCATAGAGTCCTTGATGACGTGGTCGCCATAGCTCTTGCCGAAATAGGCGCTGCACTTGGGGAACAAGTAGAAAGCGCCCTGAGGATTGTTGACCTCAAGACCCGGAATTTCCTTGGCGAGGCGTACGATGAGGTCGCGGCGGCGCTCAAAGGCCTGACGCATTTCCTCTACGCAGTCCTGCGAACCCGTGTAAGCGGCTTCGGCAGCCTTCTGGGACACGGAGCAAGGACCGCTCGTGTACTGACCCTGAAGCTTGTTGACGCCCTTTACAATCCACTCGGGACCGGCAATGAAACCGATGCGCCAACCCGTCATGGCGTAGGCTTTGCTGACGCCGTTGATGATGATGACGCGGTCGCGCACTTTGGCGAACTGGGCGATGCTCTCGTGCTTGCCTACGTAGTTGATGTGCTCGTAGATTTCGTCGGCAATGATGTAGACCTGCTCGTGCTTCGCCAATACCTTTGCCAGACCTTCAAGTTCGTCTTTCGTGTAGACAGAACCGGTAGGGTTGCTCGGCGAGCAGAGGATGAGGGCGCGCGTTTTGGGCGTGATGGCGGCTTCGAGCTGTTCGGGTGTAATCTTGAAGTCCTGCTCGATGCCTGCGGCAACAATGACTGGCTCACCGGCTGCGAGCTTCACCATTTCGGGATAGCTCACCCAGTAGGGGGCGGGGATGATGACCTCGTCGCCAGCATTGACGAGTGCCATGAGCGTATTGCAGACCGACTGCTTGGCACCGTTGGCGCAAGAAATCTGTGCGGCGGTGTAGGTCAGCCCGTTCTCGTTCTTCAGTTTGGCAACGATGGCTTCGCGCAGGGCGGGGTAGCCAGCCACGGGTGAGTATCGCGACCAGTTGTCCTCGACAGCCTTGATGGCGGCCGCCTTGATATGGTCGGGCGTGTTGAAGTCGGGTTCGCCGACACTCATATTAATGATGTCAATACCTTGAGCCTTCAGCTCTCCGCTCTTCTGCGACATGGCCAGAGTGGCGGACGGCGAAAGGCGGTTCAGACGATTAGACAGTTGATTCATGATGGTACGTTTATAATTGAGTTAATGTATAGTTGTTTTCTTAGTCTCTGCTGCCCCCGCCGAAGATACGGAGAAGGAAGAGGAAAAGGTTGATGAAGTCGAGGTAGAGCGTGAGACTGCCCAGCAGTGCCAGCTTCATCGTGCCCTCGTTCAGTTCGTCACCGTACTGCATCATCATAAGTTTGAGCTTCTGCGTGTCGTACGCCGTGAGTCCGGCAAAGATGAGCACGCCGAGGTAGGTGATGCCCCAGTAGAGGGCGGAGCTTGCCACGAAGATATTGACGATGGAGGCGATGATGATGCCGATGAGCGCCATGAAGCAGAAGCGGCCGATGGCGGAGAGGTCACGTTTCACGAAATAGCCAATCAGACTCATTGCGCCGAAAGTTCCCGCCGTGGCGAAGAACGTCGTGGCGATGACCTCAGCCGAGTAGGCGAGGAAGATGACCGACAGCGTGGCGCCGTTGAGAATGGAGTAGGCGGCAAACATGAGCCCTGCCGTCATGAAGGACATCTTCATGATGCGTGCAGAAAGAATCCAAACCAGTGCCACTTCGGCGATGATGAGGATGAGCAGTGTTGAACTGCTGCCAAAGATGGTCTGCATGAGTGCGGCGTTGCTGGCTACGTAGGCGGCTGTGAGACCCGTCATGGCGAGACCCAGCGTCATCCAGAGGTACATTTTGCGCATCAGTGCGGAGAATGCAGTGGCTCTGTCGGCCGAGGAGTAGACGTTGATGATTTTCTCTTGTTCCATAATTATTTGTTTTCTATGAGGTTATGATTTCAGTCCTTTGCGTGGTGTCACTTACTTGTTGAAGTGGAGTGTGTGTCCCATGCGCTCCTTCTTGGTGCGGAGGTAACGCTCGTTGTATTGGTTGGGCTGGATTTCGATGGGCACGTTCTCCACAATCTCCAGACCGTAGGCTTCGAGACCCACGCGCTTCACGGGATTGTTGGTGATGAGCTTCATCTTCGTCACGCCGAGCATGTTGAGGATTTGTGCGCCCACGCCATAGTCGCGTTCGTCGGGGTCGTAACCCAGATGGACGTTGGCATCGACGGTGTCGTAGCCCTCTTCCTGGAGTTTGTAGGCGGCAATCTTGGCCATCAGACCAATGCCGCGGCCCTCTTGGTTGAGATAGAGGACGACGCCCTTGCCGGCTTCCTCCACCATGCGCATGGCCTTGTGGAGTTGTTCGCCGCAGTCGCAACGCTCACTGCCGAAGATGTCGCCCGTGACGCACGACGAGTGGACGCGCACCAGAATCGGTTCGCCCGGCTCCCATGAGCCCTTGATGAGTGCCACGTGTTCGAGGTGGTTGCTCTTTTGGCGGAAAGGTATGAGGTGGAAGTGGCCGTATTCAGTAGGCATATCCACTTCTTCGCCCTTCTCCACCAAACATTCGTGCTGGAGGCGGTAGGCGATGAGGTCTTTGATGGTGATGACGTGCAGACCTTCCTTGGCAGCAAATTCCTGCAACTGGGGCATACGTGCCATTGTGCCGTCCTCGTTGAGAATCTCGATGAGGCAGGCGGCAGGGCGCATACCCGCCAGACGGGCAAGGTCGACGGCAGCTTCAGTGTGGCCGGCGCGAGCCAGCACGCCGCGGTCCTGGGCGTAGAGCGGATTGATGTGACCGGGGCGGCCGAAGGTCTCGGGACGGCTTTCGGGGTCAGCCAAAGCGCGGATTGTGGCAGCGCGGTCGTGGCAAGACACACCGGTGGTGCAGCCCTCGAGTTTGTCGATTGTCACCGTGAACGGCGTACCGAGAATACTCGTATTGGTCTGTACCTGGTGCTCAAGGTCGAGTTCGCGACAGCGGTCGAGCGTGATGGGGGCGCAGAGCACGCCGCGTCCGCAGCGGAGCATGAAGTTGACCTTCTCGGGTGTCACCAGTTCGGCAGCCATGATGAGGTCGCCCTCGTTCTCGCGGTCCTCGTCGTCTACGACAATTACAAACTGTCCTTTCTTGAAGTCCTCGAGGGCTTCTTCTATGGTGGCTAATTTGAAGTTGTTCATGTGCGTCAGTTGTTATTTTGCGTTGGGGTATTTATCTTTTGGTTTAGGATAGACGTTGCGCAAGGCTCATTCTTTGTCCGTGTGCATCAGTCTGGGTTGTTTGGATTGAAAGTTCAGGGCAGAACCACGTGCCCTTCTGCTTTGGGGCGCAGTTTCCTCTTTGACCTCCGGCTCTTCTCTTGTCGCGGGTTCTTCTCTTGTCGCGGGTTCCTCCGTCTGAGCCCGCTCGCGCATGTATTCGCTGACGGCGCGGTAGGCCTGCCAACCTGCGGCGAAGGCGGCGATGAGGACAATGATAAGCAGCACGATGCGCTTGAAGTTTGCCCGCAAATGGCGGATGACGGGCGGTGCCTCGTTCTCTGTGAATTGGAGTGACCGCTCGGGGTACTTCATGTTTTCGATGACGCTGTTCAGGCGGTCACAAGTCTTGACAATCTGTTTCATGTCGCGCATCAGTCGCAGGCGGAAGCGCCATATTCGCAGCCACAACAACAGGCCGAAGGGGAAGAGAATACCAGCCACGACATTCGCCCACTTGCTGGTGAAGGGCGATGTATGGGCGTGGACGTAGATGATGGGCAACTCGTTGATGAGCATCAGCACCTTCGGGTCTTTGGTATTCGAGAGTTCTTCCACGATGGCTTCCATCTGTTCGTTCAGTTCCTCCACGTGGTGGTCAGTGACGTGGCTGAAGAACGTGCGGAAGTAGTTGGGCGCCGCATAGAGCTTTGCCGCGCTCGCATATTGGCTGCAACCGTCGCGCAGCGTAGTCAGTTCGCCCGCCACGCGGTCATAGTCCGGGTCGTTGATGATAACTTCCTTGCGGGCGATATGGCGGTTGGCGCGCAGACCAAACAGGCGCTGGATGAACGACCAGTAGAGTTCAGCGTTGAATACCACCGAGTCGCGGTTCGACTTGTAGGTGAGGAATGCGCCGAAGGGGATGAGGACTGCCGAACTAATCCACATGCCGTAGACCATGTTCCACGACCCGTCGCGCGCCATCTTCATTCCCGACGTGTTGATGATGTAGTAGAAAATGAAGATGAGCACCGAGATGACGGCAGGCAAACCCATACCGCCTTTGCGGATGATGGCACCGAGCGGCGCACCCACAAAGAAGAAGAACAGGCAGGCGAGTGAAAGCGTCATCTTTTGGTGCCACTCCACCCAGTGGCGGCGAATGAAGTTGTCGCCACTGTCGGTCGTGACGCTCTTCCATTCCAGTTCAGCCTGTGCCGCACGGATGGAGTTGATGGCGGAGCGGCGTGCCGACTGCAAGAGCTCGGGCGACGTGCGCGCCAGGATGGAGTCGAACGGCATCGGTTTCATCGCCATCACGTAGGCCGAGTCTTCTGCGTTGAGCCCCGGACCGTCGTACCAACGCATTTTGGCGTCGCGGAAGTAGTTGCGGCCCACACTATCCATTTCCTGTTCCATTGAGTCCACGCTCAACTCAATCTGTTTCATGTTTTTGGACTGCGGCATGTCGCGGAGCATTTCCTTGTCCATCATCGCGAAATTGCTGTCGAAGTCGATGAGGAACTGCTTGTAGTCGAACGTCTCGCGGTCGTAAGGCACTGTCGCCGACCTGAGCGCGGAAAAACTTTGTGCCTGCAGGTTCTCAAACTGTTCCCCCTTCCAGAGGTCCAGCTTCAGGTGCAGTTTGTCAGCCGTCATTTCCAGACGTCCCGAGTCCGCCAGCACAATCTGTGCGCGGTCAAAGCCCTGGTCGGTCTTGTAGATGATGACCTGATAGAGCATACCCGTCTGCGCGTTCTTGCGCTGCACGTACAGGTTGAGGTTGGGAATGTCGTTGTAGAACACACCCTCCGGAATTTCCACTGCGGGCTGTGCCTGCTTCATGCTGAAGAGGAGCGTGCGCAGGCTAATCTGTGCCTCGGGCGCCGTCTTGTTCTGGAAAAAGAAAGACATACCCGTGAGCAGGAGCACCACGAGAAATATCGGGCGCATGATGCGGATGAGGGGCACGCCGGCGGCCTTCATGGACAGCAACTCCAACTGCTCCCCCATGTTGCCGAACGTGATGAGCGAAGCCAGCAGCACCGCCAACGGGAGCGAAGTCGGAATCAGCGTGATGCCCATATACCAAAAGAACTGCCCCAGAATATCAATCGACAGTCCTTTGCCAATCAACTCGTCCACATAACGCCACGTGAATTGCATCATGAAGACGAACAGACAGATGAAGAACGAGCCGAAGAAGAGAGGCAGGAATTTCTTCAGGATATAGAGGTCTAATTTCTTTATACCGAACATCGATGCAAAAGTACTACATTTTTTTTACGTGCGCGAGTACTCCCCGCCAAACTACCGCCCCCAACCATATTGTTTACACAAAAAATAAGATTTTCGCGGGATTTATTTGGTGGTTTGGAAAAAATGCCCTACTTTTGCACTCGCAAACGGGACGAAGGTCCTGCCGCACCGCAAAAATGGCGAGATAGCTCAGCTGGTTAGAGCGTCGGATTCATAATCCGAAGGTCAAGGGTTCAAGTCCCTTTCTCGCTACGAAAGAGTCACAAATCCGAATGGGTTGCGACTCTTTTTCGTTTCTGTAACAGACAAGTATTCAGTCGGTGTGCTTTCAATGGTCAAGTCCGTTAGAACCCGACCAACATCTTTGCTGGCCGGCTTGCCAAACTGTTGTTCAAGATCCTCGCCAAGTTCATCTATGGTCATTGCTTCTGGTAATTGAGTTGTCTTATCTTATCGTTGAGTGTTTTCATCTTCTCAATCAGTTCATTGAAAGAGGGCACTAGACCGTATATCATATACTCGCCCATAAATTTGTAGTCTTCCTGCCACCTCTCGGCAATCTCCTCGCTTGGAACGATGCAAAGGGTGTCGGTATATAACTCATCGTAGTTGAAACCTTTTAAACCGATGAACTTGCGACGGTGTTCAAGTATAGCTCGGTAGAGCTTTTCGTTATGGATGGCGCGTTCGGCAATCTTGCGTTCCGAGTCCATCATCATCGCCAAGTCATAGATATGGCGAGACAT
>JAUNOO010000080.1 GCA_030531095.1 Bacteroidales bacterium
GAGCTTTTGACCACTTAGCTCAGGACTAATTCTCAAAAGCCCTGGACTTTTTTTGTGGTTCCTCTGGTGTAGTTTTAAAAGGCTTTGGCTCAGCGAGTTGATGAACTGGCAAAAATTGAGTTTGTCTTGGTCACGCCGCGCGGAATACGGGGCGCACAACGTGAAGCTTGGCATATATCTTCCGCCCCTCGCGCGTACGCGCGTATATATAAAAAGGAGTGCTCGCTTTGTGCCCTCAGAGCTTGCGGCGGCGCAGTCGGAGGCTGTTGAGCACCACACTGACGCTACTCATCGCCATGGCGGCACCGGCAATCATGGGGTTAAGCATGAAATCGCAGACGGGATAGAGCACGCCCGCCGCGATGGGGATGCCGATGACGTTGTAGATGAAGGCCCAGAAGAGGTTCTGGCGAATGGTGCGGACGGTGAGCCGCGAAAGTCGCAAGGCGTCGGCAATCTTGTTGAGGTCGGACGAGATTATGGTCATGCCCGCCACTGCCATAGCCACGTCGCTGCCCTGACCCATGGCGATGCTCAGGTCGGCCTGCGCGAGTGCGGCGCTGTCGTTGATGCCGTCGCCCACCATCGCCACTCGCCGCCCTTCGGCCTGCATGGCACTGATGGCTTCGGCTTTGCCGGCAGGGAGAACTTCGGCGCGGAAATGGGCGATGCCCGCCTCGCGCGCTACGGCTTCGGCAGTGGCGGCGTTGTCGCCCGTCAGCATCCACACGTCCAGTCCGTTCTCCTGCAAGCGACCTATGGCTGCGTGTGAGGTGGCCTTGATGTGGTCGGCGATGGCTGCGATGCCGAGTGCCTTTTGTGCGTCGGCCAACCAGATGACCGTCTTGGCTTCTGCCGTCAGACGCGAGGCTTCTGCGGCAAGTTTGTCGCTGATGCTGATTTTATGCTGTTCCAGCAACCGGCGGTTGCCTGCCAAATATCTTATGCCGTCCACCCGTCCGCTGACGCCCGCGCCAGGGTGGTTTTCAAAGTCGTCAATCGTGACGGTCTGACCATTGAGGTGCGCCGTCAGTGCTTCGGCGAGCGGGTGTTCCGACCGGCTTTCGAGACTGAAGAAAATGTCGGCTGCATGGGGCGCTTCCTCCTCCCATATCATGTCGGTCACTTCGGGTTTGCCCGCTGTGACTGTACCGGTCTTGTCGAGTACAACCGTGTCAATGCGCCGTCCCATTTCCAAACTCTCGGCGTCCTTGATGAGTATGCCGGCTTCTGCGCCCTTGCCGATGCCCACCATGATGGCGGTGGGCGTGGCGAGGCCTAATGCACACGGGCAGGCAATGACCAGCACCGTGACGGCGGCGTGGAGACCGCGCGTAAATCCGTCGGTGGGCGAGAGCGTGAGCCAAGCCACGAACGTAAGCAATGCCACTACCATGATGGTGGGGACGAAGACCGATGCGATGCGGTCTGTGAGCTGCTGCACGGGCGCTTTGCTGCCTTGGGCCTCCTGCACCATCTTGACTATTTGGGCGAGGACGGTGGCGCGGCCCACTTTCTCTGCCTTAAAACTGAAACTGCCTTTCTGGTTGATGGTGCCCGCGAAGACTTGTGCGCCTGGGACTTTGGACACGGGCACGGGTTCGCCGCTCAGCATACTCTCGTCGACGTAGGACGACCCTTCTACGACCGTACCGTCTACGGCAACGCGCTCGCCGGGCTTCGTGAGCAGGATGTCGCCCACCTTGACCTCGCGGATATTCACCGTTTCTTGTCGACCTTGCGGCGTGAGGCGCGTCACCGTTTTGGGTTGCAAACCCATAAGTTTGCGGATGGCTGCCGACGTGCTCCCCTTGGCGCGCGCTTCGAGCAGACGGCCGAGGAGAATGAAGGCAATGATGACGCTCGACGCCTCGAAGTAGACGTGGGGCGTGAGTCCGCGCGCCGTCCAGAAATCGGGGAAGAAGAGCGTGAACAGACTGTAGACGTAGGCAATGCCCGTGCTGGTGGCGACGAGCGTGTCCATGTTGGCAGCGCCATGCCGCAACTGCTTCCAAGCGTTGCGGAAGAAGTCGCGCCCCAGCCAGAACACCACGGGCGTGGAGAGCAACCACAGGGCGTAGTCGACGCCCTCGACGTGCATGAAGCACATGCCCAGAACGATAATGGGCACGGCCAATCCCACCGCCCAAAGCGTGCGGCGTTTCAGTCGTCGGTAGTTCGCCTCGCGTGCCTCGTCAGCCTCGCGTGCCGCTTCTTCCTCGTCGGGCTCAATGATGAGGTCGAACCCGATGGCCTGCAAGGTGCTCTTCAGCACTTCGGGCGACGTGATAGCGCTGTCGAACTCGACCATCGCCGTCGCCGCAGCCAAATTGACAACAGCCTCCGTCACGCCCGCCTGCTGCCTGAGCGTCTTCTCGACCCGAGCGGAACAGCTTGCGCAACTCATGCCGAGCACGGGAAAAGTATGTTTGGAAGTCTTGCTCTTACTCATGTTGTATATATAATAAGGAGTGGTGTCTCTTTTTGTTTTGTAGTCCGAAACGGAAGCACCGCCGTTACCGTCGTCAGCATTGACCGCAGAGCGCAAACAGCCCGACTTCACCCGTGGGACAAAGTCGAGGCGGAATGAATAAGTCTTTTGGGGGTTGCACCGCTAGAACAAATTGGGGGCGCGGGCTAATTAAAAATAAGTATTCTAGTTGAGTCAGAACAAATTTTGTGTATCGTTGATACCTAATCGTTTTACTTATCTTGTTCATTTGGTATCATAATTTTTTCGGATAATCCTAACGGGGTAGGGAACCAGTTCTTTCATGGAAGGATTATCTTTATGCAGCGTCGTTTATTATTTTACTTCTTCATATTTTTGTATTTCCAAAATGGTTTTTGTCCATTTGTCGAAGTAGTATTCATCATCAACCTTTATGTATCGCCCATTGAGGGCAAATAGGTAGCCAATAACCAACAGGATTATCAGCAAGACTATCTTAAACCAATTGTCTTTCATTTTCCATTGTTTATTTACTAATCAAATACATAGAGACGGATAGATGCCAACGTCTTCCCGCATGGCATTAGCGTCTTATTCAAAAACTGCTTTAGGTTCATCTCTAACTATTTCAGGATGATTGAGCATGTATTCCAATAAGCCAATCCTGAATGATGTGGTCGGATGATTGCTGTCATCTGTATATAGACTTTCCAATAAGGGGTCTTCAATTAGTTTCAAAGCTTCAATGTACTTGTCTCCTCCATAGCCCATATATTCAAGAAATTTACATGCGATTATATCAGCCTCTATTTCTTGTTTTCGAGAATACCTATATCTGAATTTCTGAGATCGCAATGCTACGGCATCAAACATTCCGTGAATATTCTGATTTATAGCATTCCAATCAGATTCTACTCCATTAGTGGCAGAATACATTGCGGCTCCAGCTTGTACGGCTGCACTAACACCTGCGATTATTTTATTTGTCTTTTCTTGTTTAATGGTTTCATAGACCTCTACTTTTGAGTGCTGTAAAAGAAAGTGCGCAAATTCATGCGCGCAAATTCCAAGGATATGCGGATAACTCATTCCGTCAACAAACAAACCTGTAAAAAGATAAATTCTCCCATCGGGCGTTGCGAATGCATTGGCTTCGGTATCATATACCACATATAATTTTGTTATAGGATTCAACTTCAATGCCCCTAAATCCTCTAATAGTCCAATAAGAAGAGAGTCAGAATTATCAGCTTCTATATCAAAGGAATTATAATAGCTAGCTGATATAGAGAGACTTCTATTGACTTCGTCATTAGCTTTTATCGCTGAGGATTTCTTCTTGTCAAAAGCCTTATAAAATTTATACAACCTCTCATTTTTCTTCCAAACAACATTCCAAAACTCTTCAGAAGATTTTGCTCTCATAGCGATTGTGTCTATATCTAATTCGCGTATGAGCCACTTGTATTCCCTTTCATTGCCACTTGCATATGAGAATGAAAATGCAAGCACCAAGCCAATAAATATTAATAGAAATCTTTTCATTTATTCTCCTCCTTCCTTTTTTATTTCACTTCATCGTATTCAGCCTTATGTTTTGCGAGGCATTGGCTTCCAATTATTTTACTTATTATGTTGTGCATTTTGTATCACAATGGATCTCGCCCCCTGCCAGTCTTAAGATAATTCTCTCAACCCCAACTTTGTATAACAGATAAGCAGCTAAGATGCTATCATGGAACATTATATATTGCCTCTGTATTCATCGCAACTCATGTTCTTTCTCTTTTTTGCAGATGTGCACACTCGACCAAATGGCACCTATTATTGTAAAATATGTCGATACATACCACATGAGAGGTGCGCCAATTATAGATATAGTCTCGCATACAATGAACATGCTTATTATTACAGCCAGAACTATGGACGTAACTCTTCTTGCATGAGGCGCTGTCAATGTGCCAGCCCAAACAAAAGTGGCTCCACTCACGGTATGTCCTAGCATTTGGGATAAAATCTGATTAAGAGAGGGTGTGCCATCCCCACTTACAATAATCCCATCTCCGCTTTCTGTTATCATCATCCACAGAAAGAACAAAGCGTACCCCAACAGCCCGCCTATTACCGCGGCGAACGGGACTGCAATCCATCTCAATACTTTAACTACATTCTCTTTCATGGTATTGTTAATTTACTTCATTTATTCCAGTCGGTTCTGACCTGCGTAAAGGCTTGATTGTTGGTTTAACGAGTTGATAATGAGAAACAAAAAAGGGGAGAAACCTCCCCGTTTTAAGTACTCGAAGCGGGACTTGAACCCGCACGACCATCACTGGCCAAAGGATTTTAAGTCCTTCGTGTCTACCGATTCCACCATTCGAGCCACAGAGAAGGGAGCGGAAAACGAGACTCGAACTCGCGACCCCAACCTTGGCAAGGTTGTGCTCTACCAACTGAGCTATTTCCGCGTTCCGCCGTGACAAGCACCGGGCTTGTGGGCTTAAAAGCGGTGCAAAGATAGAGATTTATGTCGAACCGACCAAATTTTTCATTTGTTACTTCACGCAGGATAACGGGCGATTGGTTACGGCGAGGAGAGCGAGGGGAGTGGGGGAGGGAGAAGGGCTTTTGCGTGAATATCAGAGCGCGGCGCGAAAATAAGTGGTTAAAAACTTGGCTGTTCGGAAAAAAAGTTGTTCCTTTGCACCGCTTTTCTGTTGGGCCGCTGTCTGGATGAGTGTTCCCCGTTATGCCCGGCAGACGAATTAAAAATCATATACCAATATTACAATGGCAGATTTAATTAAAATCGCAGAGGAAGCATTTGCTACGGGCAAGTCATTTCCTAAGTTCAGAGCAGGTGACACCATCACCGTAGCTTACAAGATTGTCGAAGGCAACAAGGAGCGTATCCAGCTTTATCGTGGCGTGGTTATCAAGATTTCCGGCCACCAGGACAAGAAGCGCTTCACGGTGCGCAAGATGTCGGGCAATGTGGGTGTAGAGCGTATCTTCCCCATCGAGTCGCCGGCTATCGACAGCATCGAAATCAACAAGTATGGTAAGGTGCGTCGCGCCAAGCTCTACTACCTCCGCAACCTCACCGGCAAGAAGGCTCGTATCAAGGAGCGCCGCGTCAACTTTGCGAAGGAAGCCTAATTCGCTTCTTGATTTTTCTTTCATACGAAAATCCAAAGAACTCCTCAGTCCGCACTGGGGAGTTCTTCTGTTTTGGGCGGCATGGTTTGACGTTTTTTGTCCAGACGGTAAAATCTTTAGTCTGTTTGTCGGTAAAAGTCAGACATACGCCCGGGCTGGTGTGAAAACTTCTATACGCGATAGGGTTTTTCAAAAAAAACTTACTACCTTTGCCGCGAAAATCTTAACCTGCCGAATGGCATATACAGAAAACATCCCGCGTGCAGTCTGCAGCCGATGCGGGAGAAACGAAATACTCATGCCACACTTCTCACTGAAGTTCCTGCTCGTTTGCGTCGTCAGTCTCCTGTTCTGGACTGCGACGGAAAGGGCATTTGCCGCCGGGGACGCCAAACAGTTTGTCCTCGTCATCGACGCCGGTCACGGCGGAAACGATGCCGGTGCGGTGGGAGCCTATTCCAAGGAGAAGGACATCAACCTGAAAGTGGCGCTGGAAGTGGGGCGACTCATCAAGGCCAACTGCCCCGACATCAAGGTGGTCTACACTCGCGACAAGGACGTGTTCATCCCGCTCCAGCGGCGTGCCGACATAGCCAACAAGGCCAAGGCAGACCTCTTCGTGTCCATCCACACCAACGCGCTGCCGAAGGGGCGCATCGCCTACGGCGCCGAGACCTATACGCTCGGTATGGCGCGCGCCGAGGCCAATCTCGAAGTGGCAAAGCGCGAGAACTCCGTCATCGTCTACGAGGACAACTACGAGCAGACCTATGAGGGCTTCGACCCCAACAAGGCGGAGAGCTATATCATCTTCGAACTGTTGCAGGACCGCTACATGAAGCAGAGCGTCGAACTGGCGCGGTGCATCCAGCAGCAATACGTCAACAACGGCCGAAAGAACAAGGGGGTCCACCAGGCGGGCTTCCTCGTGCTGCGCAAAACGTCCATGCCCGCCGTCCTGACGGAGCTGGGCTTCATCTCGACGCCTGCCGAGGAACGCTATCTCAACTCGAAGCAGGGCGTGCAGGAATTGGGCCGCAGCATCTACAACGGCATCGTGAACTACCGCAAGACTTACGTCGACAACGCGGCGTCGTCCGCCATCTTGAAGGCCGACCCGATTGACAAAGCCGAGCCAGAAGAGTCCGCCAACCAAGAAGTCGCCGTGGTGCCCGTAGAAACCAGTTCGTCTGCGGGGACCAAATCGAACGCCAAGACCGAGACGCCCTCCAAGCAGACTTCATCCTCCACTCCCGCACAAAAGGCTGACGCCGACGACGCGGGCAAGCCGGTGTATAAGGTGCAGTTCCTCTTGAGCAGTCGCGAACTCAAGTCGACCGACAGCCGCCTGAAGGGCTACAAGGACGCAACCTACTACAAAGAGGGCAGCAACTACAAATACACCTACGGCTCGACGACCGACTACAACGAAATCCTCCGTATTCAGAAGCAAGTGAGGGCCAAATTCCCCGACGCCTTCGTCGTGGCGTTCGTGGACGGCAAGCGCATTTCGGTAGCCGAAGCGCGCAAGCTTTCCAATCAGTGACAGACGTGGCAGTCACACGGGTTCACACTCCTATATAATATTGCAAACGCACAAAGTTTTTCACAATGAAGTACTTTACCAAAGAAGTCAAAATCGCGTTGATGGCTATCGTGGCCATAGTCCTGCTTTTCATCGTCATCAATTTCTTGAAGGGCATCAACCTCTTCACCTCCAGCAATACCTACTACGTCAAGTTCAAGGACATCAACGGGCTTGTCGTGTCCAATCCCGTCTATGCCAACGGCTATTCGGTGGGTATCGTCCGCAGCATCGATTACGACTACGACCGCACCGACAATGTGGTGGTCTGCGTCGAACTTGACAAGGCAATGAGCGTGCCTGCCGGAACACGCGCCGAATTGGAGTCGGAACTTATGGGCGGCGTGAAAATGAGCCTCGTCCTCGGTCCAAATCCTACTGTCAACCTCTCCCCGGGCGACACCATCAGCGGCGGAATGCACGTCGGTGCCATCAACAAACTTGAGGCGATGATTCCCGTCTTCGAGAGCATTTTGCCGAAGCTCGACTCCATCATGTCGAACCTCAATCGCCTCACCGCCGACCCCGCTCTCGCCCAGACGTTGCAGAACACTGCCGAACTGACTGCCAACTTGAAGGAAACCTCCGCCAGCCTGAACAACATAATGAAGGACGACGTGCCGCAGCTCGTCAACAAGCTGGACCACATCGGGGGCAACGTGGAGAAGTTGACCGACGACCTCGCCCGAGTGGACGTAGACGGTACGATGCAGCAGGTGAACGCCACGCTTGAGGGCGTGGAGAACGTGACCAACAACCTCACCACCACCACCGACCTGCTCAACACAAAACTCAACAGTCGCGACAACACGCTCGGCCTCTTCCTCAACGACCGCGCCCTCTACGACAACCTCAACAGCACCATGAGCCACGCCGACTCGCTCATGATTGACCTCAAGGCGCGCCCCAAGCGCTACGTCCATTTCTCCATCTTCGGAAAGAAGGACAAATAAGCCCCAAATAATCAGCACAAACGGCTGACAGGGTGCGCAATATATAGCGTTTGCCGCCCCGTCTCCCCATAAAACCAATAATTCGTGGCGCGAAACCTGAGTTTTGTGCCACGAATTTTGTATTTTTGCCGTCGCGATTTAAAGTAACAACTCAAAAAACTTTACAATATGAAACTGAAAATAGCTGTTTTGGCCGGTGATGGTATCGGTCCCGAAATCTCTGTTCAGGGTGTCAACGTCATGCAGGCCGTATGCCAGAAGTTCGGCCATGAAGTCACCTTCACCGAAGCCCTTTGCGGTGCCGCTGCCATTGATGCGGTGGGCGATCCCTTTCCCGCCGAGACACTGAAGGTATGTCAGGACGCCGACGCCGTACTGTTCTCCGCCATTGGCGACCCCCGTTTCGACAACAATCCGTCTGCTAAGGTACGCCCCGAGCAGGGCTTGCTCGCCATGCGCAAGCAGTTGGGCCTCTTCGCCAACATCCGCCCTGTGCAGACTTTCGACTGCCTCATTGCCAAGTCGCCGTTGCGCGAAGACCTGGTGCGCGGTGCCGACTTCGTCTGCATCCGTGAACTCACTGGCGGTATGTATTTCGGCGAGAAGAAGGAAGGCGACGACTATGCCTACGACACCAACGCCTACAGCCGTCCCGAAGTGGAACGCATCCTCAAGGTGGCCTTCGAGTACGCCATGCGTCGCCGCCGCCACCTCACTGTGGTCGACAAAGCCAACGTGCTCGCCTCCAGCCGCTTGTGGCGTAAGGTCGCACAGGAAATGGCACCCAACTACCCCGAGGTGACCACCGACTATATGTATGTGGACAACGCCGCCATGCGAATGATTCAAGACCCCCGCTTCTTCGATGTGATGGTGACCGAGAACACTTTCGGCGACATCCTCACCGACGAAGGCTCCTGCATCAGCGGTTCTATGGGTCTGTTGCCCTCCGCCTCCACTGGCGAGAGCACGCCCGTGTTCGAGCCCATCCATGGTTCATGGCCGCAGGCTAAAGGTCTCAACATTGCCAACCCTCTCGCACAGATTCTCTCTGTGGCGATGCTCTTCGAATACTTCGGTTTGGCAGAGGAAGGCAAACTGGTTCGCCAGGCTGTCGACGCCAGCCTCGACGCCAATGTCCGCACGCCCGAAATCCAGGTTGAAGGCGGTGAGAAGTATGGCACACGCGAAGTGGGCGAGTGGATTGTCAACTACATCAACGCCCAGTAAAAACATATTCCGCAGACAGCAGTCTGCCTAAACAAGAAGTGGGCTGTGTCAGAAAACAAATTTCTGGCGCAGCCCTCTTTTAATAGTTCGGAATGGTGAACCCCTTTGCGCGCAGAACGTATCTTTGCAAGCAGAACAGCAGCCCCTTTAAAACATCTAAGAAAATATGACCGAAAAGAACGACATCACAAAGCGCACCGCATCCATCCGCAATTTGTTTACCAAGCCACTAGTGGAGAAATATGATAATCAGTTCAAGGATTCAGGAACAGATTTTGTCGCCATTGCGACAGATAACCAAGAGGAAGTGAGTCCGACATAAGTAAAAGGAGAAAATACCATCGGCGTCCGAAAAAGACATTCAAGTTTTTTTCGGACGCCTTTTTT
>JAUNOO010000081.1 GCA_030531095.1 Bacteroidales bacterium
TATATAAGAGTGCCCCCTCAGTCACTCGCTCGCGCGAGTGCCAGCTCCCCCAAAAGAGGGGGAGCGAATGTCTATCAATGGCGTACGATTAACCAGGGGTTGACACCCCTGGCTTTGTAAAATCACTCTTACAGAGTGAAGCCCGTTAGGTAAACCAACTCACAGATACACAGAATAAATTCCCGAAAATGTATGCCGTTTTACATTAAAAAACTTTGCCGGAAGTGGGGCGCGAAACGCGCTAATGGTGAAGTCGTGCGCCGGGGCATATTACCTTTGCATCGTCAATCCGAAGCCCGGGACGGAGGGACGCACGACAAATCAAATTCACTAACCATTTAATTATTAAAAGACATGATCAAGTACATTGTAAAAGGAATCAAGGACCGCATCAGCGGAAGTCAGAAGTTTTATCCGCAAATTGCGCCTACCGGCTATGTGACGGTGGACGACATTGCAGAGCGTGTTGCGGAGAACTGCACCTTGACCGCCTCCGACGTGAAGGGCATACTCTCGTCGTTGCAGGATCTGGTGAATGAAGCCATTGCGAACGGACGCAGCGTGAAGCTCGGCGACCTCGGTTCGTTCCGTCCCACCATCAGCGGCACTGGCAGTGCGACGGCAGAGGAGGTGAGCGCGGACAACATCCGTAGCGTCAACGTGTGCTACAGAATGAGCCCTGCGATGAAGGCGGCGCTCACCAAGGGTGCGCCTGGCGTGACCTTCCAGCACTACGCGACGGTGGCGGCTTTGCCTGCCGATGATGCATCCACCGCAGGCCAGTAAGAGGTGATTGGAAAGCGTCGGAGCGGGAAGCCAGTGGCGGCAACCTGCTCTGGCGCAATAGAAAATGGGCTGTATCAAAAAAATTGCGTTTCTGATACAGCCCATTTTATGATGTTGTGGAGAAATAAACCGGGGAGGGGGATGATTGCGCGAAATCTTGACTCCAGTTGCGGTGAAAGTCACTCTTTACCCTTCTCCTTCTCGTCCTTTTTGAGGAAGCCCTTGGGGTTGCAGCCGAAGTATTCGCGGTAGCACTTGGCGAAGTAGGAGGGGGAGGAGAAGCCGGTGGCGAAGCTGACCTCTGCGACGGTCTTGTCGGTGGAAGTGAGGAGTTCGGCGGCGCGCTTGAGGCGGGCGGCGCGAATCAGTTCGTTGGGCGAGCAGTCGCACAGGTTTTTCACCTTGCGGAAGAGTTGGCTGCGCCCCATTCCCATCTCGAGGGCGAGTTCTTCGACGCCGAAGTTTGGCTCTGCCATGTGGGCGTTGACGACTTTGCGGAGCTTGTCGGTGAAGCCGTCGTCGGTGCCGTTGATTTGCTTGGAAAGCAGGATGAGCTGGTTGCGCTGCGCCTCGAGTTTATGCTTCTGCTGCGCCAGTTGGCGGTTGGTTCTGACGTTCGTCCAGTAGGCTCTCAGGATGAGGCCGAAGACGATGGCGATGAGCACGAGAATGACAATGCTGGCGATGAGCATGATTTTCTGGTGCGAATAGCGCAAGAGGAACGTGTCGATGCGGTCGTTGAGTGCTTCTATTTTTGCCTCCTCGTCCTCAATCTGTGCCACCTGCATGGCGAGGATTCGGGCGTTTGTGCTGTCTACGATGGCGGTGGAGAGCAGGCTGTTGCGCTGCACTGGCAGCTTCTTGAGGATGCTGTCGGCGACCTGGATGATGCGGTCGCCGCCGGTGGAGTAGATGAGGCTGGCTTCGAGCGTGCCGTTGGTGACGAGCTCCACGCCGTGGCCCTTGCCGGGCAAGGCGTCCACGCCGATGAAGAGCGGGGCGACGCCGTGGCGGGACGTGGCGCGGCGGGCGCCCACTGCCATGCGGTCGTTGTGGGCAAAGACGAGGTCGGGCGCGGGTACCGTCTGGAGTAGCGAGTCCATGACCTTCTCTGCCGTGGCAAGCCGCCATTCGCCGTCGGCGGATGCGAGGAGCTTGACGTTGGGCGCGTCCTTGAGCGCGTCGACAAATCCCTTGTGGCGCTCGGTGGCAGGCGAACTGCCGGTGAGTCCGCCAATCTCCACAACGCTGCCGCCGTCCTTGAGCGTAGCGGCGGCGTAGGTGCCCGCCTTGTAGCCGATGTCGTAGTTGTCGGTCCCCACGTAGGCGTCGTAGTCGTCAGTGTTGAGCTTGCGGTCCACGAGCACCACGGGAATGCCCTTTTCGCGGGCACGCTTTACGGCAGCGGTCACGCCCTCCGTCTCGTTGGGGGCGACGATGAGCAGGTCCACGCCCTCGTTGATGAAGCTGTCGATGTCGGCGCTCTGGTGGTCGCTGCGGTCTTCGGCAGAGCGGAAGGTGAGCTCCATGTCGCCGATGAATGCGGCTTCGCGTGCCATCTCCCTGTTCATCTTATGCCGCCATTCGTCGTCGCTGCACTGCGATACGCCGATGTGAAAACTGGGCTTCCGTGGATTGCATGCCACGAAGAGACCGCTCGCAACGAGCAGAAGTATGTCTATGGTGAGGCACAAAATATTTTTCATGGTGTGGGGATATTGAGGAGACAAAGATATGAATTTAATTTTGACTGCCAACAGATTTTCTAGTTTCTTTTCCGTAAATGTTTAGGATTTTGGGAAATAGACGGCGGAGAGAACGGCGTATTTTGCCGCGCGGGAGGCGCTGAAGAAAGCCTGCAAATGGGAAAGCGGCGGCTCGGAGGGCGGGAAGTGTGGTCTAAAAGTCGGAAGCCGGCAGGGCGGCGGGCGTTTTCACTTTTCTGGCGCGTGAAGGCTGCTGTGTGCCCTCAGAAAGGAGCCGTCAATATCTCCAGATAGTGGTCGTATTTTCCGCAGAACGGCTTCGGCGCGGCATGTTTATTTCCTAAAAGCCCGAGAAATACAGCTTTTTTGCGTAAATTTGCAGACCATTGTGAAGTGACATGAAGAACGGCGAAACAGTTATGGCGGAAAGAAAGCCGCTGCTGGGCCTGACGCTTGACGAGCTGCGCGGCGTGGCTGCGAGTTTCGGACTGCCCGCGTTCGTGGGCAAGCAGATGGCTGACTGGCTCTACAAGAAGCAGGCGAGGGACATCGCGGACATGACAAACCTGTCGAAGGTGGCGCGCGAGAAGCTCGCGACCGCCTACTGCGTGGGGTGCGCCGAACCGGTGGACTGCCAGCGCTCGAAGGACGGGACGGTGAAGTACCTGTACCGCACGGCCGACGGTCACTTCGTGGAGACCGTTTTCATCCCCGACGCCGACCGCGCGACGCTGTGCGTGTCGTGTCAGGTGGGCTGCAAGATGGGGTGCGCTTTTTGCATGACAGGGCGGCAGGGCTATGTGGCCTCGCTCACGGCGGCTGACATCCTGAACCAAATCTATGCCCTGCCGGAGCGCGAACGGCTCACGAACATCGTCTTCATGGGGCAGGGCGAGCCTTTCGACAACCTGGAGAACGTGCTCCGTGCCACGAAGGTGCTCACGGCAGACTGGGGCTATGGCTGGAGCCCGCGCCGCATCACGGTGTCGAGCGTGGGACTGGCGAAAGGACTGGTGCGCTTCCTCGACGAAAGCGACTGCCACCTTGCAATCAGCCTGCACCACCCGTTGCCCGAGGGCCGCGCCCAACTGATGCCCGCCGAAAAGGCGTTTGGTATCCGCGACGTGGTGGAGGTGCTGAAGCAATACGACTTTTGCCGCCAACGCCCTCTGGACCCTTCGGCTCCGCGCCAGCGCCGACTGTCATTCGAATACATCGTCTTCGACGGGGTGAACGACACGCTGCGCCATGCCGACGCCCTGCTGGAACTGGTGCGCGACCTGGACTGCCGCGTCAACCTCATCCGCTTTCACGACATTCCCGACACGCCGCTGCACGGCGTGGGCGACGAGAAGATGGTGCGCTTCAGGGACTACCTCACGGCGCACGGCTTGTTCACGACTATACGCGCCTCGCGGGGGCAAGACATATTTGCCGCCTGCGGGCTGCTCTCGACTGCGAAGAACGAAGCGCAGAGGGAGCAGACGTGCGCTCTAAATAAAAACCACAATTATCATGACTGACAACAACAACCTGGGCGGCGGAACGGCGTCGCCGGAATATAAGGCTGCCGCACAGACGGCTCCCGCCGCGGGCAAGCCGCTGCGCGTGGGTATCACGCACGGTGACATCAACGGAGTGGGCTACGAACTGATTCTGAAAACCTTTGCCGAGACGGGGATGCTGGAAATCTGCACGCCGGTGGTGTTCGGGTCGGTGAAGGTGGCGAACTACCACCGCAAGGCTCTGGGGCTGGAAACGGGTTTCCACGTGGTGTCCTCAGCCGCCGATGCTGTGGACGGCCGCCTCAACCTGGTGAACTGCTTCGACGAGGACGTGACGGTGGAGTTCGGCAAGATAAACCCCGAGGCGGGACATGCCGCCTATGTGGCGCTCGAAGCTTCTACCGATGCCCTCAAGACGGGCGAGATTGACGTGCTGGTGACGGCACCTATCTGCAAATCTGCCATCCAGAGTGCCGACTTCCGCTTTGTGGGTCACACGGAATACCTCTGCAACCGCATTGGTGGGGGCGCTGAGCCGCTGATGATTCTTGCCAACCGCCTGATGCGCGTGGCGCTCGTGACGACTCACTTGCCCATTCAGGACGTGGCGAAGGCCATCACGCAGGAAGCGGTGAGCAAAAAGATTCAACAACTCTACCGCAGTCTGCGACATGACTTCCTCATCCCCGCGCCGCGCATCGCCGTGCTGGGACTGAACCCGCACAACGGCGACAACGGTGCGCTGGGTCACGAGGAGCAGAACATCATTGAGCCGGCTGTGAAGGAGGCTGTGGAGAACGGCATCCAATGCTTCGGCCCTTATTCGGCTGACGGCTTCTTTGGCGCAGGACTCTACAGCAGTTTCGACGGCATCCTCGCCATGTATCACGACCAGGCCTTGGCTCCCTTCAAGGCGCTGTCGATGGAGGACGGCGTGAACTTCACTGCCGGTCTGCCCTACGTACGAACGTCGCCCGACCACGGCACGGCTTTCGACATTGCGGGACGTGGCGAGGCTTCGGCGGCATCTTTCCGCCAGGCCATCTATGATGCCATCGACATTTACCGCCACCGTCAAGCCGACGACGAGGCGCACAAGAACCCGCTGCCCAAACTCTACCACGAACGGCGCGAGGACAGCAACCGCAACCGACATCTGCAACCGCAACAGGCGGGAAAATCGGCTGAAGGCAAGGCGGAGAAGGACGACAACAAGGTGGACGCTGAAAATTGAGACATAAAGGACGACCAAATAAATGAAATTTGCCATCATTGCCGCCGGCGAAGGCTCGCGGCTGTCACAAGAGGGCGTGAGCCTGCCGAAACCGCTGGTGAGGCTGCAGGGCGAGCCTATGATTGACCGCCTCGTGCGCATTTTCAACGAGAACGGGGCGGAAGAAATCTGCATCATCGTGAACCGCCTGCACCCACAGACGGAAGCCCACGTGCGCCAACTCATGGCAGAGGGCAAGGGTGCGCCCATCCGCCTCGCAGTGAAGACGACGCCCAGCTCAATGCACAGTTTCTTTGAACTGAGTGAGTGGTTGGACGGCGCACCGTTCTGCCTGACCACGGTGGACACCATCTTCCGCGAGGATGAATTTGCCGAATATATCCGTGCCTTCCGCGCATCGGCGGACGACGGGCTGATGGCAGTGACGGACTACGTGGACGACGAGAAGCCGCTCTACGTGGGTACGGACGAAGCGCTCCGCATCACGGGCTTCCACGACACCGACATGGGCGACCGCTACATTTCGGGCGGCATCTATGCCCTCCAGCCCAAGGCGCTCGACACGCTGCGCCGCTGCATGGCGGAAGGGCAGAGCCGTATGCGCAATTTCCAGCGCGGACTTGTGGAGGACGGTCTGAAGTTGAAGGCCTATCCTATGCGTAAAATTCTGGACGTTGACCACGCCGAAGACATAGTCAAGGCCGAAGCGTTCCTCAACTCGACCAGACAGGCATGAAGATATTAGGAATCAGCCGTTCACCGCGTTTCTCGCCCAATTCGACCGCCCGCGACGCCGCCATCTTTGAGGCTGTGGGCAACGAGTTGCGGCAAATGGGGCACACGGTGGAGACGGAAGTGGAGGACGACTTCACCTCTGCCGACGGATATGAGCTGGTGTTCAGCATGGGGCGCGACTTGCGCTTCCTCCAGCTGCTCTCGGCGGAAGAACTGGGCGGCCTCCCGGTGGTGAACTCCGCATTGTCGCTCCTGCACGGCACACGCACCGCCCTCTCCGCCTTGTTTGAGCGCGAGAATGTCCCCGTTGCCGTCAATATTCCCGTCCTTCCAGGCACGAAGCCGACGCTTCGCCACGGTCAGCGCTATTGGTTGAAGCGCGGCGAGGCATGTGCGCAGTCGGCAGGCGACGTTCGCCTCATCACAACGCCCGACGAACTGGCAGCTGCCCTGCGCGACTTCGAGGCACGCGGCATCCGCGAGGCACTGCTTTCGGAACACATCGAGGGCGACCTCGTGAAGTTCTACGGCGTGGAGGGCACAGACTTCTTCTACCACTATTACCCCACCGCCAAAGGCGCTTTCAGCAAGTTCGGACTGGAGAAGCACAACGGTGCCCCCGTGGGCTACGACTTCGACCTCCGCGCCCTGAAGGCGGACGCCGACCGCGCCGCCTCCTTGAGCGGTCTGACCGTCTACGGCGGCGACTGCGTGGTGCGACCGGACGGTTCTTTCCTCATCATCGACTTCAACGACTGGCCCAGCTTCTCGCTCTGCTGCGACAACGCCGCGAAGGCCATAGCCGAACGCCTCTGCCAACGCGCCGTCCACCAAGGCGACGGACTGAACGCACTGGTAGCCGCAGCGCTGCGGCATCCCGTAACTACCCATTAAAGAAATAGATGACTAAAAACAGCAAACTCGCCGCCACCTTCAAGTCGCAAGACACCGAAGAATGGCTCGACATCCACTTTACCCGCCCCCTGGGCCTGCTTTGGGCAAATTTCTTCAACGCCTTCAATGTTCACCCCAACGTCGTCACCATACTTTCCATCATTCTCGGCGCAGCGGCGGGCGTAATGTTCTACTTCGACGACCTCCTCTACAACATCATCGGCATACTGCTCCTCATTTGGGCCAATCTCTATGACAGTTGCGACGGTCAGTTGGCTCGCATGACGGGCAAGAAGACGCGCTGGGGACGCATCCTCGACGGTTTTGCGGGCGATGTCTGGTTCTTCGCCATCTACGTCGCCATCAGCTTGCGCCTCACGCCAGAGTGGGGCATATGGATTTGGCTGTTGTGCTCTTTTTCCGGTTTTATCTGCCACGGCAAGCAGTGCCAGTTGGCTGACTACTACCGCAACATCCACCTCTACTTCCTGAAAGGCGAAAGCGGCAGCGAATTGGACACCTCGGCAAAGTTGTCCGCCGAATTCAGCAGCCTCAGTTGGCGCACCGACGGCGTGTGGAAACTGTTCCTCTTCTTCTATCGCAACTATACGCGCTCCCAGGAACAGATGACACCCGCCTTCCAGCACTTCAAAGCAGACCTCGACGCCCGTTTCGGGCGCGTTCTGCCGCAGTCCCTCCGAGACGATTTCCGCGCCGGCAGCAAACCGCTCATGAAGTGGGCGAATATCCTCACCTTCAACACCCGCGCCATCGTCCTCTACGTCAGCATCCTCGTAGGTCTGCCCTGGATTTACCCCCTCTTCGAGGTGACGGTGATGAACCTCCTTTTCTTCTATATGCGGTCGTGCCACGAAAGGCTCTGTAAGACCATGAACGCCCAACTCGACACCTATGAAGCCGCTGTATAGAAACATCTTCCTCCTCTTCGGCGTCGCCGCCATCGTCGTCATGCTCTGCACGTTCGACGTCGACTACCGCCAGCTCAGCGAAATGTTGCCCCGCGCCATAGCCTTCCTGCCCGCCGTCGTCGGCGTGTGGGTCTTCGTCTACGCCTTCAATGCCGCCGCGTTCCAAATCATCGTCAACAGCGGCAAGCACGACAAGCACCTCTCCTTCCGCCACGCCTACAAACTCACCGTCTCCGGCTTCGCCTTCAGCTACACCACGCCCTTCGGCTTCGGCGGCGGTCCCTACCGCGTCATGGAGTTGGCAGCCCACATCGGCACCAACCGCGCCATGTCGTCCGTCGTGCTCTATTCGATGATGCACATTCTTTCCCACATCTGCCTTTGGGCATCAGCCGCCGCCCTTTTCATCATCGTCTACACCGAAAAAATGGACGCCTACCTCTGGGCTTGCGCCGGCATATTCCTCGCCGCCCTGCTTTTCGCCCTCTATTTTTTCTATAAAGGCTACAAGAACGGACTCATCGTCAAGCTCTATCGCCTCCTCTTCTTCATACCTTTCGCCAACCGCTACGCGAAACGTTTCTACGAAAAGAACGCCGAAAACATGGCGCAGATAGACCGCAACATAGCCTACCTGCACGAGCAGCCCCGCGCCTTCTGCGGTTCCCTCCTCCTCGAATATCTGGCGCGTGTGGTCAACGCCCTCGAGTACTATTTCATCCTTTGGGCATTCGGCGCGCCCGTGACGTTCGTCGACGCCATCCTCGTGCTCGCCTTCTCGTCCCTGATGGGCAACATCCTGTTTTTCTTCCCCATGCAGATGGGCGCCCGCGAAGGCGGACTTGCCCTCATCATCAAGATACTCGGCTACCCCAACGGCCTCGGCCTCGGCGTCTTCTCCAGCTTCTTCACCCGCGTCCGCGAACTGGTGTGGATATTCATCGGCGTAGGATTGGTGAAAGTCGGAAACAAGAAAATCATGAAATAGCCCACATATCTTACAGACAAACAAAATATCTTACCCACAACATAAGATGTCCAAACTCTCATCCATAATCTTCGACTACGGCGGCACGCTCGATACCGATGCGCGCCACTGGGCACACGTCCTCTACGAAGGCTACCGCCACGCCGGCATCCCTGTGAGCGAAGCACAGTTCCGCGAAGCCTACGTCTACGGCGAGCGCGCCCTCGCCAAGTCGCCCATCGTCGCAGCGGACGACGTGTTCCATACCGTACTCCTCAAGAAAATGGTACAGGAGACCGACTGTCTCATCGCCCAGGGCTACTGGACGCCCGATGCCGCCACCCGCCAGCGCGCCGTGGAGGCGGTGGCAGACTATTGCAACAACTACGTCCTGCGCAACCTCACCGTGAGCCGCCGTGTCCTCGACCGCCTCGTCGAGAACCACCGCCTCGTCCTCGTCTCCAACTTCTACGGCAACATCGCCGCCATACTGCGCGACTTCCGCCTCGACCACTATTTCTCCGCCGTCATCGAGAGCGCCGTCGTCGGCGTCCGCAAGCCCGACCCCGCCATCTACCGCCTCGGCGTAGAAGCCACCGGCTTCCCTGCCCAGGAAGTCCTCGTCGTAGGCGACAGCTACGGCAAAGACATCGTCCCCGCCAAGTCCGTCGGCTGCCGTGCCGTATGGCTCAAGGGCGAAGGCTGGACCGCCGAAGAGCAAGACGAATCCCTCCCCGACGCCGTCATCTACCACCTCGCCGATTTGCCGCAAGTGGTAGACCGCCTTGAAGCCGAATAACCCCACAACCACATCCCATAAGCAAGCAGGCTGACCCCGAAACCATTCAGAGTCAGCCTGCTTGCTTTTCTTTTTGTCCCACTTATTTTCTTTTCCTCCAACTTCCTTTTTTCTTGTAAGCCCCTCCAGCGCAAACTGGAATCACTCACTTGCTTTCAAAACTAAGTC
>JAUNOO010000082.1 GCA_030531095.1 Bacteroidales bacterium
TTCCTCGTGCAGATTATCGGCACATATATGGACTATGCACACGAATTTTATGTGGACATCTCTATCAAATTTGAGTGAATCCGTGTGATATTTCCATTCAGGGAAAATTTGTATATCGTTCCCTTATTTAGTTGTTGGTGTCTGCGCGGTTCAGGCGTTCTTCTTGTTGTGCAGCGCCATGTCCGTCTTGTTGTCGTCGCCGCTGTGCTTCAGCACCTCGGCGTCGATGTAGAACACAATTTCTTCAGCCATGTTCGTGATGTGGTCGCCGGCGCGTTCGATGCGCAGGAAGACTCCCTTGAGGTTGAGCGCCAGTTGCGTCATGTCGGGGTGGGCGGTGATGTATTCTGCCAGCACGGGCGTCACCTCGGCGTTGATTTCGTCCACCAGGTTGTCCTTGGCAAAGATGCTGTTCGCCATTTCGAGGTCCTCCTTCATGAGCGCCTCGCGGCTCACCGTCAT
Organism: Bacteroidales bacterium; assembly: GCA_030531095.1. Lineage (GTDB taxonomy): Bacteria > Bacteroidota > Bacteroidia > Bacteroidales > Bacteroidaceae > Alloprevotella. The sequence goes on from JAUNOO010000082.1 coordinate 463, forward strand.
CATTTCCAGCACGCGGTTCGTCATTTCGGCGTAGCGCAGTTTCTTCAGCAGTTCGGGCTCGACCGGCTTGTCGGCATGCTTGATGACGAAGCGGGCAATGTTTTCGGCGAAGTCGCCGATGCGTTCCAGGTCGGCGTTGATTTTATACATGGCGAGGAGGAAACGCAAGTCGATAGCCACCGGGTTGTAGAGCACCAGGAAGTCCTCCACGTCGCAGTCCAGTTTGAGGTCGGAGGCGTTCACCCGCTTTTCGCGGATAATCACGTCCCAAGCCTTTTCCTTGTCACCCGTCTCCACCGCTTCAAACACCGTGCGAAGCTGTTCGTCGACGAGTGCCCACATGTCGAACACCTCCTTGCGGATTTTGGTCAGTTCGTCTTCTACAAATTTTACCATAATGAGTCGTTGATTAAGAGTATGTTATGAAAGCGTGGAGCGTTTGTGCGCGGCGTGGCAGAGCGCCTGCCCTTTTCCGCGTATCGCTTCCTCCACGAGTAGTTTCTGTCGTGCGCGGCTTTATCCGAAGCGGCCGGTGATGTAGTTCTGCGTGGCCTCCATCGACGGGTTGCTGAAAATCTTCTTCGTGTCGTCGTATTCGATGAGCTCGCCCAGATAGAAGAACGCCGTCTTGTCGCTCACACGCGTGGCCTGCTGCATGTTGTGCGTCACGATGACGATGGTGTACTGCGATTTCAGTTCGTAGATGAGTTCCTCCACCTTCGCCGTCGAGATGGGGTCGAGTGCCGACGCAGGTTCGTCCATCAGCAGGATGTCAGGCTCCACAGCCATGGCTCTGGCGATGCAGAGGCGCTGCTGCTGGCCGCCCGAGAGGGCGTATGCCGACTTGTTGAGCTTGTCCTTCACCTCGTCCCAGAGGGCGGCGCCCTTCAGCGTCGTCTCCACCCGTTCGCGGATGAACTTCTCGTCCTTCACGCCGTTCACGCGAAGACCGTAAGCCACGTTTTCGTAGATGCTCTTCGGGAACGGGTTAGGGCGCTGGAACACCATGCCCACGTCCTTGCGCAGTTCGTCCACGTTGACCGAGCGGTCGTAGATGTTCTTGCCGTTGATGCAAATCTCGCCCTCCAGCATAGTGCCGGGGATGAGGTCGTTCATGCGGTTGAAGAGTCGCAGGAAGGTCGACTTGCCGCAGCCCGACGGCCCGATGAATGCCACCACCTCGTGTTCCTTCACGGTGAGGTTGATGTCTTTCAGGGCCTTGAATTTGCCCTTGTCGTAATAGAAGTTCACGTGTTTGGCTTCAATCTTGTTCATATAAGCTTCGTTTTTAACAGCGTCTGGACGGAGGGAACGGACGGTGCCGTCCATTTGCGTCCCCCGCTGTTGGCGTTTTTGTTTTTGTTCTTCAGTTCGGGGAAATTGTTATTTCGTCTTCAGCTTCTTCTGGAAGTAGCTTCGCATGGCGTTGGCCAGGAGGTTCACTGCCAGAATGATGATAATCAGCACGAGCGCCGTGCCGTAGGCGATGGGCACCTGCTTGTCCATGTCGGTGCCGCTCGTGGCGAGCACATACAGGTGGTAGGGCAGCGCCATACACTGGTCGAAGATGCTCTCCGGCAGACGCGGCAGGAAGTAGGCGGCGCAGGTGAAGAGGATGGGCGCCGTCTCGCCCGACACACGGCCGAGCGCGAGGATGAGGCCCGTCGTGATGTTGGGCATTGCCATGGGGAGGATGACGCGCCAGATGGTTTGCAGTTTGGTGGCGCCCAGTCCGCGGCTGCCCTCGCGGAACGTGTCCGGAATAGCTTTGAGCGCCTCTTCAGTGGTGCGGATGACCAGCGGCAGTGCCAGCAGACCCAGCGTGAGCGAGCCGGCGAGGATGCTGTCGCCGAAGCCGAAGTAGTTCACGAAGAGCGACATACCGAAGAGGCCGAACACGATGGACGGGATGCCCGCCAGGTTGTTCGTCATCATTCGGATGAACTTCACCAGTCGGCCACTTGTGGCGTACTCATGCATGTAGATGCCGCTCATGATGCCCAGCGGAAAGGCGATGATGGCGCTGCCCACCATGAGGTAGAACGTACCCACGATGGCGGGCCATACGCCGCCGCCCTTCATACCGTCGGTAGGGGCGGTGGTGATGAAGTCCCAGTTGAGCACCTTCGCCCCCTTCACGATGATGAAGGCGAGGATGATGAAGAGGACGGCCACAATGACCGCGCTCAGCAGTCGGAATATGAAAAACGCGATGTTCTGGCTGAGCATCTTGCGCTTGTGGTTGTTTTCAGGAAAAGCTTTCATGTTGCAAGTATGTGGTGAGGTGAGGATAAATCTACTACGCGTCAGACGAGGCGGGCGCGTGGCGTTATTTCCGGTTCTGGCGCGCCGAAATCATCTCCACGCTCGTGTTGATAATCAGTGTGATGAAGAAAAGCACCACGCCCAGCAGGAAGAGCGACTGGTAGTGCGGGCCGCCCGCAGGCGCTTCGCCAAGTTCAGCGGCGATAGTCGCGGGAATGGTTCTCAGCGGGTCGGTAATCGAGAGGGGAATCACGGCAGCGTTGCCCGTCACCATGAGCACCGCCATCGTTTCGCCGAAAGCGCGGCCTATACCCAGCACCACGCCCGACGTAATGCCCGAAATGGAGTAGGGCATCACCACTTTGTAGATGGTTTGCCACTTCGACGCGCCCAGTGCAAGGCTCGCTTCGCGCTGAGCGCGCGGGCAGTTGAGCATAGCGTCCTCGCCCACAGTGATGATAGTGGGCAACGCCATGATGGCAAGCACGATGGCACCAGCCAATCCGCTCTCGCCCACAGGCAGTCCGAAGACATCCTGCAGCAGAGGCACAATGACAATCAGGCCGAAGAAGCCATAGACCACAGACGGAATGCCGTTCAGCAGTTCAATGACCGGCTTCAGCACAGCGCGTGTCCGTTCGCCTGCCACCTCCGACATGTAGATGCACACCGCCAGACCGAAGGGCAGCGCGAAGAGAATGGCGAAGACCGTCACCCAAATTGTGCCCAGCACGAGCGGCAGGAAGCCAAACTGCGGGGCGGGCGTCGCCGTGGGGAACCACTCTGAGCCGCCGAACACCTCGCCGAAGTCGATTTTGTGGTCAATCAGGAGTTTGCCCTGGAACCCGTCGCCCACAAACTCGGTGGGCACAAAGCCGATGATGCCCGGGTTGTCCGCCACCAGCCGGTTGATGCAGTCGCCCGCGTGTTCGTACTCAGCGCCCAGTTCCTCTTCCGAGAAGAACTTGAGCATGTCGTCGAAGCGGAACACCATGATTTTTCCGGCGTTGCCGCCCACGTCTTTCCAGTCGGTGATGTCTTCGTCAAACACCGCCTTGATTTGCCCCGCGTCCAGTTCGTCCACAGGGTTCGCCCGGTTCACCACCAGTGAGTACCCGTCCTCGATAGTCTTCTGCGAAAACAGTCCGAAGCCCTCCGAGAACAGGAACACCACAATAAGCAGAATCACGATGCTTGTCATGAAGCCGCTGCACGTAATAATTCCGGTTACGATTTTTTCTAATAACCCTTTCATAAGTCTTGTCTGTTACTTTGTGTTGTCGGTTTCCGAGTGCAAAAGTCTGCAATTCCTTTAACCTTTCCGATACAAAGACGTTACATTCCCGTTACAATTGCCCCGCCAGGCAGGTGTAACAAGTTTGTCACACCCCTGAAAGCCCCCTGTAACAATGAAGTTCTTACTTTGCACCCGTAAAAATAGTGCACAAGGGCGCCCGCCCCAGAGCCCGCGCCGCGCCAACACAAAAACACTTTTATATATAAGGTATGAAGAGCGTAAAATTGATGGCAGCCATCGTGCTTGCCGCAATGGCCGTCCCCGTGTCGGCCCAGAAGATTAAAGGTAGCGACACCGTCCTGCCCGTCTCACAGGAAGCAGCCGAGAACTTTATGAAGACCAACTCCGGCGCGCAAGTCACCGTCACCGGCGGCGGCTCCGGCGTCGGCATATCGTCGTTGCTCGACGGCACCACCGACATCGCCATGGCGTCGCGCGCCATCAAGTTCGGCGAGAAAATGGAACTCAAGAAGAACCACAAGGACCTCCGCGAGGTCGTTGTCGCCTACGACGCCCTCGCCGTCGTCGTCAACCCCAACAACCCCATCTCCAACCTGACCCGCGCCCAGCTCGAAGCCATTTTCCGCGGAAAGGTCACCAACTGGTCGCAAGTCACCGACCCCGTCACGGGGCGCCGCGGCCCGAATCTTAAAATCATCGTCTACTCGCGCGAAACCTCCTCGGGCACCTACGAATTCTTCAAGACCAGCGTCCTCCACGAGAAGAACTACATGGCAGGCGTCCTCTCCATGCCCGCCACCGGCGCCATCATCCAGTCCGTCTCCCAGACCGAAGGCGCCATCGGCTACGTCGGCATGGCTTACATCAACAGCCACGTCAAGGCCCTCAGCGTCTCCTACGACGAAAAGCACTTCATCTACCCCAACATGGAGAACGGCCGCAAGCGCCTCTACCCCATCATCCGCGAACTCTACTACTACTACACCGCCGACAAGCAGTCGAAGGTCACCCCCTTCATCAACTACCTCCTCTCCGACGGCGGCCAGCGCATCGTCATGAACACCGGCTACGTGCCTGTCAGATAACGGCAGAAGACTCATAATTTTCCCCTCGGGGTCGTGTCAGAACAGCAGTTTTGGCGCGACCCTTTGTTTGCGTTCCCGCCCAAGCGCCGCGAGTAGGGGAGGCGTTGAGGAAATTCCACAGACTTCTGTAAACCAGTGGCAGAATATGCCAAAAGTCCAGCCATTTGGAGAAAGAACAGCGGTAAATTTTGCGTTTTCACACTTTTTTCTTGTCTGTGAAAAATGTTTGTTGTACTTTTACACCGGTTAAATAAAAGCGTTGAAATCTTATTATTAATAGTTGAATACAGAAACTTATACATTGCAGCCCCGGGTGGAAGTAAGGATGCCCGAGGGCGCAGTCGCGTTTTCCTGGTTCGACGACGGGCATAGAAATAATTCCCAATACAATAATCAATCATTTTTCTAATTTTCAAAACAAATGCACATGAGTAAGTATCGTTACATCCTTACACTCGTCCTGACCGTATTCGGTCTCGGGACAATGCAGGCGCAGATGTATGACCAAGGCGACATCGTCTCGGACATCGAAGCTGTAGCCGGCTCGGCAGACGGTTCGACGGAGGCCACACCGGTCGTCCTCATCAGTTCTGCCGTCCAGTCTTGGAACGCGGGCTCCTACATTTCGCCCACCGGTTTCCAGACTACAATGAAAGACGCCTGCGTCTATGAAATCTACGCCACCGGCGAGACCATCACAGACGACTACGGCACGTAGCCACCTACCGCATCTGGAACGTATCGCTCCAGAAGTGGTTGCGCGAAGAAACCTACGACGGTTGGTATGCTTCCGACATCTCCAACCCCGAAGCCACTGGCGTTCTCCACGCCTACACCGACGACATCGATTTGGCGTACGAGTGCACCATCCTCCACACCGAGGAAAACTCCGAAAACCCGCGCACGCTGTGCAGCAGCAGCATCACCTGCGACGCTTCTGCCTTCGTGCTCGCAGAGGTTAAGCAGCAGGAAGGTGGCCAGGGCTATTTCGGTTCCTACACCTCCGGCTTCTTCTCCCGCTACACCGACACCAACCAGTGGAGCATTTACGAAGCCACTCCGTTGGCAGGCGACGAGCGCCTTGCTGCTTTCATCCTTGCCCAGTTCCCCAATGGTCTCGACTACTACAGCGTCGGCACTGGCGTGGGCTGCTTGACTCAGGAAGCCTACGACGCGCTGAACACCGCCTACACCAACGCTCAGAACCTGATTGGTACAGGCTTGAGCGACGACGAGGTTGACGCTGTTGAGGAAACCCTTACCGACGCCATCCTTGCAGCCGAGAATGCCATCATCCTCCCCGAGGCTGGCAAGTACTACTTCATCATCAACCAGCGTTCTCAGGATGGTATCTACACTGCAGGTGCCACCCTCGCAGGTACGTCAGCTTATGCCGTGCCCACCACCACTGACGAAATCACAGTGGATGATGCACCCTACATCTGGGGTCTCATCGACGCTGGCGACGGTCAGTTCTACGTGCAGAACTACTCCACGCAGCAGTACTGCGGTACGAACTCCACCACTTCGGGCACCGTTCCTGTTGAGGACGAGGCCAACACGCCGCTCACCATTGAGCTCAATATGTCCAACCAGCTTTCCAAGGGTGGTCTGTTCAATATCTACTCTTCCAACTGCCCCTACCACCTCGATGCCAGTCTCAAGATTGTGAAGTGGAGCGACCTCACCTCTGCAGGTAACCTCTTCCAGTTCGTAGAGTGCACCGAAGACCTCCTCGCCGTCATCGCTGACGAAGTGGCTCAGGCTCGCCTCAACGCCGAACTCCTCGCCCTCTACTCCGGCACCGCAGCTCCCGTCTACTATAAGGGACGTGCCTACACCGGTAACTGGAGCGAAGACGGCAACTTCGACGACATAGGCCTCGTAGCCGACGGCGCAAACCTCTGGTCCAACGCCGACGACCCCAGCGAGGGCGGTGTTGAGAAGCTCCTCGACGGCGACTTCACCTCCTTCTTCCACTCCTCTTGGCACTCCTCCTTGGCACCTGCCGCCTACCACTACATGGCAGCCGACCTCGGCACCACGGTAGAGAACATCACCTTCAAGTATGCCAAGCGCCACAACAACCAGACCTACAGCCCCACCAAGGCAGACATCTACGCCACCAACGACACCACGTCGACCTGGGCGTTCGTAGGTTCTGTTGACTTCGAATACCCCTACACCGCTACGGTCAGCGAAGCCGAGAAGGAGAACTTCGTCGGCGTAGCCACCATTGAGCTCGGCAGCGCATACCGCTTCGTCCGCTTCGACGTGACCGAGCACGCCACCAGCGGCGGTACCAACAACGGCTACCCCTACTGGTACCTCAGTGAGCTCCGCTACTACGATGCCGCCTACGATGCATCCAACTCGCCCATCTATGAAGGCGTGAGCGAAGCCACCCGCACCAGCTTCGAGTCTGCCATTTCCAACGCCATTGCAGCCATCGCTGCCGGCAATGCTACGCAGGCCCTCATCGACGACCTCCAGGCTGCCACCGATGCATTCATCGCCGAGTACGCCGATCCTCAGATTCTGTCCGACTCCATCGCCATTGCCCAGGCCGTGGCAACTTCTGCCGCCGACAGCCTCATTGGCGATGCCCTCGGCCTCTATCCGCAGGCCGCAGTCGACGCCCTCCAGGCCACCATCGACGAAGTTAACGCCACGGTAGCCGTAGGCATGAGCATGGAAGCCATCAACAGCGGTATTGCCGCCCTCGATGCCGCCCTCGCCACGTTCCGCAGCAGCTACAACCTGCCCGAAGTAGGCGGTGTTTACGCCATCCGCGGTCTCACGACCGTGGCCTCCAACAGTCGTGCCCTCAACGCCGCTGTTTATGCACAGAGCAACTCCTCTACCCTCCCGTTGAAGTCTCAGGCACAGGATGCCGGCACCGACCCCATCGGAATGCTCGAGAGCCTCAACTTCATGTGGAAAGTCGAAGCAGTTAGCGCCGGCTCCATCATGCTCCGCAACCTCGGTACGAACTTCTACCTCGGCACTGCCGAAGAAGAAGGCGACTATGCAGTCAACGTAGCAGAGCCCACCACCGTTGGGCTCGAACCTATCAACATGAGCACCGGTGGTTTCAACATCAAGCTCGGCGACGGCATCTACCTCAACTTCGCCGGTCAGGCCGAACACATGTGCGCATGGTCCGACCACGAAGGCTGGTCCAACTCTTCGCTCCAGTTCGAACCCATCGACGTTGAAAATTGGGACGGCTCCACCATCTGGCCCATCACGCCCGGTGTTTACCAGATTATCACCTTGCCGTTCGCAGCAGGCAACCCCAACGGTCTTGAAGGTACCGCCTTCCAGGCTCTCGGCCAGTACGAGAACGCTGGTGCCTACACCATCGAACTCCAGGAATACAGCGACGCAGACCTCCCCGCAGGTATGCCTATCGTCTATATGCCCGGTGAAGCCACGATTGAGAGCATCCTCATCCTCACCGACTACGTAAGCGTTGACGACATCGTCTACACCACCGAAGGTCAGACCACCGAAAACGGTGCCCTCACCGGTGTCATCGTTGATACCGAGGTGACCGAAGGCGGCAAGGTTATCCTCGACGAAGGTGCAAGCGTCATCATCGGCGGTAAGAGCGTGCCCTACACCGTTACCGGCAACACGGGTTACTTCAACTACGTCACGACCGAAACGGCAGGCGACGCCAGCATCACGCTGAGCGAGAACATCGTCGACGGCATCTCCACCACGAAGCTGACCGACGCCAACGCTAAGGTTGACGTTTACACCATCTCCGGTGTGCAGGTACGCAAGGCTGTCAAGGCAGCCAACGCTACCAAGGGTCTGCCTAAGGGCATCTACGTAGTAGGTGGCGAAAAGACCATCGTGAAGTAATGACCACAACGCTTTAGCGAACCCCGTTCGCTCGAGATAACTCAGACAAGAGCCTCGCCAAGACGCAAGTTTTGGCGGGGCTCTTTCTATATATAATGAGTGGATTTGGCGGCGGGGCCAGGGATTCGCGGTAGAGGGGCAGGACTTCGCGGCGGTGGGGCAGGCCTAATGTGCAAACACGAAAACATCACACCGCCACAAAGCCCTACCCCGCCGCGAAGCTTTTATAATTGTGTGTCAATACTTTGCTCACCTAACGGGCATCACTCTGTAAGAGTGATTTTACAAAGCCTGGGGTGTCAACCCCAGGTTAATCGTACGCCATTGATAGACATTCGCTCCCCCACTTTTTGGGGGAGCTGGCACTCGCGGGAGCGAGTGACTGAGGGGGCACACTTATAATTGAGAGGCAATCATATATATGACATGGGGCGAGCGGAATTTCATGGCGCTGGGGTGATTTGCCCCCTCAGTCACGAGCTTCGCTCGCGACAGCTCCCCCAAATCGGGGAAGCGATAGTATTTGAATCGGCATAACGAAACCCGGGGTTCCACCCCGGGCTGTGTAAATTCACTCTTACAGAGTGATTCCCGTT
>JAUNOO010000142.1 GCA_030531095.1 Bacteroidales bacterium
GAGGTTTTGAAAATTAGTCCTGAGCTTTTTCAACTTAGTCCTGAGCTTTTGACTACATAGCCCTGGACTAATTTTCAAAAGTCCAGGACTCACTTCACGTAAACCTTCTTTCCATTCACTAAAGGCTTGCCACGATTGCGCCTGCACGGCAGACGGAAACGACTTGGGCGAAACACGGCGCGAAGAAATAAGTAGTAGGGGGCTTTTTATCCGTAATCAGGTTAAATGGTTTTGGAGGAAAAGGCTGTACTTTTGCAAATGTAACATCGTGGCTGCCCCTCGCGGCGACCAGTAACCTACTAAAATGAACTGACTATGCAGAAAACGCTTTCGTTTCTGAGCGCGATGAAACGCGCCTTGCTGTGCCTGCTTTCAGGTGCGGCACTCCATTCTACTGCCCAGACGGCGGGCGGACTTGCAGTGGACGTCCACAGCCACTGCGTGCTGCCGTCGTACGTGGATTTCCTTTCGGCGCACAACGCTCTGCTCGACGAGGGGGTTGCACTGCCCGTGTGGGACGTGGCGGGGCACTTGAAGATGATGGACGAGGCGGGCATCGCGTGGTCGGTGCTGACGTCGCCTGCGCCGCAGCCCTACTTCGGCGACGGCGGGGAGAGCGCAACGGCAGTGAGGGGCTTCAACGAAGAAACGGCGAAAATCAAGGCGCTCCACCCTGCCCGATTCAAGTTTTGCGCCACACTGCCATTGCCCGACGTGGCGGCTGCCGTGAGCGAGGCGGTTTATGCCCTCGACACGCTGGGCGCTGACGGGGTGAAACTGGCGACGAACGCTTACGGGCAATACCTTGGCGACAGCGTGCTCGACCCGTTGATGCAGACGCTCGACGCACGCGGTGCAGTGGTCATCCTGCATCCCCACAAACCCACGCCGGTCAACGGCGACCTGATGGAAGGGCTCTCGCTGGGCGCCTACGAATATCCCGCCGAGACGACGCGCGCCCTCGTCAACCTGATTGTGCACAACGTACCCGCACGCTTCCCGAACATTAAATTTGTCGTTCCCCACTGCGGTTCATTCCTCCCGCTCGCCCTGCCGCGACTGCAAAACGTGATGGCACTGCTACAGGCTTCGGGGCAGGGGACAACCGTAGACTGGGCAGGAAACCTCAAAAATTTCTACTACGACCTGGCGGGCGGACTGACGCCGGACGTGCTGGCGACTTTGCGCACCATCACCTCCACAGACCATCTGCTCTACGGCTCTGACTACCCCTACGTGAAGGCTACGCGGGTGAAGACTTTACTGAACAACGCACGCGACGTATTGACGCGGGGCGGACTGACGACGGAGGAGATTGAGGACGTGATGCACGGCAACGCCGAACGGCTTTTCGCAGGGACTACAGCGGACGGCGCAACTATTTCCCCGACTGCTTCGGCCTCATCTGCGGACGCGGCGGCCTCGGACGAGACAACTGCGGACAGCCTCCTCATGCGAATATCTGAAATTGAGGTCTACCCCGAATTTCTGGAGGAATACCTTGCCGCGGCGCGCTGCGTGGGCGAGACGTCGGTGCGCGAAGAGCCGGGCGTGGTGGCCATCGTGCCGATGATTCAGAAGCGCGACTCGTGTCAGGTGCGTATCGTGGAGATTTATGCCAACGACGCCGCCTATCGGCACCACATCGCCACGGCGCACTTCAAGACCTACAAG
>JAUNOO010000005.1 GCA_030531095.1 Bacteroidales bacterium
AGGACTAATTTCTAAAAGCTCAGGACTTTTTTGTGACCTCTCTGGTGTAAAACTTAAAACGCTATGGTTCAGCGTTTTAAGAAACTGATAAAAGTGGAGGCTTTTCTGGGTTGGGTTGAGGGTGCACGGCAGACGTTTATTATCGCACTGGCGGAAATTCAGAAAGCACGCCCTGTGTGATAAGAAAATCGTTCCCTCTCGCGCGCGTATATATAATAAGGCGTGGTCGCCCCTCAATAAGACTGCCTTCGTCTCAGAATTTGGCGCGTTGCCCCCGCCGTAGTTCGGACGGCGTCATGCCAAGTTGTTTTTTCAGATAGCGCGTGAGGTAGGACACTGACGAGAAGTGGAGGCGCGCGGCGATTTCCTCCATCGACAGCGTCTTGTCCATCACGAGGCTGACGAGCGACTTCAGGACGAACTGGTTAATCCAATAGGACGCGGGTTGTCCGCTGGTCTTCTTGCTCACCTCCGAAAGGTAGTGGGGCGTGATGCAGAGTTTGTCGGCGTAGTAGTCCAGACTGCGGTCGGCAAGGAAGTCGCCGGCGATGAGCATGCCGATGAACTGGCGCATGAGGGCGGCGATGCGCGAGTCGGGGTCGATGGCGCCCGACTTTCGCGCGTGGATGTCGTAGAGGTCGAGGATGTGCGCCTTGAGCAGCGTCGAGATGAGTTCGTCGTGGAAGAGGTGTTGCGTCTCGGCGGCGCGTTGGCGCAGTCGGCGCAGGTCGGTGAGGCAGGTATCGAACTCGGCCGCGGAGAGGTGGATGACGGGATTGGAGAGTAGGGACAAATGGCCGAGGATGCCGTAGTTGCTGTTGAAGACAATGGAGGCACTCACCGACTCGTGGAACGCCATCATCAGGACACGGCAGTCGGCGCTCCATTCTATTCGCGAGTAGAGCGCGCCCACGGTGAAGATGATGTAGTCGGACGGGCAGACGTTGTAGCGTACATGGTTGAAGGTGAAGCTGAAACTTCCGGCGATACAGACAATGTGTACCACCTGATAGGGCTGGCTGATGGTATCAAGGTCAGCCAGCGATTCGCTGAACGTCAAAGTGTTATTCGGAGAGTTGCTCATGACGGGAGCGGCTTGTTTCGCCTGCAAATTTACGGAGATACCACGAAAAGTGAAAATATTGCGGAGAAAATTGTCAGAGATTTTGGCAGCCGCGACCCTAACTTTGCAGTCATCAACCAAAAGAAAATCAAAACGTATGAAACAAGTCAGACTGAACAACGGAATCATGATGCCGTCGGTGGGTTACGGCGTTTTTCAAATCGCGCAGGCGGACACCGAACGCTGCGTGAGCGATGCCATCGAAGTGGGCTACCGCCTGATTGATACCGCCTCGGCGTACTTCAATGAGAAGGAGGTGGGTGATGCCATCCGCCACAGCGGACTGAAGCGCGAAGAACTCTTCGTGACGACAAAACTGTGGGTGCAGGACTACGAAACTGACGACGCGCTCCGCGCTTTCGACAAGTCGATGGCGCTGCTGGGGCTGGACTACCTCGACCTCTATCTCCTGCATAAGCCCTACGGCAACTACTATGCGGCGTGGCGCGCGCTCGAACGCCTCTACCGCGAGGGACGCGTGCGGGCTATCGGCGTGACGAGCTTCTCTGACGAACGCCTGCAGGACCTCTATCTGCACAACGAGGTGAAGCCGATGGTGAACCAAATCGAGACGAACCCCTTCTTCCAGCAAACGGTGTCAAACCACTTCCTGCAAAGCGAGGGTATCCAGCACGAGGCGTGGTCGCCCTTTGCGGAGGGGAAGAACAACATCTGGAACAACCCCGTCCTGACGGCTATCGCCGAGAAGCACGGCCGCACGGTGGGGCAGGTGATGCTCCGCTGGCTCAACCAGCGCAACGTCGTGGTCATTCCCAAGACGGTGAGCCGGGCGCGCATGGTGGAGAATTTCTCCATCTTCGACTTCGCCCTCTCCGATGCGGAAATGCAAGCCATCGCCGCGCTCGACCAGCCGAAAAGCCCCATCCTGGACGACCAGGACCTTGCCACGACGAAGTGGATTGGGACAATGCGGATTCACGACTGAGGAACTACTGCCGTCCCTGCGGGGAATGTCTAACAGAAATGGGCTGCGCCAAAACTTGCGTTTTGAGGCAGCCCATTTTTATGTGGTTTGTAAGTCCGTTTCCTTAGAACATATTCTTCGGATAAACGCCGTCCTCGCCGAGCTTCTTGAACTTGGCTACAACGTCGGGACGGTCCTCGGGATAGGTTACGCCGAACCACTTGGAGGTGGTGTCGAGCACCTGGCAGGTGGCGACGCCGTCCTTGATGAGCTTGTCGACCATCAGAGGAATGAAGAATTCGCTCTTGAGGTTCTCGATGTTCTTCGGGTCGGAGAGGAACGTCTTGAAGAAGGCGTTGCTGTGGGCGAAATAGTCGGGAGTGAAGCCCCAGAAGTTCATGGAAACGGGCGTCGTGTCGGGGATTGCTACCCATTCGCCGTTGTCGTCCATGTACTTGACTACGCCGTCGAAGCGCTGAATCTTGGTGCGCTCAACCACGGAGCTGAGGTTGTGGTTCTCGTCGTACTCGCAGACGCCGCGGCTCACGGTACCGCTGTCGGAGAGCGTGTTGTCAACACGGAAGCCCACCATGGCGTACTTGCCGGTGCTGCCTTCGGGGAGGTCGCTGAGGAACTTGCCCATCACCTTGAAGGCGTCGCGGTCGTAGAAGTCGTCGCAGTTGATGACGGCGAACGGTTCGTTGATGACGTTCTGACCCATCATGACAGCGTGGTTGGTACCCCAGGGCTTTGTGCGGCCTTCGGGGCAGGTGAAGCCTTCGGGCAGAGCATCGAGGCTCTGGAACACCAGTTCGCACGGGATGTGGCCTTCGTATTTGGAAAGTACCTTGTCGCGGAAGTCCTGCTCAAAGTCCTTGCGGATAACGAATACGAGTTTGCCAAAGCCGGCCTGGATGGCGTCGTAGATGGAGTAGTCCATGATGGTTTCGCCGTTGGGACCAAGGCTGTCGAGCTGCTTCAGACCGCCGTAGCGGCTTCCCATACCTGCAGCCAGGAGGAAAAGTGTAGGTTTCATTGGTGTATGTGTTATTGGTTGAATGTCTTTTTCAAGAATACCGCAAAGCTACAAATTAATTTGTACACTTCAAAACTTTATCTGAAAAATAAGTGTCCCCGTAGTTTTCGTGGGGTGCTTGGCGCAATTTTCTCCTGTTCCCTGCTCCCGAAACGGGCGGCGGGTTATGGTCGGGCGTAGCCGTCGTCGCACAGGCGGAGGGCTTCGTCGACCATGGGCGCGGGGACTTCGCCGCCGATGGCTTCGAGGAAGTGGGGCATCTCGCGGCGGTAGACGTCGGCCATGCGCTGGCGGATGCCGAAGAGGGTGGAGTAGCGGAGGTTGGCGAGGCGGTCGCACATCTTGAGGAAGGGGGCGAAGGGCGTGGCGCGGATGCCGGCATAGTAGCGTTCGCCGGCGCGCTCCTCGCGGTTGCGGCCCTTGTCGTTGGTGAGGGCATAGACGGCCTCGACGGCGGCGTGGACATCGACGGCGCAGCCTTCGGCGTTGAGGCGCGTGAGGAGCTTGGTGAGGTCGTTGTAGGTGAGGCGCGCGTCCTCCAGTGTGTCGTGGAAATAGGCCGCAGCGTAGAGCGTCTCCAACTGGGCTTCGTCGTCGAGCACGAGGTGGCCGAAGCGCGTCACGTAGGATGCCGCCAGGCGCAGGTGGAAGGCGTAGGGCAAGCCGTCGCCGTAGGTCTGGTTGACGTCGGCGTGGCATTGTGCGGCGGCGTGGGCGAGTTTTTCGATGGCGGACTCGTGCGCCAGGTAGAGGGCGAAGAATTCTTGCGGAAGCATGGGGGAGAAATTAACGATGTGGAACGATTTTCAGAACAGCGCGGCGGCAGCTTCGGCGCAGCGTTCGCCGTCGATGGCGGCAGAGACGATGCCCCCGGCGTAGCCTGCCCCTTCGCCGCAGGGGTAGAGCCCGGCAATCTCGACGTGGCACAGCGTGGCGGCGTCGCGCACGATGCGGACTGGGGCGGAAGTGCGCGTCTCGGCGGCGATGAGGACCGCCTCGTTGGTGAGGAAGCCGTGGCTCTTGCGGCCGAACTGGCGGAAGCCGTCAATCAGGCGCGAGGTGATGAACTGCGGCATCCAGAAGTGGAGGGGCGACGACACGAGGCCGGGCGCATAGCTGGAGCGCGGCAGGTCGAAGCTGAGGCGGCGGTTGACGAAGTCCGCCATGCGCTGGGCGGGTGCCGTCTGGCGGAACTGTCCCTGTTGCCAACAGGCTTTCTCGATGGCTTCCTGCAGGTACATGAGGCGCAGCGGGCTGGCTTCGTCGGCAATGTCGGGGTGGGCGGCGGCAAATTCTTCGTCCTGCATGGCCTCTTTGAGGAAAGGCGCGAGTTCGCCGTCAAGGTCTTCGGGACGCGTCTCGACGACCATGCCCGAATTGCTCCACGCCGAACCGCGGTTGGAGGGGCTCATGCCGTTGACGACAAGTTGTTGCGGCCCGCTGGCGGCAGGGACAACGAAACCGCCGGGGCACATACAGAAACTGTAGACCCCGCGCCCGGCGGACTGCGCCACGTAGGTGTATTCGGCGGCGGGGAGGTATTTTCCGCGCCCGTTGGGATTGTGGTACTGGATGCGGTCAATCATCTCGGCGGGGTGCTCCAGACGGACGCCCACAGCGATGCCTTTGGCTTCGAGACGTACGCCGGCGGCATGGAGGTAGCGGTAGACGTCGCGGGCGGAGTGGCCCGTGGCGAGGATGACGGGGCCGGAAAATTCGCGGCCGTCGGCGGTGCGGACGCCTTCCACTTTCGCGTCGTTGAGCAACAGACTGTCGACGCGCGACTCGAAGTGGACTTCGCCCCCTGCGCGGCGGATTTGTTCGCGCATGGCTTCGATGATGCGCGGCAGGCGGTCGGTGCCGATGTGGGGGTGGGCGTCGATGAGGATGTCGGTGGATGCGCCGTGCTGGCAGAATACGCGGAGAATGCGTTCCACGTTGCCGCGCTTCTTGGAGCGGGTATAGAGCTTGCCGTCGGAGAAAGCGCCCGCCCCGCCTTCGCCGAAGGAGTAATTGCTTTCGGGGTTGACTTTGTGGTCGCGCGATATGCGGGCAATGTCCTTGCGCCGCTCGTGGACGTCCTTGCCGCGCTCCAGCACGACGGGGCGCAACCCGAGTTCGACGAGACGCAACGCGGCGAAGAGTCCGCCGGGACCCGCGCCGACCACGATGACCGTGTGGCCGTGCGACACGTCGGGGTAGACTATGGGGGTGAAATCGGCTTGCGGTGCTTCCTCGTTGATGTAGACGTCGAGCGTCAAGTTGACAAAGACGTTGCGCTGGCGCGCGTCGATGCTGCGGCGGCGGACGCGGAGGTCGGTGATGGTGCGTGCGTCGATGGCCAATTCGCGCGTCACGTAGCGGCGCAGCTCGCGGTCTTGTGCGGCGATATGGGGGAGAACTCGGATGGAAAGCGTTTTGAGCATAAACGTAGATTTGAAAAAATCGCCGTCTGCCCCGTCAGTCTTGACGCGGGAAGAGGGGGCGATGTGGAAAGGGTTTCAGCCGAAGAGGGCGCGGAGTGCTTCTTCGACGCGGCGGACGGGCACCAGTTCGATGTTGAGACGCGTGGTGTCGAGCCCTTTGAGGTTGGCTTCAGGAACGACGATGCGGGCGAACCCGAGTTTTTGAGCTTCCGCGATGCGCTGTGCAATGCGGGTGACGGGGCGTATTTCGCCGCTCAGTCCCACTTCGCCCGACATGCAGACGTCGCGCTCAATGGCGGTGTCGACGTTGCTGGAGAGCACGGAGGCGATGACGGAAAGGTCTATGGCGGGGTCGGTGACACGGATGCCGCCGGCGATGTTGAGGAAGACGTCTTTCTGCGCCAACTTGAAGCCCACGCGCTTCTCGAGCACGGCGAGCAGCATGTTGAGGCGGCGCAGGTCGAAGCCTGTGGCGGAGCGCTGCGGCGTGCCGTAGGCGGCGGTGGAGACGAGGGCTTGCGTCTCGATGAGGAACGGACGCACTCCCTCTATGGCAGCGGCGATGGCAATGCCGCTCAGTTCCTCGTTGCCCTGCGTCAGGAGCAGTTCGGAAGGATTGTCCACGGGGCGAAGCCCGTCCGACCGCATTTCGTAGATGCCCAGTTCGGCGGTAGACCCGAAGCGGTTCTTGATGCTGCGCAGAATGCGGTAGAGGTAGTGGCGGTCGCCCTCAAACTGGAGGACGGTGTCGACGATGTGTTCCAACACCTTCGGGCCGGCAATGCTGCCCTCCTTCGTGATGTGGCCGATGAGCACAACGGGCACGCCGCTCTCTTTGGCGTACTTGAGGATAGCGGCAGCACATTCGCGGATTTGCGTCACCGAGCCTGGCGAGGCGTCGATTGCTTCGGCAGCAATGGTTTGGATGGAGTCGATGACCACCAGGTCGGGCTTCACGTTCTTGATGTGGGTGAAGATTTGTTCGAGCCGCGTTTCGCAGAGCAGCAGCAAGTCGGACGAAAGCGTCGTGAGGCGGTCGGCGCGCAGCTTGATTTGCCGCTCGCTCTCCTCACCGCTCACGTAGAGCACGCGGCGGTCGGTGAGACGCAGGGCGGTCTGCAGCAGCAGGGTAGACTTGCCGATGCCCGGTTCGCCGCCCATGAGGATGAGCGAGCCGGGAACGATGCCGCCGCCCAGCACGCGGTCGAGTTCGGCGTCGTGGGTGACAAAGCGCGGTTCCTCCTCCGCCGTAATCTCAGACAGGGCAATGGGGCGCGCCTCTTGGCGTTCCAGTCCCGCGAGGGCTCCCGCCGCACGGCCGCCCGACGCAGGAGCAGCGGTGCGCACGGTCATTTGCTTGAGCGTGTTCCACCCGCCGCACGAAGGGCAGCGTCCCACCCATTTGGGCGAGTCCTGTCCGCATTCGCTACAGACGTAGACGGTTTTTTCTTTGGCCATAAAAACGAAGCGCTTATTCCAGTCCGTCCAGTTCAGCCTTCAAACTCTTCAACTCACTGCTGACAGCCATCAGCCGCGAGATGATGTCGGCACGGCGCACGGTCTTGGTGCGCGACTTCTTCATGGCCTCGCGCGCGGCGGCAATCTTGAGACCGCGCACCTTCACGAGGTTGTGGATGAGACCCACCTGTTCGAGGTCGGCCTTGGAGTAGCGCCGCACGCCGCCCTTCTTTTCGGGCGCCAGTTGCGGAAATTCCTTCTCCCAATAGCGGAGCGTGGTCTCGTTCACGTTGAACTGAGCCGCCACCTCGCCTATGGAGTAGAACATCTTGAGGTCTTTGTTTAAGTTGAGTGCCATGTGGGATTTAACGCTGGGGTTGAAGGGTGATGAAAGCGCGATGAATAGCTTATAATAGAGGGGACGAAGGAAAGTCTTATTCGTAGACGTTCTCAATCTCAACGATATAGACGTCGTGGAGGCCGCCGCCGGGCTTGTCGTTGTACCAGCGTTCGAGCGGTGCCTTGTCGATAAATTCGTCGGCGGTGAATTTCGTCTTATAGAGCTTGCGGCACTCGAGCGTGAGGCGGGCCTGCTCGAAAGTCACGTTGCCGGCTTCCGTAGCCACGGGGACGAGGCCGGTTTCCTTCACCTTGTCGTAGTCGCGACCCGACTTCGTGCCGCAGAAGTTGAGGATTTCGCGGTTTTCAGCGCCGAGGAAGGCCAGCGTGAGGTGGTCGCTTTCCTCTATGAACTGGTGGGTATAGCGTTCGGGGCGGACAAAAACGAAAGCCACGGGCTTGCCCCACAGAAAACCGATGCCGCCCCACGAGGCAGTCATCGTGTTGAACTTGTCGGGCGTGCCGGCAGTGACGAGCATCCACTCTTTGCCGATAATGGATATGGCGTCTTCTTTGCCCAGACGGGCCAAATCTGATTTTTTCATATAGCGGGAAAGTTTTAAGCGTTTGCGCCGACTGCCCCGCTCTCCTTTTTTTGCCCGCCGCAAACGTATAGCACAACGGCAGAAGGCACTTCGGCGAGGGTCGGCGCAACAAAGTTACAATTTTCTTGGCGCAGTAGAAAAATAATGCGGATAAAATGCGGGTGCCTCCTCTGGCGTGCCGAATTTCTGCGCCTCATTTTCAATCCGCCACAGATGCTTCCGGAATTCCCCCACAAAAAAGACGGGCGTCGCAATTGACGTCCGTCTTTTAAGCTTGTGTTGTCTAATACTTTAGGCTTCAGCTTGGGGAAGAACCGATACGACGCTGCGGTCGCGGTTGCCGCGCTTGAAGGTCACGATGCCATCAGCGAGGGCATAGAGCGTGTGGTCGCTACCCATACCGACGTTCTTGCCGGGGTAGTGAACCGTACCGCGCTGGCGGACAATAATGTTGCCGGCGATGCACTTCTGGCCGCCCCAAATCTTAACACCTAATCTCTGCGAAGCCGACTCACGGCCGTTCTTAGAACTACCTACACCTTTTTTGTGTGCCATTTTCTTCTACTTTTTAGGGTTAAGCAATAACTTGTTTGATTGTCAGTTCGGTGAACTGGTGGCGATAACCGTTGAGCTTGCGGTAGCCCTTGCGGCGCTTCTTGTGGAACACGAGTACCTTGTCGCCCTTTACCAGGGGAGAGAGCACCTCGCATACGACCTTAGCACCTTCTACGGTGGGAGCACCGACGGTCACGTTGCCGTTGTTTTCTACTAACAATACTTTCTCAAATTCAACAGTCTGGCCGCCTTCTGCCGTCGGCATGTGGTTGACGAAGAGCTTCTTGCCCTCTTCAGCCTTGAACTGCTGACCGTTAATCTCTACGATTGCGTACATTTGTAATTTTGATTTGAACGGTTTTTTCCGGGAGGCGGGCTGCAATGGCAGTCGCTTTTTCGGCCCCGTCGGACTCTAAAACGGCTGCAAAATTACAAATTTCTTTTTATCCCCACAATCCAAAACCGATTATTTTCAGAATTTTGTGGGAATTTTTTCGGGATGTCACTCAGCTTCGACGACTATTTGAAATCAGAATAGGAATCACGTTTCCATTGAGGGGCGTATCATAGTGAAAATTATGGTACGCCTCTCTTGTTTTCAGGCTATCAAAATTAGTCCTGAGCTATTGAAAATTAGTCCTGAGCTTTTTCAACCTAGTCCTGAGCTTTTAAAAATTAGTCCTGAGCTTTTGGAGTATTAGCTCTGGACTTTTTGAGAAATATCACAGAGATATTTTTCAGAAGCTCTGATGGGGGATTAAAATGCAATGGAAAAAAGTCCGGAAGGACGGTGTGTCATAATAGGCAATCTGCTTCGTTGCTTTCGATATTCTTTCAGATTAAAATTGCGCCCCGCAACCAAGTACGGTCACGGGGCGCAAAATGTGAGGATTGCCCTTGTGTGGCGGGTTTTACTTCATGAGAATCTTCTGCCCGTTGCTGATGTAGATGCCGGCGCGGCTGACGCGGTTGAGCCTGCGGCCGGAGAGGTCGTAGATGCCTGCGCCCTTGTCGGCTGTGGCTGAGTCGTCGGTCGTGATGCCGTCGATGCCGCCGAGGGGGTCTACTTCGTAGATGACCTTGACGGTGAGGTTGTCGCTCACGGCGCTGAGGCCTTCGTTGCCCTCGATTTCCTTCAGCACGTAGTCCTCAATGGTTTCGGCGGTGAGCGTGTAGCTGCTGCCGGCTTGTACCAGTTCGGTGGTGGTGGAGAGAACCTTGTCTTCGGTGTCGACTGCCTGGATGGTGATTTCAAAGTAGGGCTCGACGAAGTATTCGAAGATGAGGTAGGGGTGGCCCGGGGAGCTCCAGCCCACCAGACTGCCGTTGGCGAGGCCGTCCCAGCAGACGCTGTTCGTGCCCTGGATTTTCCACGAGCCGTCCGTGTTGGTGGAGAAGGTGAAGGAGGCGGGGTTGGACGACATTACGACCGCCGTCGTGGCTGTGGTTACGTTGGGGATGTAGGTGCCGAGGTACTCGTTCTTCACCCTGTAGCGCGTGCCCGAAGCTTCGAGCGTCCAGGTGGAATAGGGCGTGGCGCCCTCCGCGTTCAGCACGCGGTTCACGGCTTTGGTCGTCGGAATGATGGTGCGGAAGCCTTTGCGGCCGCCGTCGTTGGCGGTGGAGTTGTCGTAGATGAGGTAGCTCTTGCCCGTTTCCACTTTGCTCACGGCGTCGCCCACGGCTCTGACGCCGTTGTAGGCGTTGGTGGAGTAGGTGGCGGCGATGATGGTGTCCTGCGTCGGCGTGATGACCGTGCCGTCGTCAGCGTTGGTCGATTCGAGCGTATAATAGTCGGGCGCGGGCAGTGCCACGGTGAAACTTTCGCCGACGGGGCATGCCGTTGTGGTGCGCGAAATGAGGGCGCCAAACTTGTCGCGCGCCTCAGTGGTGACGGCGTACGCCGTGCGTTCGTAGGTGACGGTGACAGCGTTGTCAGTCACGGCAGTGCTTTTCACCTTGTAGTTATCTATTTCGGGACAGGTGGCGGCGAGGTCGGTCATCGTCAGCGGCAGGCTGCGCACGAAGGTGCCCAGTGCCGTGCCCTCAGTGTCCTGGCAAGTATAAGTCACGACGCGGACGGGCGTGGCGTTCCATGCAGCGCCCATCGGGCGGACGGCATTGGTGCCGCCGACGTTGGAGCCTGAACTGATGATGCCCGGCAGGATGGAGGACGTCATCGGAATGGGGAACAGGTTCAGCCCGCCCGAACTGATGGTGTAGTCACCCTCAGCGTCGTTGAAGGCGAGGACAATGCTCTTGGCGGCGGTGGCGATGCTGACCGGATACGCCACCTTGCCCACCGTGGCAGAGGCGGGCGCGCCGAAGTAGCGTCCCGTAGCGACGTTGCGGAACTGAACGGTCTGTGTGTAGTCCGTGCCGACGGAGCTTGAAACGACTTCCCACGCGTCGTTCGTCCAGACGTTGTCCGTGTTGAGGAGGTAGCTGCTGTGGTCGTCGTCGGTGATGGTGAGTCCGGCAAAGGCCTCCACGTTGTTGCTGAACTGATAGGTCTGTCCTTCCACGAGATAGCCGAACGAGGTTCTGAATGCGGCGTAGGCGGTCTTCAGACTTTCGGCATATTCAGCCTGCGCGGCGGCACTCATGTTGGAGATTTCCACCCCGTCCGTCAGCGCCTTCAGTGCTGCCGTTTCGGTTGCCCCGTAAGCGCCCTCCACCTTCTCCGTGCCCTCGTAGGTCTTGGCGGTGGCGACGAGCGAGCGGGCTTCTTCCAGGAGTGTGGCGAGGTCGGTGTCCTCCTCCACGTCCGTCATCAGCACGCACGACCAGTAGCCGCCGTTGCCGCTCGAGGGGTCGCTGTAGAGGTTCACTGCCAGTCCCTGTCCCGACATCGAGGCGTTCATATACATGCCCGAGGTGGACGAACTGCGGATGCTGTAGTAGTAACTGCCGTCGCTTTCGCCGTAGCCGTTCTCGCCGAGGAGGAAGTTGTAGTACTTCGTGTCCTCGTCATAGTTCCAGCGACCCGCCGTAGAGCTGGCGGTCGGCGTAGAATTGAGGGAACCGTCAGGCAGTGCCTTGCAGACCAGCGCATAACGGCCCGCGTTGTTGGGGTCTTCCTCGAAGAACCACATCTGGTAGTCGTAGGCGGCGTCACCCTCCTCAGCCTGGGCGTTCGTCCAGAGGCGGTTCTTGGCAGCGTTGTTGCCGCTGTAGGTTGTGATGAGCGGAGAATCCTCACGAAGCAGTTCCCAGCAGCGTCCGCTGCGCGTGTCGTCGGTTGCCTTCGTCACGATGCGGTAATAAATGGGGTCGGCGGCGGTAGAGGCTTTCGGCATCACCTTTTCGCTCGACGAAGCGGACGACTTCATGATGTGCTTGCCGTAGTTGTAGCCGTTGTAGTTGAGCAGCACGGTATCGGCGATGACACGTTCGCGGAAACTGTTGTAGTTCTTCAGATTTCGCGGCGTCCATCCTGCTTCTGCCACGGCGATGAGACGAGGCAGGGCGAGGTATTCCATATAAGTGCGGTCAGAGACGTGCTCCGTCCAGAACGTGCCCTGCACACCCGTGTAGAAGGGCGCGAGTGTCGACGAAACGGTCGCCGGCAGCGCCTCTTCGGCGTAGGTGGTGCGCACGCTGTCCGAACCAGTTCCCGCGCCCGCCGGTTCACCCGCGTCGGTGCTCTGTTTGCGGTTGATGTAGTAGGGGCCGTAGGCGGTGTAGACGTTTTCGAGCTTGAGGTTGGCGGCAGCCCTTGCCGACGAGGCGGCGGGGTTCCAGCAATAGACGAGCGCGTTGGTCTCCTTGATGAGGTCGGTGTCCGCGCCTGAGGCAGTGATGGCCTCGTTCCATACGGCGATGCGGTGGCCGTTCTCCTGCGCGTAGTCGCTGAGTTCTTTGATGAAGTGGCTTTGCAGTTCGCGGTAGCTCGACAGCCCCAGTTCCTCGTAGAGCGCAGTGCACTCCGCGTTGCTCTCCCACGCCGTTGTGGGACATTCGTCACCGCCAATGTGGATGACCTCATAGGGGAAGATGTCCATCAGTTCAGCGAGGATATCCTTTGTGAACTGTACGGCTTTCGGGTTCGCCACGTTGAGCACGTCGCTCGATATGCCGCCGTCAATCCATACGGTGCGCGCTTCGTAGGGCGTGCAGCTGTATTCGGGATACGCCACGAGGGCAGCCACGAAGTGTCCCGGCATATCTATTTCGGGAATGATTTCGATGTGTCGCTCCTTGGCGTATGCCACCACGTCGCGGAGCTGTTCCTGCGTGTAGAAGTAGGGGCCGTAGGTGCGGTTAATCCAATACTGACCATAGGTCATGTCGGTGAATCGCGAGTTGGGCGCGATGCTTGCCACCGAGGTCAGTTTGGGGTATTTCTTGATTTCCACGCGCCATCCCTGGTCGTCAGAGAGGTGCCAGTGGAAGCGGTTCATTTTATAGTAGGACATAATGTCAATCATGCGCTTCACTTCGTCGACCGTGAAGAAGTGGCGCGCCACGTCAAGCATAAAACCGCGGTAGCCGAAGCGCGGGGCGTCGTCGATGCTCACCACGGGCAGCGTGTAGCGCGTTACGGTTTCGTCCTTGACGCCCGCCATGACGTTGGCGGGGAGTATCTTCTTCACCGTCTGGAAGGCGAAGTAAAGTCCTGCCGGCGTGCCCGCCGTGATGCTGACGCCTTCCGTCGTGATTTCGAGTTTGTAGCCCTCCTCGTCGAGCGTGGTGTCCACGGCGATGTTGAACAGCGCGTCGGTGGCGCTACTGCTTGCCGTGGCGGCGTAGCCCGTCGCCGCGTTGAAGGCGGCTACGAAGTTGGAGACCTCGGTCGCCATTTCGTCCGAAAGGCCCGATGTGCTCACCATGAAGTTTTGGGGCAACGTGAGTTCGCCCGTCCCCACCGTCATGCTCTTGGGCTGCGGCGTGAGGTTAACGAAAGTATCGTCCGCCACAACTTGTGCCGGCAAGGCCAGCAGCAGGAAAAACATACTGAGTAATAGATTTTTCATACGCCTATTTGTTTTAGATTGGAAAATAGAGGTTGGATAATTGCCCTTGCGCCCAATATTTATAATATCCGGCACATCTGCGCCACAAATATACAAATTTATCCCTTACCCCCAAACCCCTTTTGCCGATTTCGGCGGTCGGCGCGGACGGATTTCAGCCCAGTTGTTCCACCCTTCCGCACTCTTAGTCCAAACGCACAAATAAGGGCGCCCCTCGGCTTGCTCCTTTCGGCGGCTTGCTGTACCTTTGCAGGAAAATAAAAGAAAGTCGCCTCGGCGACATATACCTATACCTTATTATATATATGACTCAAGTCCGACAAAACTCTGCCCGCGCCTGGGTGCTTGCCGCACGTCCCAAAACGCTCACCGCCGCCCTCATTCCTGTGGTGACCGCCACGGCACTCGCCGCGTCGCATGGGCAGTTCCGCCCCGTGCCAGCCTTGCTCTGCGTGCTCTTCGCCGCGCTCATGCAGGTGGCCGCCAACTTCATCAACGACCTTTTCGACTTCCTCAAAGGCACTGACCGCGAAGACCGCCTCGGGCCAGAGCGCGCCTGCGCCCAGGGTTGGATTAGTGCGTCCGCCATGCGCGTCGGCATCGGCGTGTCGCTCGTAGTAGCCTGCGCCGTCGGCTGCGCGTTGTTGCCCTTTGGCGGATGGTGGCTCGTTGGACTCGGTGCGGCTTGCGTGGTCTTCGCCTTCCTCTACACCACCATGCTCAGCTACTGCGGACTGGGCGACCTGCTCGTGTGGGTCTTCTTCGGCTTCGTCCCCGTCGTGGGTACATATTACGTGCAGGCGGGAACGCTCGCTCCGGAAGTGTGGTGGCTCTCCGCCGCCTGCGGACTGGTGGTCGATACCCTCCTCGTGCTCAACAATTATCGCGACCGCGAGCAAGACCGCCTTTCGGGCAAGCGCACTGTCGTGGTGACGTTTGGCGAAGCCTTTGGCCGCTATTTCTATTTGGCGCAGGGCGTGCTCGGCTATGGGTGTGTCGCCGCCATTGCTGCCTACGGGCACACTTGGGTTGCCGTTCTCCCCGTGCTCTACCTCGTACCCCACTGCCTTACCTGGCGCACGATGGTGCGAATCTTCCAGGGGCGTGAACTCAATCGCGTCCTCGGCCTCACCTCTCGCAATATGCTCATCTTCGCCCTGCTCGTGCTCGCCGGTTTACTTTTGGGCTGAATCCGACGCCCGCCCCAGTCGCTGACAAAATCGGGATAATTCCCGCAATCAAATATTATTGCGCACAAAGCGGGTGGTGTGTGCGATATTTTTGTTACCTTTGCCGTGGCTAAATCTCGTCCGCTGCTTCAGCGGCCCGGTGAAGGGCGTGAGGCGGCGGGTTTGAGGATGTGTGCGCCTCCAGTTGTGGGGCATACAAAGCTGGAAAACAGAAAAATTCTACATAATAAGATAACGACTATGAGTGAACAACTGAAGAAAGTCAAAGACCTCGTCGAGCGCCGCCAAAAGGCGCGTCTTGGCGGCGGCGAAAAAGCTATCGAGAAACAGCACGCCAAAGGCAAGGCCACTGCACGCGAACGCATTGACCTGCTGCTGGATAAAGGCTCATTTGAGGAAATGGATATGTTCAAGCTCCACCGTTGCCACGACTTCGGCATGGAGAAGAAGCACTTCTACGGCGACGGCGTGGTGTGCGGTTCGGGTACGGTAAACGGCCGCTTGGTCTACGTTTTCGCCCAGGACTTCACCGTCAACGGCGGTTCTCTGTCCGAAACGATGGCCGAAAAAATCTGCAAGGTAATGGATCAGTCCATGAAGATGGGCGCACCCTGCATCGGTCTGAACGACTCGGGCGGCGCCCGCATCCAGGAAGGCGTGAACGCCCTGGCAGGCTTCGCCCATATCTTCCAGCGCAACATTGAAGCCTCTGGCGTAGTGCCCCAAATTTCCGGTATCTGCGGTCCTTGCGCCGGTGGTGCAGTTTATTCTCCCGCCCTGACGGACTTCGTTGTGATGCTTGAAGGCGTGAGCTACATGTTCCTCACCGGTCCGAAGGTGGTGAAGACCGTGACGGGCGAGGACGTGACGCAGGAAGACCTCGGTGGCGCAGGCGTACACTCTTCGAAGAGCGGCGTATGCCACTTCACTGCTAAGACGGAAGAGGAATTTGCTTCGCTCATCCGCCGCCTGCTTTCCTATCTCCCCCAGAACAATATGGAACGCGCACCCCGCGTGGAGTGTAACGACCCCATCGACCGCAAGGAAGACGCGCTCAACGAGATTATCCCCGACAACCCCAACATGGCCTACGACATGTATAAGGTCATCGGCGCAGTAGTCGATAACGGCGAATTCCTCGAAGTGCAGCGCAACTTCGCCCGCAACATCATCATCGGCTTTGCCCGCTTCAACGGCCAGAGCGTGGGCGTCGTAGCCAACCAGCCCAGCGTCTATGCCGGTGTGCTCGACTGCAATGCCTCCCGCAAGGCTGCCCGCTTCGTGCGCTTCTGCGACTGCTTCAACATCCCCATCGTGTCGTTCGTGGACGTGCCGGGCTTCCTCCCGGGCACGGGTCAGGAGTACAACGCCGTCATCGACCACGGTGCCAAGTTGCTCTACGCCTACGGCGAGGCGACGGTGCCCAAAGTGACCGTGACGCTCCGCAAGAGCTACGGCGGTTCCCACATCGTGATGGGCTGCAAGCAACTCAAGGCGGACCTCAACTACGCATGGCCCTCTGCCGAAATCGCCGTAATGGGCGCGAGCGGTGCAGTGGCCATCCTCAATGGCAAAGAGGCCAAGGAACAGGCCGACCCGAAGGCCTTCCTGGCAGAAAAGGAGAAGGAATACAACGACCTCTTCACGAATCCCTACAAGGCTGCCGAATACGGCTACGTGGACGACGTCATCGAGCCGCGCAACACGCGCTTCCGCGTTTGCCGCGCTTTGGCTCAGCTGGAAAACAAGCGCGAAACGCGTCCCGTGAAGAAGCACGGCAACATTCCGCTCTAACCCAATATTGCACCACGCGGCGTCGGGTGCCCCGTGCGTCCCGGCTGCCGCTTGCATAACGCTAAAACCAAAGTGAAGGATGAAGACTTTCCAATATAACATCAACGGCAAGGCACTGACCATCCGTCTTGACGAGAACCGCGCCACTGTGGCGGAACTGCTCGTGGACGGACAGCGTCCCGAGGTGACCGACGCCGAAATGCCCGCCTACGCCGCCGTCATCGCCCTCGCGCTCATTGAGCACGACGTGGAAGTGGTGCACGACGAAGAGCCGGGCGTCATCACGCTGGACTCGAAGGCGACGGGATGGAACAACCCCGTTCACCTCATGACCCAGAACATCTGATAAGCCTGGAGGCTCCTGCAACCGCAAGGCGCGGGGCTGAGGGACTTGAGACAAAGATTCCGAAAACCAAAACAAGTCAATCGAACAATGAAACAATACAAATACAAAATCAACGGTGCCGAGTACGACGTGACCATCGAAAGCATCGTTGGCAAAATCGCCAAAGTGGGTGTGAACGGCATCCCCTTTGAAGTAGAAATGCAAGGCTCGACGCTTGCAGAGGAAGACCTGCCCACGCAGGTGGCTGATGCCGCTGCTACCTCCGCTCCTGCCGCTGCACCTGCTGCAGCCCCTGCCGCCGCTGCTGCTCCTGCTCCCGCCGCAGGTCCTGGCGCTGGTGCACCCGTCAAGGCACCGCTTCCCGGTGTGGTTTCCAAGATTCTCGTCACGGTCGGTCAGGCTGTGAAGAAGGGCGAAACCGTCCTCGTGCTCGAAGCCATGAAGATGGAGAACAACATTCAGGCCGAAGCCGACGGCACCATCACAGGCATTTGCGTAGCTGCCGGCGACAGCGTGATGGAGGGCACAACCCTCGTCACGATTGGCTGACCCCGTTGCGGCTAAGCCCAAAAGCGACCGACGAAAAAATATTATGCCGCCCCTGCAACTGACGCTGAAGCGCCCGCGCAGGGGCGGCGTTTTCTTTTCGACCGTCGGTCGTCTGTGGGGAAGAACGGAATAGCAGGAGGGAGAAATCTCCGCTATGAGCTTCAGCCCGAAAACAGAAGCGTCTTTTACCGGATAATTAAGAAAAACAGACTGTTTATTAAGACGTTCGTCGGACTGGGCTTTTCTCTTTGGCACGCTATTTGCGTTTATAGTGCAACAACGGCAGGGCGGATTTGAGCCGCGGCTGTGGAAATCAATCATTTATCACAACTTACCTTCAGAAACTATTATGGTTTGGATTTTATTTATTGGCATTGCCCTGGTCAGCTATCTTGTGCAGGCCAATCTTCAGAGCAAATTTAAGCGCTACAGTAAGGTGCCTATCGCTTCGGGTTTGACCGGTCGCGAAGTGGCTGAGAAAATGCTGCGCGACAACGGTATCTACAACGTGACTGTGACTTCTACGCAGGGCCACTTGACGGACCACTACAATCCTGCGAACAATACGGTCAACCTCAGTGAGAGCGTCTACAACAGCCGTTCGGTGGCTGCCGCCGCAGTCGCCGCCCACGAGTGCGGACACGCCGTGCAGCATGCCGTAGCCTACGGCCCGCTGCAAATGCGCTCGGCACTTGTGCCCGTAGTCTCCTTCGCCTCGCAGTGTGTGTCGTGGGTATTGCTGGCAGGTATTCTGCTGCTCAACACTTTCCCTGCGCTACTGCTGATAGGTATCGGGCTTTTCGCCCTTACCACCATCTTCAGCTTTGTCACTCTGCCGGTGGAGATTGACGCTTCGCGCCGCGCCACGGCTTGGTTGCAGAATGCCGGCATCACGTCGCGCAGCGACCACCCGATGGCAGTGAGTGCCCTCCGCTCCGCCGCCTACACTTATGTGGTAGCCGCCCTCGGTTCGCTCGCTACGCTGATTTACTACGTCCTCATCTTCATGGGCAGTCAGCGCGACGAATAAACGGCTTCACCCTTCGGCTCTCGCGCCACAGCGGCGGAGAAGACCGAACGACAATACTTATCGGAATCCCGACAGACGCACAGCGAAATCTGGTCTGTCGGGATTTTTTTGTTTATATGTTTGTGAATTTGAAAGTTTTTCCAGAGCTTTCAAAAAATAGTCCTGAGCTTTTTGAAACTTAGTCCTGAGCTTTTGAGAATTAGTCCTGAGCTTTTTGAACTAAGTCCTGAGCTTTTGAGAACTATCTCTGTGATAATTTTTGAAGACCCGGCGCGGCTCAGATTTTCAAAAAGATGTTTTTCTTCTGAAACCCACTCAGAATGAATTACTTCCTGCGTCTGATTTGTGACATGAGGAAGTCCACGCATTCCTGGAAAACTACTACGCGAAGCAGTTTCATGATGGCGATGTAGAACACGACTGCCACGACAATTTTCACGATGATGCAGGCGTAGATGTTGTCGACGCTGAGGCTGGCGAGGTATGCCACGCCCATTGTGACGGCGGAGAGCAGCACGAAAGGCAGGATGTCGAGCACGGCCTGCCATAGTGGCAGACCGATGAGGCGGCGGACGTGGCGGTGCCAGACGGGAATCCAGAGTATGCCGAGAATGACATAAACAATGACCATTGTCTTCACGCCGAAGGGGTGGAGCGCGAGCATCGCCGCCATCTGCACCAGGCAGAGGCCGATGGTGTTCCACATGAAGACGTTGCTGCGGCCCTGGCTGATGAGGTAGTTGGTGTAGAACGACGTGATGGGGAAGAAGGCGCCGCCGATACAGAGAATTTGCATGAGGTAGGCGCTGTCGAGCCATTTGTCGGTGATGAGGATGACGATAAATTCGGGCGCAATCAGTCCGAGGCCGAAAAGGGTGGGGCAGGACACGAACGCCGTGAAACGCAGCATCTTGCGGAAGGCGCGGAGCTGGCGTTCGCGGTCATCGGTGAGGCGGGCAAAGACGGGTTGCGTCACGTTCCAGAGCGTGCCGCTGAGGAAGGTGTAGCCCATTGTGGTCCATTTGTTGGCCTGGTTGTAGTTTCCCACAATCT
The DNA here is from genome assembly GCA_030531095.1 of Bacteroidales bacterium. Lineage (GTDB taxonomy): Bacteria > Bacteroidota > Bacteroidia > Bacteroidales > Bacteroidaceae > Alloprevotella. The sequence continues at coordinate 19,406 of JAUNOO010000005.1, forward strand.
GCTTGCCGTAGAGCCAGCCGAAGAGGACGGAGAAAATGTTGTTGTTGAGGGTGGTGAAGATGTTGGTGATGAGTAGCTTGGAACTGAATCCTATCATCCCGCGCAAAGGGCGCAGATCGATTTGCAACGTGGGACGCCAACCCGAGAAAATCCAGCTGAAGAGCGTCATCATTCCGCAATAGGTCATCGACTGGATGGCGAGACCCCAGTAGGCAAAACCGTTCCAAGCCAGAACGATGCCCGTCACACCCGAACAGAACAGCGCGGCGAGCGACATCCATGCCGTTTCCTTCACGCGGAGGTTGCGGAAGAGGACGGCGCGCGGCGTAATGCCAAGGCTGGCGAGCACGAAACTGAGGAACGAGAGGCGGGAGAGCGGCGTGAGCGCCGGTTCCTTGAAGAACGCCGCGATGAGGGGCGCGCAGCAGAAGAGCACCGCGTAGACCAGGAGGCTGCAGAGGACGTTGAACCAGAACACGGCGTTGTAGTCAGCCTGCGTGATGTGCTGTTTGCGGTTCAGCGCCGAGATAAATCCGCTCTCCTGCAACGACGTGGCGATGAGAGAAAAGATGGCGAGCATGCCCACCATACCGTAGTCATCCGGTGTGAGCAGTCGGCCCAGGAAAATGCCGAAAACGAGGTTGAGCACCTGCTGGCCGCCATTGTTGATGCCGCCCCAGAGGATGCTCTTCGCCGTCTTTTCTTTCAGATTCTGTTCCGCCATGTGTGGAGTTGTTGCTAATAAGAAAAGTCGGGACGCATGTAGTGTGCGTCGCCGACTATTTTTTTGATGCTTGGATTCAAACCGGAGATTGGGGCGTCAGGACAGGAATGCCATCAGGATGACCTGCGCCACAATGATGCGGAGGAACATGGACAACGGATAGACCGTCGAATAGCCCACAGCCGGCGCGTCGTTGCCTGCACTCTGGTTGGCAAATGCCAGTGCGGGCGGGTCGGTGTTCGAACCGGCGATGAGACCCATGAGGGTAAAGTAGTTCAACTTCAGGAACTTTCTGCCTATCACGCCCATGATGAGGATAGGTATCACGGTGATGAGGAAGCCCGTCCAGACGTAGGTGACACCACCTGCCAGAATCGTGTTCCAGAACGTGGCACCTGCCTGGATGCCCACGCTCGAAAGGAAGAGCAAGAGGCCCACTTCGCGGAGCATGAGGTTGGCTGAGGTGGACGTGTAGGTATTGATGTGCATGCGGTAGCCGAAGGCGCCGATGATGATGGCGACCACGAGCGGACCGCCGGCAAGGCCGAGTTTCACGCCTGCGCCGAAGTCAATCTGACCGACGAGCACACCGAGCAGGATGCCGAAGAAGATGGCGCCCACGTTGGGGTGTTCGAGGCGCTTCACGCTGTCGCCGATGACGCTCTTCACCTGTTCCACGTTCTCCTCGCGACCCGTCACCAGGAGGCGGTCGCCCACCTGCAGGCGGAGGTTGCGGTCGGCAAAGAGTTCCATGCCGTTACGGGTGACGCGCGTGACGTTCACGCCGTAGATGGTGTTGAAATGGAGCTGGCCGAAGGTCTTGCCGTTGATTTCGTCCTTCGTGATGACGAGGCGGCGCGACACGTATTTCACCTTCTCGATGTCTGGTGTCCAGGGCTTGTCGTCCGCCTCACCCATGAGGGCGGTGATAGGCTCTGCTTCGTCCTCGGCACAGACAAGGTGAATTTCCATGTCCATCTCGAGTTTTGTGGCTCCCGTAGGGATGATGATTTCGTCGTTCTTGATGCAGCGCGACACCACGAATTCGCGGTTCAGGAAGCGGTGGAGTTCCTCGAGGCTGCGTCCCACTACCGCCTTGTTCGTCACGCGGATGACGAGGTGGCGCGGCGTAGCGTGCGGGTCGCGCTCCTGTTCCTGCTTAATCTGCTCCTGCTCCTTCTCGAGCTTGATGTTGCAGATGTAGCGGATGACGATTGTGGCGAGAATGATGCCGACAACGCCGAGTGGATAGGCGCAGGCGTAGCTCGATGCGAGGTCGGGCACACCCAGCGCGCCCCAGTCGCCCGTAAATTCCTTCACGAACGTGTTGGCGGCACCGAGACCCGGGGTATTCGTGACGGCACCATACATCGTGCCGACCATCATACTCAGGTTGTAGTTGTTGTGGTCGAAGATTAAGAAATAGAGTCCCAACATCACCAGTACGTTGAGCGCCACAATGCCCGCGGCGATGAGGTTCATGCCCACGCCGCCTTTCTTGAACGTGGCGAAGAAACCCGGCCCCACCTGCAAGCCGATGCAGTAGACGAAGAGAATCAGACCGAATTCCTTCACGAAGTCGATAATCGTCTTCTGTCCGCCGTGGGTGATGAGTATGCCGCTCACGTCGGTGATGTAGTGGCTGTAGATGTGGCCGACGATGATGCCGGCGAACAGCACAAACGTGACGCCCAGCGAAATGCCGCCGAATTTGATTCGGCCCAAGCGGACGCCAATACTGATGACGAGCGCATAGACCACCATCAGGTGCGCAATGCTGCCCGGATCACAAATTACTTTTTGTAACCATTCCATATATTGTGTTTTTGATGACTGTATTGGAAATACTTAATAGCAAGTATTGGAAATACCAATGCAAAGGTACTACTATTTTTTTATTAAGCAAACTTAGACTATATTTATAACACCGATTTTTGTTGCAGAGTTTCCCAAACGCGGCAAGTGGGGCGGGGGAGGACAGAACGCCTTTAACGAAAAATGGGAGAGAAAAGCCTGTGCCACCCCAACTTGTGGGGGTCGCGCCTCGCCCATTCGACTAAAAAACCGTAACTTTGCGCGACGAGTGAACCGCCCGGCGGAAGGAACGACACAATCCCTGCGCCGGCACCACAACTAAACCGAAACACATGCCACAACTACCCGCCTCTTTCGTCGCACAGATGAATCGCCTCGTCGGCGCGTCCGAGACCGACGCCCTCTGCGCCGCCCTCGCCGAAGTGCCGCCCGTGAGCATCCGCCTCAACCCGTTCAAGGCGGGCGCCGTGCCCGAAGGCATCGCTGCCGAGCCCGTGCCCTGGTGCGCCGAGGGCCGCTACCTCGCCACGCGCCCTTCCTTCACGCTCGACCCGCTCTTCCACGCCGGCACCTACTACGTGCAGGAGGCGGCATCGATGTTTGTGGCGCAGGCTTTCAGCCGGATGGACTTCACGCCGCAGCGCGTGCTCGACCTCTGCGCCGCGCCCGGCGGAAAAAGCACCCTCTGGCGCAGTCTGTTGCCCGACGGTGCTTTCCTCGTGGCGAACGAACCGCTCCACCAGCGCGCCATGATTCTCGCCGAGAACATGGCGAAATGGGGACACCCCGACGTGGCTGTCACCAACGCCTATCCTGCCGACTTCGCCGTCCTGCGCGGCTTTTTCGACGTCGTGGCTGCCGACGTGCCGTGCTCGGGCGAGGGCATGTTCCGCAAGGACGAGGGCGCTGTGGCGGAATGGTCGCCCGACGCCGTGGTGCGTTGCGCCGAACGCCAGTGGCAAATCGTCGAAGACGTCTGGCCCGCCCTCCGCGAAGGCGGCTATCTGGTCTACAGCACCTGTACGTTCAATGCCGCCGAAGACGAAGACAACGTCGTCCGCATCTGCAATCGCCTCGGGGCGGAGTTGGTAGACATTCCCACCTCGCCCGAATGGGGCGTGCGCGGCGATACCACCGGTCGCAACCTGGCAGTGAACCATTTCTTCCCCCACCACGCCCGTGGCGAAGGCTTCTTCCTGGCACTGCTCCGCAAGACGTCCGAAACGCCCTCGCGTCCCGACAAGCGCCGCGCCAAGGACCGCAAACCGCTCCCCGTCGCCGGGGGCAAGACCGCCGCATCGTGGTTGGCGGATGACAGCCGCTTCAAACTCTATCGCCCCGATGCCGAACACGTCGCCGCCATCCGCGCCACGCTTGCCGACGATGCCGACCGCCTCCGCGCCGCCGTCCGCACCATTTGGGCAGGCGTGCTCGTCGCCGAAGACAAAGGCAAAAAGCTCGTGCCCACGCCCGAACTCGCCCTCAGCACCGCCCTCAGTCAGTCCGCCTTCCCGCGCGTCAACCTCTCCCGCGAGCAAGCCGTGGCGTACCTGCGCCGCGAAGCCCTCGTCCTCGACCCCGCCGTGCCGCGCGGCTACGTCGTGGCGTGCTGCGAAGACCATCCCCTCGGCTTCCTCAACAACCTTGGCAACCGCGCCAACAACCTCTATCCCGCCGAGTGGCGCATCAGGATGCAGGCGTAATAGACGCTCAGACAGAGGAATTTGATTCTTTCAAGAAAATATTTCCAAACTGATAACTTCCGATAACCCCAAACACCCCGACAATGAAATACCTCGAATTCACCTTTACCACCAAGCCCGCCGATGAGGCTGTGCAGGACGTACTCTCCGCCGTGCTCGCCGAAGTGGGCTTCGACAGTTTCGTCCACACCGGTTCGCTCGACCTGCCCCGCGCTGCCCGCACCGACGACCCCGAAGCACCCGTCATCGCGGAGGCTGCCGCCACCGACCAGTTCAAAGCCTACATTCAGCGCGACCTCTTCGACGCCGATGCCCTCCGCGCCGCGCTCGCCGACTTTCCCCTGCCCGACGTCGAAATCACTTATGAGCAGGCGGAGGCAGAAGACAAAAACTGGAACGAGGAATGGGAAAAGAACTATTTCCAGCCCCTCGTCGTCGACGGCCGTTGCGTCATCGCCAGCACGTTCCACAAGGACGTGCCCACCGCCGAATTCAACATCACCATCAATCCGCAAATGTCGTTCGGCACGGGCCACCACGCCACGACCTCTCAGATGATTAGCCGCATCCTCACCGACAACATGACCGGGCTCGACGTGCTTGACATGGGTTGCGGCACGAGCATCCTCGCCATATTGGCACGCCTTCGCGGCGCTGCACGCTGCACCGCCATAGACAACGACGAATGGTGCGTACGCAACTCTGAGGAGAACATTGCTCTCAACCACGTCGACGGCATCGAGGTCAGTCTTGGCGACGCTTCGGCGCTGGCGGACAAAGGCCCCTTCGACGTCGTCATCGCCAACATCAACCGCAACATCCTTCTGGCAGACCTCAAGCATTATGTGGCGCGCATGAAGGCGGGCGCCATCATCTACATGAGCGGATTCTACGTCGCCGACATTGCCAAGATTCGCGAAGAAGCAGAGCGCCAGGGATTGCAATTTGTCGATGCCCACGACCTCGATGATTGGGCGTGCGTTAAGTTCAGAAAGCCATAATGCCTTATTCTGTTAACACTTAACAATTATTACGCCCCGCCCACTTGGGCAATCCCGAAAGAAATCGCTAACTTTCGGTCACTAAAACACCTCGTATGAAGAAATTGTTCCTTTACCTCATGCTGTTCTGCCTCTCTCTCCCTATGATGGCGCAGCAGCAGCTGGGCGACAAGCGCACCCACAGCATCTTTGCTTTCTCTGACTTTAAGGATGCCAAGGTGCTCCAGCCTTTCGGCCGCTACACTACGGCGAAGGCCAACATCCTCCTCAAGAACAGCACGCTCTGCTTCCTCCAGGACGACAAGACCGTCATGGAAGCCTACGTTGACAACGTTCTCGGCGTGGAGTTCGACACCGTCACCTATATGCGCCTCGACGACAACCAGATGGGCAAGGTCATTGCCAAGAAGGGCTACAACTACCTGCTCTGCGTGACGACCATCAACATGTCCAAACTCTACGACGAGAGGGAAGGCGGCGACAACCTGCCGTTCTTTGAGATAACCGACGTCGGCGCCTTCTTCGAAATCGACGGTCAGGCGTTCGAGTCGAACAAGGGCTACCCCTTGACGGACAAGTACTACTTCAGCATTCAGGGCACTATCATCCCCGCCAACGAAACGCAGTTCAAGAAGTACGTCCGCCCTGAAATGAAGTCGGCCTTCAAGCGACTGATGAACGACAAGTTCTGGAGCTGGAGCGACCCCGCCTCGTTGGCAGAACTGTTCACTTATCTGCCTGAAGAATAAATCCCGAAAATCCCCAAGTTTAATTTCTTTCTTGCACTGCCGATGCAGAGATGCGTCGGTGGTGCTTTTTTGTGGGCTAAGATTCTCCCGCTTCGGCGCGAAACCAGTAAGGCGAAAAAAAACTGCACCGCCAGAGCCGTTACAGCTGGGGCGGTGCAGAAAACAAAAAATATATGGAAATTTAAACCTTGCGCTTGATTATAGCGGCGGCGCGGTCGAGCGCCACGTTGATGTTGGGGCAAATGTGGTCCTTGCCGAGGAGCTTGTCGAAACCGTTGTGCTCCAGCACGGCATAGACGTTTGGCGTGACGCCAGAGAGGACGATGTGCGTGCCTTCGCGGTGACTCATCTCGCAGAGGTTCTGGAGGTTGTGGATACCCGTGGAATCTATGAACGGCACGCGGCGCATACGGATGACGCGCACCTTCGGGTGGTTGTTCATCGACGCCATGAGGTCCTCAAACTTGTTGGCAATGCCGAAGAAGTAGGGACCGTTGATTTCGTAGACCTCCACGCCCTTCGGGATGATGAGGTGTTCCTCGTGAACCTCGGCGTCGGTCTCCTCGTTCGGGTCGATTTCGTCGGCGATGACCTTGATGTTTGTGCTCTCCGCCATGCGGCGCATGAAGAGGAGGCAGGCAATGAGCAGACCCACCTCGATGGCAACCGTGAGGTCGAAGATGACGGTGAGGAAGAACGTGATGAGCAGCACGGCGATGTCGCTCTTGGGGTTCTTCATGAGCTGGAGGAACGTGCGCCAGCCACTCATATTATAGGACACCACCACGAGCACGCCAGCGAGGCACGACATGGGAATGTAGCTGGCCAGTGGCATGAGGACGATGAAGATGAGCAGCAGGACGAGGGCGTGAACCAGACCAGCCACGGGCGTGCGGCCGCCGTTGTTGATGTTGGTCATGGTGCGGGCGATGGCACCCGTGCAGGGAATGCCGCCGAAGAGCGGCGTGCAGAGGTTGGCAATGCCCTGGCCGATAAGCTCCTGGTTGGAGTTGTGGTGGTCGCCGCAAACACCGTCGGCGACGGTGGCGGAGAGCAGCGATTCGATGGCACCGAGCACGGCGATGACGAGTGCCGTGGGGATGAGCATCTGAATGCCCTCCCACGAGATGTCGGGCAAGGTGAGTGCGGGCAGCGTGGCCTCGATGTGGCCGAAGCGGTCGTAGATTGTGGCGACCGTGGAGAGTCCCTGCGACTCGAGATAGGGGTTGAGGAAATAGACGCCCACCGTCATGACGACGATGGCGACGAGCGAGCCGGGAATCTTCTTGGACAGGCGCGGCATGAAGGCGATGATGAGCACGCTCAGCACGCCCACGGCAGTGGTAATCCAGTCGGTCGTGTCGAAATTCTGGAAGTAGACGCCCCATTTTGAAATGAAGTCGCCCGGCACTTTACCCTCAATGTGCAGACCGAAGAACTCCTGAATCTGTGTGGTGAAAATGGTGACGGCAATACCGCTCGTGAAGCCTACAACGATGGGATAGGGGATGAACTTGATGATTGTGCCGAGCCTGAAGACGCCCAGCAGCACCAGGAAGACGCCCGCCATGAGCGTGGCGACGAGTAGGCCTGAATATCCGAGCGCGGGATTGTTGATGATGCCGTAAATGATGATGATGAACGCTCCCGTAGGGCCGCCAATCTGGACGCGCGAGCCGCCGAGGGCTGACACGATGAAACCGCCGATGATGGCAGTGAGGATGCCCTGTGAAGGCGAAACGCCGGAGGCAATACCGAAGGCAATGGCCAAAGGCAATGCCACGATGCCCACGATGAGGCCTGCCATGGCGTCTGCCGCAAATTTTTCACGGTTGTAGTGGCGCAACTCAGTGAACAAACGCGGCTTGAAACTGAAACCTTTCATGCTTCTTTCTCTTTGAAGTTAAAATCTGATTTTTAGTTTTGAGTTGCAAAGGTAAACAGAAATTAGGAATCACAGCCCGCTTGCGCCACTTTTCTTAACTTTCAGGCCAATTATACCGGGCGTTTTCTCTATATGCGCTGTGGCTGGCGCATATAGAACAGTGTTTTGCGGAGAAGTTTTTCTATAAAATAAAAATCCGGCGTGTCAAGATTTGCGTTTTGACACACCGGATTTACTTTGATTTTTGGCTATCAAAAATTAGTCCAGGGCTTTTGACTACTTAGTCCTGAGCTTTTTACCCAAAAGCTCAGGACTAGTTTTTGATGGCTCAGGCCGCGCCGTCAACACCTCTTGTATACACCTCACAAACAATAGATTGAGCAAAGAACTTTGATTTCTCCACCGCGCTGTAGCGGGTGTCGAGCACAAAACAAGGGGCTTCGCGGCAGATTTTATTGCACCGCCATGTGCGCGCGTTGGACGCGGCGGAACTGGTAGTAGAAGAGCGGGGCGGCGGTGAAGAGTCCCAGCGAGAAGGCGAGGAATATGCCGCGGATGCCGAAGCCACAAATGAAACCGAGGACGTAGCCCATGGGGATATTGACCACGAAATAACTGACGAAGGCAATCCACATCATCGACATCACCTGCGACGTGCCGCGGAGGGCGTTGGCGAAGCAGATTTGCATGGCGTCGCCGTATTGGTAGAGCATGAGCGGGAAGATGAGCGTCATGGCGGTGGCGATGACGGCGGGGTCGGACGAGAAGAAGCGGATGAGCGTTTCGCCGAAGAAGTAGAACGTGAGGCAGGCGAGGGTCGCCATGATGAAGAGCAGGTGGCAGCCCGCCTTGGCGGCGAGGCGCACGCGGGGCCAGTCGTTCTGCCCCACGAATGCCGCCACGCGGATGCTCATGCCCGCGCCGAAACTGTAGTAGAAAAGGAAGCCGAGCGTGCCGATGGTCACCATGACCTGATAGCTGGCGAGGGGGATGGCACCAATCCAGCCTGCCATGATGGCGCTGAAGGTGAAGGCGCCGCTCTCCATGCCCATCTGGAGCGAAACGGGGAGCGACTTGCGGTTGATGTGCAGCACCTCTGACAGACTGACCTTGCTGGCGTGCCAGCCTTCGCGGAAGGGGGCGTAGCGCCGGCGGAAGGCGACAGTGAGGATGAGTGCGACCGCCATGCAGACGCGTGCCACGAGCGTGGCGATGCCCGCGCCGAGCAGTCCCCACTCGGGAAACGGCCCTACGCCGTAGATGAGGAAGTAGTTGAGCACAATGTTGATGACGTTGCCCGCGAGGAGAATCCACATGCCGGTGGCAGTGTCGGTGGTGCCGTCGGTGAACTGGCGGATGGCGTTGAAGATGAGGACGAAGACCATCGAGACCAGAATGACGATGTAGTAGGGGCGGACGAGCGGCAGAATTTCGTCGGGCTGCCCCATGTGGTCGACAAAGAAGTAGAGGCACGTCATGATGCCGAGCAGGACTGCGCCGAAGCACGAGTTGGCAACGAGCGCCTGCTTGAGCGTGGCACCTGCCGCCTGCTTGTCGCCGCGCCCGGTGATCGCGCCGATGATGGGCGTGAGGCCGTAGCTGTAGCCCATGATGAGGAAGGTGACGAGCGTGAAGACGTTGTTGACAAATGAGGCGGCGGCGAGGGAGTCGGTGGAGTAGCGCCCCACCATCATGGTGTCGGCAAAGCCCATGACGATGACGCCTATCTGACCGATGGCGATGGGGAGACCAAGGCGGAGAGTGGCCTTGTAATGGGGTAGAAGTGAATGCAAGGTGTGAGGTTAGGCGGTGGTTAAGAATAATGCCGCACAGTCAGTGGGCCTGGCTGCGCGGCATTGAGGCTTTTAGGGTTTTCGGTGTAGACGGGACGGCGTGCCGTTTAGCGGCGCTTTGTCCTGATGTTGAACTGCTTGGCGGTGACGCGTTCGCTCTTGTTGCCGAAGGCGACGTCGAACGTGACGGTGTCGTCCTTGAGGCGCTTGGGGGCGATGACTTCCACCTTATAGCGGAAGCCCCTGCCGGGCGCCAGTTCGTCGACGATGGCAGTAGGCGAAACGGCCATGCGGCGGTTGTGGCAGGTGACGATGGGCGCGACGTTGTAGAGCGTCTGGTCACCGCGGTTGTAGATTTCCATTTCGATGAAGGCGTGCTCCTCCGGGTCGAGGCAGCGGTTGCCGTTGACGTCAGTGAAGCGCACGTTGGTCACTTCGATGTACGACCACTGCGAAACCGACGGCGCGCTGGCGGCATAGCTGTCCTGGTAGGCAGACCTGGTGCTCTTTTCGGTCTCGGACGTTACGGCGGCGCCAATGGCTCCTCCTGCCAACATGCCTACGGCTGTGCCAATGTCTTGACCGCGGGGACCACCGGCAATTCCCCCTATGCTCGACCCGAACATTCCGCCGAGAAGGCTGCCCGTGGTGACGCCGTGGTATTGGTAGGGGGTGCAACCCGCCAGAAGTAGGGCGAGCGCGCACAGCAGGATTATGTTTTTGTTCATGACAGACTTATTTTATTTCACGAGAATGACCAGATATTTGTTGATGCTCCAGAAGGCATCGGGGTCGGTGATGCGGAGCGTGTACATGCCCTGTGCGTCCTCGTCGAGCGAGTAGGAACCGGAGGGGTGGCTGGTCTTGAGCTCTACGCTCTTGGAGTAGAGGGGGATTTTCTTGGTGACGCGGATGTCGATTTTTGTGAAGTAGTCCTTGTTGAAGTCGGACGACTGCATGACGGCGTCGCGTTTGCCTATGATATTCTGCTCGCGCAGTTCCTTCTTTGTGCCGAAGACGTACCAGGCGGTGTGGAGCTCCTGGTCTTGAGCCATGACGGTGCGTTCCTTTTCAGCGTTCTTCGTGGCGAGTTCTTCCACATTCTCGTTGAGGTGGGTTATCTGTTCGCCCTGTTCGGCAATCTGGATGTCCTTCTCGGCGAGCTGGCGGCGCAGGTCTTCAATCTCGCGGCTCTTGCTTTCGAGCTGGACGTTGAATTCCTCAATCATGACCTCGTAGGCGTTCTTCGCCTCCTTGCTGGTCTGGTTGGCGTTGCGGAGCTGCTGCTGGAGGTCGGCAATGCGGGCGCGGTTGAGGCGGAGCGTCTGCTGGATGAAAGCCATGTTCTCCACAATCATCTGCTGGTCGGAACCTTCGCCCTGTTCGCGGATAACGCGGTCTTCTGCCTCATTGATTTGGCGGAAGCCGTCGCGGATTTGCTGGATGGTTCGCGCCATGTCCTCGCTCTCGCTCGTGGACTGGGCGATGACACGCTGGAGGGAGTCTATTGTGGCTTGGGAATGGTCTACGGTATTTTCCTTTTCGCGTTTTGACTGACAACTTCCAAGCGTCAGCGCCAGAGTTGCCACTGCAAGACACATGATTTTGTTCATATCTGTCTGTTTTATAAATTGTTCGTTATTAATCTAGTACTTCTTCGGCCTCCTCATTGCCGCCGCGGCGTCGTTCGCGCTCGGCTTTGCGGGCCTTGCGGGCAGCTTCCTTGGGCGAGTCGCCGCCTTCGAGGACGATGACAAATTCGCCGCGCGGGGCTTCCGCTTCAAAGTGGGCGAGGACTTCCGCCAATGTACCGCGCACGCTCTCCTCGTGTACTTTGGAGATTTCGCGGCAGACGGAGACGCGCCGCTCGCTGCCGAAGACTTCGACAAACTGGGCCAACGTCTTGGTGACGCGGTGGGGCGACTCGTAGAATATCATCGTGCGCGATTCGTCGCGGAGCTCCTCAAGGCGCGTGGCGCGGCCTTTCTTTTGTGGGAGGAAACCCTCGAACGTGAAGCGCTCGCACGGCAGGCCTGAGGCTACCAATGCGGGGACGAAAGCCGTGGGACCGGGGAGGCATTGCACCTCGACGCCGCGTTCCACGCAGGCGCGCACCAGCATAAAACCCGGATCAGAAATGCCGGGCGTCCCAGCGTCAGAGATGAGCGCCATCACCTCGCCGGCAGCAATGCGCACGGCAAAAGCATCGGCGGTCTGGTGCTCGTTGAATTTGTGGTGGGAACAGAGCTTGTTCTTGATGTCGAAGTGTGACAGGAGGATGCCCGAGGTGCGCGTGTCCTCGGCTAAAATCAGGTCGGCCTCTTTGAGTATGCGCAAGGCGCGAAGCGTGATATCCTCTAAATTCCCCACGGGTGTGGGGACCAAATAAAGCGTTCCCATGCTGCAAATATATGGATTTATCCGTGGAGGGGCAAACAAACGGGGCGGTTTTAGAAAATGTTTTGATTTTATTTGGTACTTTCCCCACGGCTCGTTAACTTTGCCCGGACAAGATAAAACCCAAACTCAAACCGACTTGAAATCTGTAAACATAGACCGACTGATAAGGGGACTTATATATATAGGAGTGCTCGTCGTGATTTACTTCGCGTTCCGCTACCTCTATTCTGTCCTGATTCCGTTCCTTGTGGCAGGCGTATTGGCGTATCTGCTCAACCCCGTGTGCAATTTCCTGCAACATCGCTGCCGTCTGCGCTTCCGCGTGGTGTGCGTCATCCTCACGTTGCTGGCTGCCATGGCGCTGGTGTGCGGACTGCTGTGGCTCTGCATCCCGCCGATGTTCGACGAGTGTGCCCACCTGAAGGACATCGTGCAGCGCTATCTCGAGAACGGTCCCGGGCGCAGCATACTGCCCTACGGGCTTGACCAATACGTGGAGCAACACTTCCGCGCGTCGGACATCTACCAGTATGTCGCTTCGGGCAACTTCCTCGCCATCCTGAAGAGCACCCTGCCGCGCGTGTGGGACATTCTCTGCTCCACGGCGAGCATCGTCATCAGCATCGTGAGCTCGCTCATGGGACTGCTCTACCTCTTCTTCCTCCTGCTCGACTACGACCGCTACGCCAAAGGCTGGATAGACCTCGTGCCCCACAAGCAACGCCAGATAGCCCGCCAGTGCTTCAACGACATCACCTACTACATGTGCGGCTACTTCCGCGGCCAGTTGGTCATCGCGTTGAGCAACTGCGTGATGTTCGTCATCGGTTTCTGGCTCATCGACTTCCCCATGCCCATTGCCTTGGGCAGCTTCATCGGCATCATCAGTTTCGTGCCCTACCTCCAGGTGGCAGGCATCGTCCCCGCCGCCCTGCTCGCCCTGTTGCGCACGGCCGAAACGGGCGACAGCTTCTGGTTGCTCATGGGCGGCGTGCTGCTCGTCTACATCGTGGTACAAATCATCCAGGACGTCATCGTGACGCCGCGCGTCATGGGGCGCATCATGGGTCTTTCGCCCGCCATCATCCTGCTGGCGCTCTCGGTGGGCGCATTTATCGGCGGCATCGGCGGACTCATCATAGCCCTGCCCGTGACCACGCTCGCCATCACCTACTATAAGCGCTACGTCATCCGTGAACCCGAGGACGGCGACGACAATATCGCCGAAGAACCCGCCGAACTCCTCGCGGAAGAAGTCGTGGACAACGGTGAAAAATAAAATGTTGTGAGAAAAAATTGAAGGAAGTTTTTGCCAGCTTTACAGAAAGTCGTATCTTTGCAGCCGATTCCGACCATTACACGAAATTGTTACCAACAATTCACGTCTCAAGATAATAACTAAAAAAGCTATAGCAATAATGAAAAAAGGTATTCACCCCGAGAACTATCGTCCCGTTGTATTCAAGGACATGAGTAACGGCGATATGTTCCTGTCTCGCTCAACTTGCAAGACGACCGAAACCGTTGAATTTGAAGGCGAGACCTATCCCGTAGTAAAGCTCGAAATCTCCAGCACGTCTCACCCGTTCTACACTGGTAAGTCTAAGCTCGTCGACACGGCTGGTCGCGTCGACAAGTTCATGAGCCGCTACGGTCAGTCCCGCAAAAAGTAAGAATCTATTCATAGTATTCTATAATAAAAGGGTTAATTTTTTGAGTGGCGGGTGTATCTGTGAAGATGCGCCCGCTTTTCTTTTTTAGTCCGCAGGACAGTCCGCCCTGGCGGTTTTCTGCCCCAACCCGAAACCCGCGCGGTTGAAGCGGACACGTTTAAGCCTTATCTCCAGCAAATATTAATACCACCACCGTCATGGATACCGTTTTGGAACTCCGCTGCGCCCCCATTCCCCTCGTGCGCATAGGCTTGATAGGCCTCGGGCAGCGCGGCATGAAGACCCTCGAGCGCTACGCCTTCATCGAGGGCGCCGAAATCCGTTGCATCGCCGACATAGCCCCCGACCGCTTGGCGCTTGCCAACGAAACCCTGCGCCAGTCGGGCCGTCCCGCCGCCGAAAGCATAGTGGGCGAAGCGGCTTGGCGGGAAGTGTGCAGTCGCGCCGACATCGATCTCGTCTACATCTGCACCGACTGGAGTTCGCATTGCGAAATGTCGGTGGAAGCCATGCGGCAGGGCAAGCACGTGGCGGTAGAAGTGCCCGCAGCCACGACCATGGACGAGTGCCACCGCCTGGTGGAGACGGCAGAGGTGACGCGCCGCCATTGTTTCATGACCGAAAACTGCTGCTACGACTACTTCGCCCTCTCCACACTCGAGATGCAGCGCGCCGGTCTGCTCGGCGAAATCACCCATTGCGAGGGCGCCTACATTCATAACCTCCGCGACACGTTCGGCTTGACGGGCAACGCCGTGCCTGCCACCCACAACTGGATGGAGCGCAGTTGCGCCCGCCACGAGGGCAACCCTTACCCCACGCACGGCATCGGCCCCATCGGATGGCTGCTCAACCTCCACCGCGGCGACCGCATGGACTACCTAGTTTCGCTCACCTCGCGCGGTTGCGGCACCGACCACCTCCTTGGCCGCGTCAACTCCACGCTTATCCGCACCGTTAAGGGTGCCAGTATCCTCCTCCAGCTCGACGTCACGTCCATGCGCCCCTACAGCCGCCTCCAGACGGTCTGCGGCACGCATGGTTTCGTGCAGAAATACCCTGTCCCCACGGTCAAGACCACCGATACAGCCACCATCCTCACTGGCGACGACGCTCTCGCCGAGGCAGCCCGCCACACCAACGACCAGGCGGCGCACCTGTGGCAGAAAGGCCACGAACTCGGTGTGCCCAACGAAATGAACTACACGATGGACTGCCGCCTCATCCATTGCCTCCGCCACGGTCTGCCCCTCGACATCGACGTCTACGACGCTGCCGAATGGTCGTGCCTCGCCGAACTGAGCGAACGCTCGGCGCGCGAAGGCAGTCGCCCGGTCAGCATCCCCGACTTCACCCACGGCCATTGGCAAGACCTTGCCGGTCATAAGATGTATTGACATCCCCGCCGCCGTGTGCAGAGCATTGACAAAAAAACACCAAAAAACTTTGACGCGTCAGCAAAAAGTCTTACCTTTGCACTCGCTTAACGGCAAACGGAGATCCGCTAGCTCAGCTGGTAGAGCACAACACTTTTAATGTTGGGGTCTTGGGTTCGAGCCCCAAGCGGATCACCTAGAAATCGCAAAAGCTTCATCTGTAGGCTTTTGCGATTTTTCTTTGTCTACAACTTCGATTGAATTTTGGGCGTGGCGAAGATAGTGGACGATGCAAGTGCACAGGAGAAAAAGGAGAGGTCATAAATGAGGGGTACACTTGGCCTCATCTAATTTCTTCCCCACAATCCCTGCTCCTGCCAATCTTTGGGAAATCCCATCGCAGCAATGTCTATCTGCGGATACTGCAACAGCAATATTCTGAAGCGAGCAGCAAAGCTATTTGTTGGATTGATAGTTTGGAGGAGATAGAGTATAATGGAGAGAATGTAGTAAACTCTTTTAGTATCTGCTGGGACTGCAACGAAAGCGCGTTGCAAATGGCGCGGCACCAGTGGATTGATGCTCAGCCGCTTATTCCACAAGCGGCTGTGGTGGGCACAGATGTTTCTGACATAAACGATGGAGTGTAACCACGACTCCATAACAGTGTCGGAAATGCCATAGAAATTAGCTATTTGACGACGCGCGCGCCCGGCTTTCAGCCACTTATACATCATAGACAATGTGCCAAAAGAACTGACTTCAAACGTCATCCAACTTGGTGGAAAGGCATTGTTGTATGTTCGGGAAAAGTGCTCTATCGCATCATCATCGCTTCGTCGAAGCTCATCACCCAATTTATTCAGCAACGAAGCGTGTTTGCCTGCGTCACGGAAATTTGCAGAGTCTGCAAACCAGTATATGCCAGAGCGTTCAGACATAGCCAACGACAGTTGGGTGCGTATGGATATTTCGATTTTCTCCAACTCCGAGCATATCATCTTGCGCAAGGCCGAATCAAACTTATAAAGGGTGTAGGCGTCTTCAAATGTTGCGCCAGTCTTGAATGTTTTCTCGCCTTTTCGTCGCAGTGGTTTGAGATAACTCTTCAGTCTGAACAGACTAATGTTTTGCAACAAATGCAGTGCCCGCTTTTCGTCAGCGAAAGACAAACCCTCCGATTTCAGCAGTTCTATTTGTTGAGTGACTGAAATCTGCGGTCGCTCATAATATAGTGATACCATATATAAAAAGAAAAACTTACCCTGAGCGCGCTGTTCTTATGGGAAGCGGGGTAAGTATGTTGCCGCAAAGGTACAACTATTTTACTAACCGCACAAGGAAAAACATTAAGAAAGTTGAGAAAAACTGAGAACAAAAAAACAAGGTCACGTACCACTTAAACTACTTGCTGGGCTTCAGAAACTTCCACTCGGGAAATCGCAACTTTGACCTATGCTTTTTTAACCCTACCTGAGCTATCAAAAATTATTCCTGTGATACTTCTCCAAAAGCTCAGGACTAAGTTGAAAAAGCTCAGGACTAATTCTCAAAAGC